>JADLCV010000102.1 GCA_020846995.1 Paracoccaceae bacterium
CCCCGGACTCTCCGCCCGCCCGGCCCGGGACCCCGGACCCTCCGCCCGCCCGGCCCGGGACGCCGGACCCTCCACCCGCCCGGCCCGCGGGCGGGCGGGCCCCGCCGCGGCCGGCGCCGGCCGGCCCCGCGCGGAGAGGCCCTGCCCCCGTGGCTCGCGCGTCCATCGCCCGTCCTCCCCCCCCCCCGGCGGGCCCGCGGTAGCCCGCGCCGGCCCCGCGGTCAACCGGCGCCGGCGGGGGGTCAGAGGCCGAGGGCGATCCCGTCCTTGCGCGGGTCGGAGGCGCCGACGAGGATGCCGCGGGCGTGGTCGATGACCACCGCCTGGGCCCCCCCGAGCGGGCGGGAGGCCCAGCGGGCGCGCTGGCCGAGGCCGCGGAGGGCGTCGAGGACGTCCGCGGCATGGCCGCGCTCGACCTCCATCCCGCCCGCGCCGGCGAAGCTTCGCGGCGCATCCACCGCCTCCTGCAGTTCCATGCCGAAATCGACGAGGTTCGAGACCAGCCGGGCATGGCCGCAGGGCTGGTAGGCGCCGCCCATGACCCCGAAGGCCATCACCACCCGTCCCCCGCGGGCAAGCATGGCGGGGATGATCGTGTGCAGGGGCCGCTTGCCGCCCCCGGCCTCGTTGGGGTGGCCGGCGGCGAGCGTGAAGCCCGCGCCGCGGTTCTGGAAGAGGATGCCGAAGCGGTCCGAGGCGAGGCCCGCGCCGAAGGCGTGGTAGATCGAGTGGATGAGCGACACCGCCATGCCGTCGCGGTCGACGGCGGAGAGGCAGACGGTGTCGAGGTGGACCGCCGCGGCCGCCGCCGCGGGGTCGGGAAGGGCCCGGGCGGGGTCGATCAGGGCCGCGAGCCGCGCCGCCGTCGCCGGCGCGAGCATGTGCTCGAGGCGCCGGACATGGGCGGGGTCGGCGAGGAAGCGGTCACGGGCGTCGTAGGCGAGCTTGGCCGCCTCGGCCTCGAGATGGGCCCGCGCCGCCCCCCGCGGATCGAGCCCGGCGAGATCGAACCGCCCGAGGATGTTGAGCATCAGGCAGGCGGTCGCGCCCTGGCCGTTCGGGGGATGCTCGATCAGCTCGACGTCGCGGTAGCGGCTGCGGACGGGCTCGGTTGGCTCGGCCACGGTCGCGGCGAGGTCCGCGAGCGTGTGGCAGCCGCCGGCGGCCGCGAGGCTCGCGACCATGTCGGCCGCGACCTCGCCCTCGTAGAAGCCGGCGCGGCCGTCGCGGGCGATCCGCCGCAGGACCTCGGCGAGCCCCGGGGCGCGGAAGCGGTCGCCGGTCGCGAGCGGCCGGCCGCCGGCCATGTAGTGGTCCCGCGCCCGTCCGGCGAGGACGGCCGAGGCCTCGGCGAGGTCGAAGGCCACCCGCGGGGCGACCGGCACCCCCTCCTCGGCATGGGCGATGGCCGGCGCGAGGCAGCGCGCGAGGCCGAGCCGGCCCCAGTCCGCGGCCAGCCGGCAGAAGGCGTCGACCGCGCCCGGAAGCGTCACCGCGAGGGCCCCGGCAAGCGGCATGGCCGTGTGCCCGGCCGCCCGCAGCGCCGCCGCCGAGAGTCCCGCCGGGGCCCGGCCCGAGCCGTTGATCCCCACGACCCGCTCCTCGCCGGCGGGCTTCACGAGCACGAAGGCATCGCCGCCGAGCCCGCACATGTGCGGCTCGCAGACCCCGAGGAGCACGGCCGCCGCGAGGGCGGCATCGGCGGCGTTGCCGCCGGCAGCAAGGATGTCGACCGCGACCCGCGCCGCGAGCGGGTGCGAGGTGGCGCAGAGCCCGCCCACGGCATGGACGGCCGACCGCCCCGGCAACTGGAAATCGCGCATTCCCCCCCTCCCCGCAGACCGCCCCCCCGGAGGCCGTTCTGGACCCTGCCCGCCCCGCCTTCAAGCCCGCGCCGGGATCCCGCCGGCGCGGGCGGGGCGCGGCCGTCGCCGGGCGGAGGGGGCGCCTGCACCACCGCCTCTCGTCGATGCCCGCCCCGGCCGGGGTGCGGCAGCGGTGGCGCCTGCCGCGCGGGCCGGAGCCCCGGCGGGCGAGGGCGGGGTTTCGCCCGGCCGTTTCGGGACGATGGCGCGGTCGCCGCGACCGTTCCCGCGAACCGGGGGCGCGGCCGGCCGATGCCCCCCGCGCGGCCGCGGGCGATCCGGGGCGAGAAGGTGGAGGGGGGCCCCGTCTCGGGCGTCGGCGCGGGGCGGGGCCCGTCGTCCCCCTGGCGCCGGATGGCGCGCCCGCGGGCCGGAAACCTCGCCGGGGAGGGCGGAAACCCCGGTGCCGTGCGCCGGGTGGGGGGTCTTGCATCGCGACACCGGGGGGCAGCCGAAGCAGCCACGGCCCGAGGAATCCCCGCCGGGGGTGGCCGGGTTCGGGCCGAAACGTGGCCGGACCGGGGCAGCGGTTCCGGCCCGGAAACGACGGCGCCGTTCCTGCCCTGATCGCGCCGGACCCGGAAACGCGGCCGCCTCACGCCCCCCGGCTTTGCGGTGGCCCCGGGGCCCGCCGGCGGCGGCCGGGCGGGCGCCGCGCGGCAGGGCCGGGACGCGGGGGGGGGGCCGGGCCCGGAGCGTCCACCCCGTCCTCCCCGGCCTCGCGGACGATGCGGAAACGCCCCCGCCTCACGCCCCCCGCCCGGCGGCGGCGCGGGACGCGCCCGCGGGCGCGGCCCCGGGGCCCGCCGGCCGCGGTCCGGGGGGGGCACATCGCGGCTGGGCCCGGCCGCCCGGGTCCGGGCCCAGAGCCAAGGGCCCGTCCTCCCCGGCCTCGCGGACGATCCGGAACCGCCACCGGTTCACGCCGCCGGCCCGGCGGTAGCGGCTGTCGCGGCCGAGGGAGCGGAGCAGAAAC
>JADLCV010000103.1 GCA_020846995.1 Paracoccaceae bacterium
GCCGGCCGGCGCCGGCCGCGGCGGGGCCCGCCCGCCCGCGGGCCGGGCGGACGCCGGATCCGGCGTCCCGGGCCGGGCGGGCGGAGGGTCCGGGGTCCCGGGCCGGGCGGGCGGTGGATCAAGCGTCCCGGGCCGGGCGGGCGGAGGGTCCGGCGTCCCGGGCCGGGCGGGCGGAGGGTCCGGGGCCCCGGGGTCGGCGGCCGCCGCACCCGGCCGCCGCCCGGGCGCGGAAGGGCGGCGGGGGCGCTGATGGCGATCCTCGACCCCGACCGGCTCTTTCCCGCCGGGCCCCGGGCACGGGATCTTGCCCGCGCCCTTCATTCCGGGGTCGCGGGGCTGCCGCTCGTCTGCCCCCACGGCCATGTCGACCCCCGCTGGTTTGCCGACGATGCGCCCTTTGCCGATCCCGTGGCACTGTTTCTGACGCCCGACCACTACCTCCTGCGGATGCTCGTCTCGCAGGGGCTGGGGTTCGAGGCCCTCGGCCTTCCCCGGCGCGGGGCCGGGCCGGCGCCGGCCCCCGATCCGCGCGCGGTCTGGCGCATCCTCGCCCGCCACTGGCATCTCTTCCTGGCCACCCCGAGCCGGCTCTGGCTCGACCATGTCTTCGAATCGCTCTTCGGGCTCGCGGAGCCACTCGCGCCGGCGACGGCGGATGCCCATTACGACGCGATCGCGGCCGCGCTCGCGACGCCGGCCTTCCGGCCGCGGGCGCTTTTCGACCGCTTCGGGATCGAGGTCCTCGCCACCACCGACGCCGCCCTCGACGATCTCGCCCCGCATCGGGCCATCGCCGCCTCGGGCTGGCAGGGACGGGTCATCCCGACCTACCGGCCCGACGGCGTGAGCGATCCCGAGGCGCCGGGCTTTGCCCTGGCGCTCGACCGGCTGGGCGAGCTCACGGGCGAGGACACCGGCGGCTGGACGGGCTATCTCGCCGCCCATCGTGCCCGCCGGGCCCATTTCCGCGCCCATGGCGCGACCGCGACCGACCACGGCCCGCCCTCGGCGGCGACGGCGGACCTGCCGGCGGCCGAGGCGGCGGCGCTTTTCGCCCGCATCCGCGCCGGCCGCGCCGACGCCCGCGACGCCGCCGCCTTCCGCGCCCAGATGCTGACCGAGTTCGCGCGCATGTCCTCCGAGGACGGCATGGTCATGCAGCTTCACCCGGGCAGCCTGCGCAACCATTCGCCGGCGGTGCTCGCGGGCTGGGGGCCCGACCGCGGCTTCGACATCCCCGTGGCGGGGGAATACACGCGCGCGCTGAAGCCCCTGCTCGATGCCCTCGGCCACGATCCCCGGCTCACGCTCATCGTCTTCACCCTCGACGAGGCGACGCTCGGGCGTGAACTCGCCCCCCTCGCCGGGGCCTATCCCTGCCTGAGGCTGGGCCCCGCCTGGTGGTTCCACGACAGCCCGGCGGGGATGCGCCGCTTCCGCGAGCTGACGACCGAGACGGCGGGGTTCTGGAACACCGTGGGCTTCAACGACGACACCCGCGCGCTCGCCTCGATCCCCGCCCGCCACGACATGGCGCGGCGGGTCGACTGCGCCTATCTCGCCGACCTCGTCGTTGCGGGCCGCCTGCCCGAGGCCGAGGCCCCCCGCCTTGCCCGGGCGCTCGCCGGCGACCTTGCCCGCGCCGCTTACCGCCTCTGAGGAGCCCCCGATGATCGAGAGCTGGCGCTGGTTCGGCCCCCTCGACGACATCACCCTGGCCGAGGTCGCCCAGACCGGCGCCACGGGCATCGTCACCGCGCTCCACGAGATTCCCTATGGCGAGGTGTGGCCGCGCGAGGCCATCGCCGCGCGGCGAGCGCTGATCGCCGGGGCAGGGCTCGGGCTCGACTGGCTGGTGGTGGAAAGCCTGCCGGTCGCCGAGGCGATCAAGACCGGCGAGGGCGCGCTCGCGCCGCTTTTCGCCAACTACCGCCAGTCGCTCGCCAACCTCGCCGCCGAGGGGGTCCGCATCGTCTGCTACAACTTCATGCCGCTCCTCGACTGGACGCGCACCGACCTCGCGGTGCCTCTGCGCGGGGGGGCGACGGCCCTGCGCTTCGACGCCGTGCGCATGGCGGCCTTCGAGATCTTCCGCCTCGGGCGCGAGGCGGCGGCCGCGGACTACGCGCCCGCGACCGTCGCCGCCGCCCGCGCCTTCGCCGCCACCGCCGACGAGGCGGCCTGGGAGGGGCTCCTCGCCAACATCATGGCTGGCCTTCCCGGGGTCTACCGCCGCTACACGGTGGCCGAGCTCCGGGCGCTCCTTGCCCGCTACCGGGGCTTCGACCGCGTCCGCCTGCGCGCCGGTCTCGCCCGCTTCCTCGCCGAGGTCGTCCCCGCCGCCGCCGACCTCGGCATCCGCCTCTGCATCCATCCCGACGACCCCCCGCGCGACATCCTCGGCCTGCCGCGGATCGTTTCCTCGGGCGAGGACATCGCCTGGATCCTCGGCGCGGCCGAGAGCCCGGCGAGCGGGCTCACCCTCTGCAGCGGCAGCCTCGGGGCCGGGCAGCCGGCCGCGGTGCCCGCGATCGCCCGCCGCTTCGCCGCCCGCATCCACTTCGCCCACCTCCGCAACGTGCGCGGCGAGACGGGCGGGTCGTTCCAGGAAAGCGACCATCTCGACGGCGACGTCGACATGGCGGCGGTCGTGCGGGCGCTGCTCGAGGAGGAGGGCCGCCGCGCCGCCGCCGGGAGGGAGGACGCGCGGATCCCCTTCCGCCCCGACCACGGCCACCGCATCGGCGCCGACCTCACCCGCCCCTCGCACCCCGGCTATTCGCTCAACGGGCGGATGCGGGGGCTGGCCGAACTGCGCGGGCTCGCCCGCGGCCTCGCCGCCGCCTGAGGGGTGGGCCCGTCCCTCCCTCACATCATGCGGATGGCAACCTTGTCGATCGCGAGGACGTAGCCGCGGCGGGCGATGTTGCGGACGAGAAGCTCGCTCACCATCTGGTTGCCGAGCGCGTCGCGCAGCCGCTTGATGCGCGTGGCACCGGCCGCCTCGTCGCAGTCGGCGGCGTTGCGGCCCGAGATCACGGCCTCGATCTGGGCCCCCGAGAGGACGTCGTCGTCCATCCGCGCCTCGGCGAGGACGGCGATCGTCTCGATCGCCGCCGGCGTCAGCTTGAACTCCATGTCGTTCAGCCAGACCGCGTTCTCCTCGCGGCTGATGACGAGCGAGTTGACCTGGATGCCGGCCCGCGCGATCTCGCCCATGCGCCGGTTGAGGGTGAGGATGATGACGAGGAAGACCAGCGCCGCGACCAGGAGCGCGGCGGCGAAGACCATGAGGATGAAGATGATGAGGCGGTAGGAGGCGAGGACCTCCGAGAAGGCGGTGCCCGACTGGGCGAGGATCTCGAGGAGCCGGATCTCGGCCGGCGAGGTCAGGCCCTGGGAGGCGACGAAGAGGCGCTCGACGCGGGCGTTGAAGGCGTTGGCGTCGGGGAGGGCGATGAAGAGGAAGACCGCCGCCGCCCCGAGGATTGCGACCACGGCGGCGATGCCGTAGAGGACGACGCGGTTGCCCGGGGCGAGGCGCCGGGCCGGGGGGCGGTCGGGCAGGGTCTCGGTCACGGGGGGGGGCGCCGCCTTTCCTTCCTGTCACCCGGATCCATCGCCCCAGCCGGCGGCACCCGTCAAGCGCCCTCCGGGCGGCAGGGCTTGCGGGGGCCGCGGCCGCGACACATATTCGCCGCAGGGGTCGCCGATGATCGGGGCCCCGGGGTGCAATGTCGCTTCCGACGAGGGCATGCCGCATGACGAAACTGAGCTTCGGCGGGCATCCGTTCCTTCTTGGCTTCGACCAGCTCGAGAGGCTGGTCGAACGGACGGCGAAATCCGGCCAGGACGGCTATCCGCCCTACAACATCGAGCAGATCGCCGACGGGGTCTTCCGGATCACGCTGGCGCTCGCCGGCTTCCGCGAGGACGATCTGTCGATCACCCTCGAGGACCGCCAGCTTGTCATCCGCGGCCGCCAGGCCGAGGAGGGCGAGGGGCGCGTCTACCTCCACCGCGGCATCGCCGCGCGCCAGTTCCAGCGCAGCTTCGTGCTGGCCGAGGGCGTGGAGGTGGCGGGGGCCACGCTCGAGAGCGGCCTTCTCCACGTCGATCTGCACCGGCACCAGCCCGAGCCCACGGTTCGGACGATCCCCATCGCGCGCGCCGGGCGCCGCCAGGAGTGAAGGAGGCAGAGGCATGGATACCCCCTTTGAGTTTGGCCCGTCCGACAAGGCCCGGATCGTCTACGTCCGCCCCGTCGCCGTCTCCGACCTGCCCGAGGAGGTGCGCCGGCAGGTGAGCGGCATCGCGACGCTCTACGCCGTCCACAGCGCCGACGGCGAGCGGCTGGCCCTCGTCAGGGATCGCGCCCTCGCCTTCATCCTTGCCCGCCAGAACGACATGTCGCCGGTCAACGCCCACTGAGGCCGGGGGCGCCCCGGTGCCGGGGCGGCTTGGAGCGGCAACGGCCGGGGAGAGGTTCCCCGGCGGGGCGGACATCGGCCCCGGGGGCCGATGACCCGCGCGGGAAGCGGCCCCCGGGCCCGGCCGTCCCTGCCCTCACGCCGCGTTCCGTGCCCGCCCGGGGTGAGGGGGCGGCGGCCCCCCTGCCGGCAGCACGGGAGCAGGCCCCCCGAAGGGCGGGCAGAGGCCCCCCGGCCGGCCCGGGACGGGGCGCTGCCCCCTTGCCCGGGGTTCAGCCGCCCCACACGGGCTTCGGCGGCGGTCGGGCGGCGAGGAGGCGGCGGACGGCGGCGCCGACCTCGGCCGCGGGCCAGCGCGCGCCCCGGTCCTCGGCCGGCCCGTCGGTCCAGCCGAGCGCCACCGACAGCCGTCCGCCGAGAAGCTCGAACACCTGCCCGGTGATCCCGGCCGCATCGGCCGAGCAGGCCCAGGCGACGAGCGGGGCAGTGTTGGCGGGATCGTAGAGGTCGAGCCCGCCCTCGGTCCGGCGCATCGCGGCGCCGAAGGCGGGCTCGGTCATCCGCGTCCGGGCCTGGGGCGCAAGGGCGTTGACCATGATCCCGTAGCGGCCGAGTTCGGCCGCCTGGACGAGCGTCAGGGCCGCGATCCCGCCCTTGGCGGCGGCATAGGCCGACTGCCCGACCGAGCCCTGGAGGCCGGCCCCCGAGGTCGTGTTGAGGATGCGGGCATCGACCGGCCGGCCGGCCTTGGCCTCGGCCCGCCAGTGGTCGACGGCGTGGCGGCTGACGCAGAAGTGGCCGCGCAGGTGGACGCGCATGACCGCGTCCCACTCCTCGGGCGTGGCCGAGACGAACATGCGGTCGCGCACGAAGCCCGCGTTGTTGACGACGGCATCGAGCCGGCCGAAGGCGGCGAGGGCGGCGGCGACGATGCGCCGCCCCGATTCCCAGTCGGCGACGTCGTCGCGGTTCGCAACCGCCCGCCCGCCCGCCGCCACGATCGCGGCCGCGACCGCGCCCGCCGGATCCTCGGCCGTCGCCTCGCCCGCCCCGCCGACGCCGAGGTCGTTGACGACGACCGCCGCGCCCTCGGCCGCGAGCCCGAGCGCATAGGCGCGGCCGAGGCCGCGGCCCGCCCCGGTCACGATCACGACCCGCCCCTCGCAAAGCCCCATCGCCGTCACTCCCTTCGCAGTCGGACCGGCCGCGCCCGGCCCCCGTTCCGCCGGCGGTCGGGCTCGGGCGCGGCGAGGGGGTGGCATTCGACGAGGGCGGCGAGGGCGCGGCGGGCAAGCCGCTGGTATTCGCCGTCGCCGTCGTTCTTCCAGGCGATCTCGCCCGGGGCGAGTTCGCGGACGATGCGGGCGGGGTTGCCGGCGACCAGCCGGCGCGGCGGCACGTCCTGGCGGCCGCGCACGAGGCTCATGGCGCCGACGAGGCATTCGGCCCCGATGACGGTGCCGTCGAGCACGACCGCGTTCATGCCGACGAGCGCGTTCTCGCCGATGCGGGCGCCGTGGATCACCGCCCCGTGTCCGATGGTGGCGCCGCGGCCGATGACGCAGTCGTCCTCGGCCGAGCCGTGGAGGGTGCAGCTGTCCTGCACGCTCGCGTCGCCCTCGACGACGATGCGCCCGAAATCGCCGCGGAGCGAGGCGAAGGGGGCGATGTAGCAGCCGGGCCCGACGATGACATCGCCGATGAGCGAGGCGAGGGGATGCACGAAGCTCGAGGGATCGACGACCGGGATGCGGCCCTCGAAGGCGTAGGCGGCCATCTCAGAGCCGCTCGACGATGGTGACGTTGGCCTGCCCGCCGCCCTCGCACATGGTCTGGAGGCCGTAGCGGCCGCCGCGGCGGGCAAGCTCGTGCAGGAGCGTGGTCATGATCCGCGCCCCCGTGGCGCCCAGGGGATGGCCGAGAGCGATCGCCCCGCCGTTGACGTTGACGCGGTCGCGGGGGATGTCGAGGTCCTTCATCCACGCCATCACGACGGGCGCGAAGGCCTCGTTGCACTCCCAGAGGTCGATGTCGGCGACGGCGAGCCCGGCGCGGGCGAGGGCGTGGCGGGTGGCGGCGATCGGCGCCGTCAGCATCCACACGGGATCGTCGCCGCGCACGGCGAGGTGATGGATGCGCGCGCGCGGCGTCAGGCCGTGCGTCTTCAGCCCGCGCCCGGAGGCGATGAGGAGGGCCGCCGCGGCGTCGGCGTTCTGCGCCGCGATGCCGGCGTGGATGGTGCCGCCCGGGCGCAGGGGAGGGAGGGCGGCCATGCGGGCAGGGCTCGTGTCGCGGCGCGGGGTCTCGTCCGTCGCGAGGCCCGCGAGCGGGGCGATCTCGGCCGCGAAGTGCCCGCCGTCGGTGGCGGCGATGGCGCGGGCGTGGCTCTCGAGCGCGAAGCCCTCCATCGCCTCGCGCGCGAGGCCCCAGCGGTCGGCGATCATCTGGGCGGCGCGGAACTGGCTCACCTCGGCCGCGCCGTAGCGGGCCTGCCAGCCGGGCGAGGTCGCGAAGGGGTCAGGAAAGCCCAGCGGGGCCCCGGCGAGCATCGCCGCCGAGATCGGGATCGCGTTCATGGCCTGGACGCCGGCGGCGACGACGAGGTCCTGGGTGCCGCTCATCACCCCCTGGGCGGCGAAGTGGATGGCCTGCTGGGAGGAGCCGCACTGGCGGTCGACCGTCACCCCCGGGACGTGGTCGGGCAGGCCGGCGACGAGCCAGGCGGTGCGGGCGATGTCGCCGGCCTGGGGGCCGATGGTGTCGACGCAGCCCATGACGACGTCGTCCACCGCCGCCGGGTCGATCCCCGTGCGGGCGATGAGCGCCGCCAGCGCATGGGCCCCGAGGTCGGCGGGGTGGAGGGCGGCGAGCCCGCCCTTCTTGCGCCCGACCGGGCTGCGCACGGCCTCGACGATGTAGGCTTCAGCCATCGGCGGATTCCTCGGGGAAGAGCGCCGCGGGCCCGGGCAGGGCGGCGAGAAGGTGCGCCGCCGCGGTGGCGCGGAGATCGGCGGCCGTGCCCCAGGTGGTCGCGAGCGCGAGGGTGCGCTTGAGGATCAGGTGCACGTCCACCTCCCAGGAATGGCCCATGGCGCCGTGGACCTGGATCGCGGCCCGCGCCGCGCCCTCGGCGGCGCGGCCGGCAGCGAGCTTGGCGTGGGCGATGCGGGCGGCGGTGGCCGGCCCGGCCCCGGGGGCCAGCGCGGCGGCGGCGTGAACGACCGGGCGGGCAAGCTCGATCGCGACCGCGGCCGAGGCGAGGTGATGCTTGACCGCCTGGTAGCTGCCGATCGGGCGGCCGAACTGCTCGCGGGTCCGGGCGAAGGCCACGGCAAGGTCGAGCGCGCGCCGCCCGAGCCCGAGCATCTGGGCGGCGGCCGCCAGCGCCCCCCGCGCGGCCGCCCGGCCGGCCATGGCGCGGGCCGCGGCGCCCGCGGCAAGCGTCGCCGTCCCCGCCCCGGCGGCGACGAGGGCGAGGTCGCGGAAGGGGTCGATGCTCCGGCGCGGGGTGAGCCGCGCCGTAGCGGCGGGGGCAAGGAGGATGCGGTCCTCCTCGACGAGGACGATCGCCGCCGCCTGCCGGGCGGCGAGGGCGAGGGGGGCGAGGGGGTGGACGATCGCGACCGTCGCCTCGCCGGCAAGGACGCGGGCGACGAATTCGCCGGCCCCCGCCTCGACGAGAAGGGGCAGCGTCACCCAGGCCGTCTCGACCAGGGGCTCGGGCAGGAGGGCCGCCCCGCAGGCCTCGGCGATGGGGGCGAAGGCGGTGCCGGCCAGGCCAAGGCCGCCCACGGCCTCGGGCAGGAGCGCGCCGGGCAGCCCCATCGCCACGAGCCGGGCCCAGCGGCCGGCATCGAAGCTCTCGCCGCGGGCGAGAAGGGCCCGCAGGGCCTTGCTCGGGCAGTGGTCGGCGAGGAGGTCCGCGACCGCCGTCGCCATCGCCCGCGCCTCCTCGGAGAGGGTGAAGTCCATCGCCTCAGCCCTTCGGCAGGCCGAGCATCCGCTCGGCGACGATGTTGCGCTGGATCTCGTTGGTGCCGGCGTAGACGGGCCCGGCGAGCGCGAAGAGCCAGCCGTCGAGCCAGTCCGCCCCCTCGCCCTCGTCAAGCTCGGCGAGGGGCCCCAGGAGGTCGAGCGCCGCGCGCCGGAGGCGGATGTCCATCTCCGACCAGAAGATCTTGGTCAGGCTCGCCTCGGCGCCGATGCGCCCGCCGGCCTGAAGGCGCGAGGCGGCGGCGTAGATCGCGAGCGCATAGGCCTCGGCATCCATCGCCGCCTCGACGACGGCGTCGCGCGTCGCCGCTGCCACCCCCGCGCCCTGGCGGGCGCAGAGGGCGAGGAGGCGGCGCGCCGCGGCCTGGAAGCGGGCCGGGCTGCGCAGCATGAGCCCGCGCTCGAAGCCCGCTGTCGCCATGCAGATCCGCCAGCCCTCGCCCTCGGCCCCGAGGCGGTTGAAGGCCGGCACGCGGACATCCTCGAGGACGATCTCGGCAAACCCGGTCTCGCCGTCGATCTGGCGGATGGGGCGGCGGGTGACGCCGGGAAGATCGAGCGGAAAGAGGACGAGCGAGAGCCCGTGATGGCGCTCGGAGGTCGCGTCGGAGCGGAAGAGTCCGAAGGCCCAGTCGGCGAAGACCGCCCGCGACGACCAGATCTTGTGGCCCGAGAGGCGGTAGTCCTCGCCGTCGCGGACCGCGCGGGCGCGGACGGCGGCGAGGTCCGACCCCGCCTGCGGCTCCGACCAGGCCTGGGCCCAGATCTCCTCGCCCCGCGCCATCGCCGGCAGGAAGCGCGCCTTCTGGGCGGCCGAGCCATGCTCCATGAGCGTCGGCCCGAGCAGGAAGATGCCGTTCTGGTTGACGCGCGAGGGGGCGCCCGCGGCCCAGTATTCCTCCTCGAAGATCAGCCAGCGGATGAGGTCGAGGCCGCGCCCGCCATAGGCCTCGGGCCAGGTGACCATGCCCCAGCGGCCCTCGCTCAGGGTCCGCTCCCAGGCCCGGTGGGCCTCGAACCCCGCCCGGCTGGCGTCGAACGAGGGCAGGGGGGCGGCCGGCACATGCGCCGCCATCCAGGCCCGCACCTCGGCCCTGAAGGCCCGCTGCTCGGGGCTGTAGCTCAGCCGCATGGGCCGGCCCCGGGGGCGTTGCCCTGCCCGGCCCGCGGGGGGCCCGCCCGCTCCCGCCCTCCGCCCATCGCCTATCCCCTCGCCCCGCCTGGTGTCGCCGCCGCCGCCGCCTGGTTGGCGGCGGCCATGCTCGCCGCGTCCTCGCCCCCCAGCCGGTCGCCGGCGACGAGCTCGTTCTGGGCATGGGCGAAATGGTGCATGTGGAAGACCGCGTCCATGCCCGTGCGCTTGCCGCGCAGGTCCTCGACATGGTTGACCGCCTGCTTGGTCAGCCAGGCCCCGAGCGGGGGGCGGGCGGCGAGCCGCGTTGCCCAGTCCCGCACCGTCGCCTCGAGGTCGTCGCGGGGGACGACCCGGTTGACCATCCCCAGGGCCTCCGCGCGCGCCGCCGGCATGCGCTCGCCGAGGAGCAGGAACTCCTTGGCGATCCGCGGCGGCAGCTCGAAGGCGTGGGCGAAGTATTCGACCCCGGGGATGCCCATGCGGATCACCGGATCCTGGAAGAAGGCATCGTCGGCGGCGACGATGAGGTCGCAGACCCAGGCGAGCATGAGCCCGCCGGCGACGCAGGCGCCCTGGACCATGGCGACGGTCGGCTTGGGGCAGTCGCGCCAGCGCCGGCACATGCCGAGGTAGACCTCCTGCTCGCGGGTGTAGAGGAACTCGGCCCCCGGCCGGCCGACATGGTCGGCCCAGAGCCCCCGGCGAGGAAAGCTGAGGGCGACGTCGCGGCCGGGCGTGCCGATGTCGTGGCCGGCCGAGAAGTGGCGGCCGGCGCCCGCCAGCACGATCGCCCGCACCCCCTCGTCGTCGACGGCGCGGCGGAAGGCGTCGTCGAGGGCATAGGTCATCTGGCTGTTCTGGGCGTTGTTGTAGGCCGGCCGGTTCATGGTGATCCAGGCCACCGCCCCCTCGAGGCGGTAGAGCACGGGGGCATCGGTCTCGTAGACCACGTCCGGGGTCGCCTGCCCTGTGCCCATCCCGCCCGCCCCGCTCCCTTCCCGCCCGCCCCCGACCCTAGGCCCTCCGGGGCGCGCCGGTCATCGTCTGATGGGACTAAGGCCCGCCCCGCCCGGCGCCCCGCCCGCGCGCCGCCGGGCGCGGCCCTGTCCGCCGGGCCGGCGCCGCGGCCGCCACCGGACGGGCGGCGCTTCGGGGCCTGTCAGCCGCGGGCATAGGCCTGGGTCCGGGCCTCGTGGAGTTCGCCGAGGCGGGCGTCGAGTTCGGCCGAGGCGCAGGAGAGGAGGATCTCGCCCCGCCGCACGATCATCGCCCGGTCGGTGTAGGGGCGGGTGAGCGTCAGGTGCTGCTCGACGATCACGACCGCCGTCCCCGACCGCGCCCAGTGGCGCAGGAACGAGAGGATCGGCGGCAGGAGCATCTGCGCCACCCCCATCGAGGGCTCGTCGCAGAGCAGGACCCGCGGCTGGGCGATGAAGGCCTGGCCGAGGGCGAGGATCTGCTGCTGGCCGCCCGAGAGGTCGCGGGCCCGCTGCCGGGTGCGCTCCTTCAGGATCGGGAAGACGGCGTAGATCTCCTCGAGCGAGCGGGCAAGCCCCGTGCGGTCGGCGCGGGCGGCGATGCCCATGCGCAGGTTGTCGTAGACGGTGAGTTCGGGAAAGACGCGGTGGTTGTCGAGGACGAGCCGGAGCCCGGCCTGGGCGAGCCGCTCCGGCGAAAGGCCGGTGACGTCGCGGCCGTCGAGCCGCACGCGCCCGCCCGAGGGCCGGTTGAAGCCCGCGATGGCGCGCAGGAGGGTCGACTTGCCGGCCCCGTTCTCGCCTCCGACGAGGAGGATCTCGCCCGCCGCGACGGCCAGCGAGATGCCGCGGACGACGGGGACGTCGCCGTAGCCGGCGGTGAGGCTCTCGACCTCAAGCATGGGCGCCCCCGACGAAGAGGTGCTGGACGGCGGGGTCTCGGGCGAGGTCGGCGGGCAGGCCCGAGGCGACGACGCGGCCGGTCTCGAGCACGGTGATGCGGTCGGCGATGCCCCAGACGAGGTCGAGGTCGTGCTCGACGAGGACGACCGCCTTGCCGAGCTTCCGCGCCAGCAGGCGGACGAGTGCCGCGAACTCCTCGCGCTCCTGCGAGGAGAGCCCCGCCGCGGGCTCGTCGAAGAGCACGATCGAGGGATCCTTGAGGACGACGCGGACGACCTCGAGGAGGCGCCGCTGGCCGTGGGAGAGAAGCGCCGGGCTCTCCTCGCCGTGGGCCGCGCGCAGGCCCTCGAGGGCGCGGGCGAGACCGGCGTCGGGAGCCGCGGCGCGGGCGTCGAGGCCCATCCGGAGGTTGTTCCAGACCGAGTAGGACTGGAAGACGCGCGGGGTCTGGAAGGTGCGGCCGAGGCCCTGGCGGGCGATGGCGGCGGCCGGGCGCCGCGTCACGTCCCTGCCCCGCAGCAGGTAGCGGCCGGCGTCGAGGAGCGAGAGCCCGCTGATGACATTGAGAAGCGAGGTCTTGCCCGAGCCGTTGGCGCCGACGAGCCCGTGGATCTCGCCCGCGCGCACGTCGAAGTCGACCCCGTCGAGCGCCACCACCTGGCCGAAGCGCTTGCTCGCCCCGCGGACGGTCAGGACCGGGGCGCCGCCGGGCGCCGGCAGGGGGGCGTCGGGGAGGGCGGCGAAGAGGGCGGTGACGGCCTCGAGCCGGAAGGCGCGCTCGCCGCCCCCGCGCTGGCGCCGCCGCCGCCGCCAGGCCTCGAGCGATCCCACCACCCCGTCGGGAAAGAGGATGACGACGCCGAGGGTGAGGAGGCCGTAGACCAGCGGCCGGTACTCGACGAGCTTGACGAGGAACACAGTGGGCAGGATGAAGACGATCCAGATGCCGATGATCGGCCCGAGGAGCTGGCCGCGGCCGCCGACGACGACGGCGAAGAAGAAGACGAAGGACAGCTCGATCAGGAAGCCCTGGGGGGCGATGAAGCCGACGGTGGGGACGTAGAGCAGCCCGCAGATGCCGGTCCCGACCGAGGCGACGACGAAGGCGAGCGAGCGCATGATGCCGGGCCGGATGCCGAGCGAGCGCGCGGCCTCCGGGCTTTCGGCGGCGATCCGCATGCGGCGGCCGAGCGGCAGCTGGCGCAGGCCGTAGTGGCCGAGAAGGGCCGCGACCGGCACCGCCGTGACGAGGAGGGTGAGCCAGGAGAGGCCCGGGGCCGGTCCCGCGGCGAGCCCCGGGATCGCCATCGAGATCCCGTTCAGCCCGCGGGTGAACCCGTCGAGCTGGTTCAGGAGCTGGGGAAAGACGATGGCCGCGCTCATGGTGACGAAGCCGAGGTGGAAACCCTGGACGCGGAGCGCGGGGAGGGCGAAGAGGAGCCCCCCCGCGGCCGCCGCGAGCACCCCGGCCGCGAGCCCGAGGCCGAGCGGCAGGCCGTTGAGCCCGCTCGCGATCGCGAGCCCGTAGGCGCCGAGGCCGAGGATCGCGCCCTGGCCGAAGGACTTCTGCCCGGCGTCCACGAAGAGGAGGTTCTGGAGGACGGCGACGGCGATGTAGATGTTGACGAGCTGGAAGGTGTGTTCCCAGTAGCTGTTGCCGAGAAGGCTCGGGCCGAGGCCGGTGAGGAGGATGAGGAGGATGCCGATCGCGAGCTGCTGGCGGTCGGAGGTGAAGCTCGCGGCCGGCGGCCGGCGGGCGGCGGGGCGGAGGGGTGCGTCGGCGGCGGCCATCGGGGATCACACCCGGCGCGCCGCCGCCCGGCCGAAAAGGCCCTGCGGCATGAACATGAGGATGAGGACGAGGACGAGAAGCGAGGCGAGGTCCTGGTAGGCCCCGCCGACGTAGAAGGCGGTGAGGGCGGCGATGACGCCGACGAGGGGGCCGCCGATCAGCGTCCCGGTGTTGGAGCCGATGCCGCCCACGACGGCCGCGACGAAGCCGTTCAGCACGTAGCGGAGCCCGGCGTCGGGGCTGACCGAGATCATCGGCGCGACCATGAATCCGGCCGACCCCGCCACCACGCCGGAGATGGCGAAGGCGAGGATCTGGAGCCGGCGGACGCCGATGCCGGCGGCGCGGGCGGCGTCGAAGTCCTGGCTCAGGGCCGAGATCGCGAGCCCGGTGAAGGTCCGCCGCAGGAACCAGCGCAGCCCGAGATACCAGGCAAGCATCGCCCCGATGGCGAGGAGGAAGGCGCCGGGGGTGCGGACGCCGACGATCGTCAGGCGCGGCAGGGGCCCCTGGACCATGTTCCCGTGCGAGCCGAAGACGAGCGTCAGGGTCGCGGCGATGATGACCGAGACGGCGACGGTCGAGATGAGCCAGCTGTCCTGCTCGACCGAGGAGCGCAGGGGCAGGAGCGTGATCCAGCCCTGGAGCGCCGTGAAGGCCCCGACCGCGACCGTCACGACGAGGCCCATGGCCAGCCACCATGGCAGGCCGGCGCGGTCGGCGAGCACGTAGGCCCCGAAGGCCCCGAGAAGGAAGATCGTGCCCTGGGCGAAGTTGAAGATGCCGGCGGCGTTGTGGACGATGTTGAAGCTCATCGCCACGATCGCGAAGAGCGCCCCGACCGCCGCCCCGCGCAGGACGATGGTGGCGATGACGTCGAGGTCGGGGAGAAGCTGGCCGAGCATGGTCACTCCCTGGGTGCGCCCGCCGCCACTCTCGCCGCGCCCCCGCCCGCGATCATCGTTCATCCGGACTAAGCCGCCCTGCCCCCCCGGGGGGGGGCAGGGCTCCGGGGATCAGCCGAGTTCGGCGAGGAGGAGGCCGATCTCGTCCCCGAGCGCCTGGAGGCGGGCGCGGGCCAGCGCGATGCGCCCGTCCTCGCCCGCACCCTCGCCGCTGCGGACCGCGGCGAGGGCAAAGTCGGCGATCGCGCGCGCGACCTCGGTCGCCGGAAGCCGGCCGTCGGGGCGGAACCAGCGCGAGGTCCAGTTCGCCATGCCGAGGATCGCGAAGGCGGCCATGTGGCTGTCAACGCGGCGGAGTTCGCCGGCCGCGATGCCCTCCTCGATGAGGGCCACGTAGAGGTCGTAGATGGCCCGCCGCGAGCGGTCGTAGTCGGAGCGCATGGGCTTGGGGATCTGGGCCTCGAGCCGGGCGAGGCGGACGAAGCGGGCCCCCGACGACAGGCGGCGGGCGACGCCGTCCTCGACCACCGCCCGGAGCCGCTCGGCGGGGCCGAGGTCGGGCCGCGACGCGAGGGCGCGGATGCGCGCCACCGGGGCCCGCGCCTCGGCCTCGATCATGGCCGCGAGGATGTCGTCCTTGGAGCCGAAGTAGTGATAGATCGCCGACCGGCCGAGGCCGACCTCGCTCGCGATCATCGCCATCGACACGCGGTCGAAGCCGCGCTCGTCGAACATCCGCGCGGCGATGTCGAGGAGTTCCTCGCGCACGAGTTCGCGCCGGGGGTTGCTGTCGCGGCGTCCCGGGCGGCCGGGACGGGCCGCGCCCTCGGGCCGGGGCCCGGCGCCGCCGGCCGTCACCTCGTCCATCGCCCCGCCGCCCGCCCCGGGGGCGTTGTCGCCGGGCGGCCGGCGTGACCGGACGTCCCCGCCGGCCCGGCGGCGGCGCGCGGCGGCTGGCCGGCGGCGGTCACGGAAAGATCTCGAACAGCCCGGCCGCGCCCATGCCGCCGCCGATGCACATGGTGACGACGCCGCGCCGCGCCCCCCGCCGGCGTCCCTCGATCAGGAGGTGGCCGGCGAGCCGCGCTCCCGTCATCCCGAAGGGATGGCCGACAGCGATGGCGCCGCCATCGACGTTGAGGCGGGCCGGGTCGATCCCCAGCCGGTCGCGGCAGGGCACCGCCTGGGCGGCGAAGGCCTCGTTGAGTTCCCAGAGGTCGATGTCGGCGATCCCGAGCCCGTGGCGGGAGAGGAGCTTCGGCACCGCGACGATGGGGCCGATCCCCATCTCATCGGGCGCGCAGCCGGCGACGGCAAGGCCGCGCAGGGCCCCGAGCGGGGCAAGCCCCTCGGCCGCGGCCGCGGCGGCGTCCATGAGGACGAGGGCCGCGGCGCCGTCGGAGAGCTGCGAGGCGTTGCCGGCGGTGACGTGGCGGCCGGCACGGACGAGGGTGCCGCCCTCGTGCACCGCCGGCAGGAGGGCAAGCTGCTCGGCCGTCGTTCCCGGGCGCATCCCCTCGTCCGCTTCGAGCCGCACCTCGCGCGCCGTCAGCGCCCCGCTGTCGCGGTCCCTGACCTGCATGACGGTGGAAAGCGGGGCGAGTTCGAGGGCGAAGCGGCCGGCGGCAAGGGCGGCGGCGGTGCGCCGCTGGCTCTCGAGCGCGAAGGCGTCCTGGGCCTCGCGGCTGACGCCCCAGCGCTCGGCCACGACCTCGGCCGTCTCGATCATCGCCATGTACATGTGCGGCGAGTGCGCGAGGACGGCCTGCGACTGGCTGCGGTAGGCGTTCTTGTGGCGGTTCTGGACCAGCGAGATCGATTCGACCCCCCCCGCCACCGCGACCTCGAGCCCGTCGGCCATGATCGCGCGGGCGGCGATGGCGATCGCCATCAGCCCCGAGGCGCACATGCGGTCGACCGCCATGCCCGGCACCGAATCGGGAAATCCCGCCGCGGCCGCGGCCAGCCGGCCGATGTTGTAGCCCTGCGTGCCCTGCTGGGCGGCGCAGCCCATGACGACGTCCCCGACGCGGGCGGGGTCGAGGCCGGCGCGGGCGACGGCGGTGGCGGCGACATGGCCGGCCAGGACCGGCGCCTCGGTGTCGTTGTAGGCGCCGCGATGGGCCCGGCCGATGGGCGTCCGGGCCACGGCGACGATCACTGCCTCGCCCATCGGATCCTCGCGTTGCTTGCGGCCCGCCCGGGGCCCGCGGGCATCCTTGGTCGGCCCTCCCGGGGGCGGCATCGTCCGAGGGGACTAAGCGGCCCGGGGCGGGCGGCGCCCGCGGGCGTTCGATTTTTCGACGCCGCGATTCGAAAGTTGACAGGATGTCGAATTATTGAAAGACTGCCGGAAACCGGCCCGCCCCGCGCGCCCGCGCCCCGGGGGGTGCTGCCGGCCGGGGGCCTGTCCCCCGGGGGGGAGGGGATCATGCTCGACCGTTTCGATGTCGCCGAGGACCCGGCCGCGATGGGGCCGGCGATCCTTGCCGCCGGCGACCCGGCCGGCGCGGCCGGGGAGGGCGGCGGCGGGACGGCGGCCGCGGTCCGGGCGATCTATGCCGCCGCCGTCGAGGAGGGGGGGCTCGCGGGCTCGCTCGAGGAGGTACGGGCGGCCGCCGGGGCTGCGGCCGCGGCCCTCTGGCGCGCGGGGCGGGGCGGCCTCGGCCTCCTTGCCACCGCCGCCCGCTGCGGCGACGGCGCGGCCCGGGACCTTGCCCTCGGGCTGGCCGCGGCCGTCCCGCCGGCCGGGAGCGAGGCGCCCGTGGGCCTGCCCGCCGGCGCCCTGCTCGCGACCGTCACGGCCCCGGGCGGGGGGCTCCGGCTCGTCCTCGCCCGCGCCGCGGGGGCGGCGCCCTTCGCGCCGGCGACGCTCGCGCGCGCCGCCGATCTTGCCGGGCATCTCGCCATGGCCGGCGCGGTCGCGAGCCGCATCGGCGCCGCCGATGTCGAGCGGCGGGTCTTCGCGAGCCTCCTCGACAAGCTCGCCGTCGGCGCGATCTTCCTCGACCCCCGCGGCCAGATCCTGCGCATCACCGGCCTTGGCCGCGACATCCTCGCCGCCCAGGACGGGCTCAGGCCGTTCCGCGGCAGCGTCGCCGCGACCTCGGACCGGGACGACCGCCGCCTCCAGGCGGCGATCCGGGCCGCCCTCGGCGACCCCGCGGGCGAGCCCCAGGTCGTCCCCGTCGCCCGCGCCTCGGGCCAGCGCGGGCTCGGGCTGGTGATCCACCGCCTCGCCCCCGGCCGCGAGGCGGCCGAGGGACGCGGGGCCGCCCTCGTCATCCTCGTGCGTGACCCCGAGCACGCGGCCGAGCCCGAATGCACGATGCTGCGCCGGCTTTTCGACCTCACCGCGGCCGAGGCCGAGGTCGCCCGCCAGCTCGCCGTCGGCCTCTCGCTCGACGAGGTCGCCCTGGCCCTCGGCATCCGCCGCAACACCGCCCGCGCCCATCTTCGCGCGATCTTCGCCAAGGGCGGCATCAACCGCCAGTCCGAACTGATCCGCCTCGTCCTCAAGAGCGCCGCCATGCTCGGCGAGGAGCC
>JADLCV010000104.1 GCA_020846995.1 Paracoccaceae bacterium
CGCCCGCCCGCCGTCCCGAAGCCCCGCCGTCCCGAAGCCCTGACGCCATGCGCCTGCTCGTCTCCTTCGCCGCGCTCTTCCTCTCGGTCGTCCTCCTCCAGCTCAGCGCCGGCGGGGTGGCCCCGCTCGACGCCCTCTCGGGCCTCGCCCTCGGCTTCACCGCGGCCGAGGTCGGCCTGCTCGGGTCGGCCCACTTCCTCGGCTTCTTCGTCGGCTGCTGGTGGGCGCCGCGGATCATGGGCACGGTCGGCCATTCCCGCGCCTTCGCGGCCTTCACCGCCGCCGGCTCGATCGGCCTTCTCGCCCACATGCTCGTCATCGATCCCTGGGCCTGGGCGCTGATGCGGGTCGCCTCGGGGGTCTGCGTCGCCGGCTGCTACACGATCGTCGAGGCCTGGCTGCAGGCCAAGGTGACGAACGCGACCCGCGGCCGGGCCCTCGGGGTCTACCGGGCCGTGGACATCGGCGGCAGCCTCGCCGCCCAGCTCCTGATCGGCGTCCTCGAGCCGGCGAGCTACGTCTCCTACAACCTGCTCGCGCTCTTCTCCTGCGCGGCGCTGGTGCCGCTCGTCCTGACCCGCGCCGAGGCGCCCGAGACCCCCGACGCCCCCCGCCTCCGCCCGAGCCTCGCCTGGCAGCGCTCGCCCCTCGCCGTCGCCGGGGTGATCGTCGCCGGCGTCACCGGGGGGGCCTTCCGCATGGTGGGGCCCGTCTACGGGCTGGCGGTCGGGCTCTCGCCCGAGGTCATCGCCCTCTTCCTCGCCGCCCAGATCGCCGGCGGCGGGCTCGCCCAGTATCCCGCGGGCTGGCTCGCCGACCGCTTCGACCGCCGCCGGGTGCTGATCGCGCTCTCGGCGGCCTCGGTCGGGGCCTGCCTCGTCACCATCGCCGCGAGCGGCGCCGGGGCCACCGCGGTCTTCCTCTCGGCCGTCCTCTTCGGGGTGACGACGATCCCGATCTATTCGGTCTCGGCCGCCCATGCCCACGACTTCGCGGCCCCGCTCGAGCGGGTGGAGCTCTCGGCGGGCCTCCTCTTCTACTTCGCGATCGGGGCCACGGTCAGCCCGGTCATCGCCTCGATGCTGATCGCCCGGAGCGGGCCGGCCTCGATGTTCCTGCTCATCGCCGCCGTCCACGCGCTGCTCGTCGTCTTCGGCCTGTGGCGGATGCGCGTCAGGCCGGCGCCGGGCGACCGCACGCCCTACACCTACATCCCCCGCACCTCCTACCTCATCGGCCGCCTCCTGCGCCGCCGCGGCGAGGAGTAGGGACGGGGCGAGGCCGCGCCGCCCTCAGCCCGCCGCGGCGAGCCCGCGGCCGGCGAGGAGCGGTCCGATCCCCGGCATGCGGCCGCGGAAGGCGCGGTAGAGCGCCTCGGGGTCGGCCGAGCCGCCGGCGGCGAGGATGTGGCGCTCGAGCCGCCGGGCGGTGTCGGGGTCGAAGGGGTCGCCCCTCTCGGTGAAGGCCGCGAAGGCGTCGGCGTCCATCACCTCCGACCACATGTAGCTGTAGTAGCCCGCCGAATAGCCGTCGCCGGCGAAGACATGGGCGAAATGCGGGGTGGCGTGGCGCATCGCGATGGCGTGCGGGAGGCCGAGGCCGGCGAGCACCTCGGCCTCGCGCGCGAGCGGGTCGGCGGGCGCCGGCCCGTCGTGGAAGGCGAGATCGACGAGCGCCGAGGCGAGGTATTCGACCGTCGCGAAGCCCTGGTCGTGGGTCCTCGCCGCGATCAGGCGGTCGCGCAGGTCCGCGGGCATCGGTGCCCCGGTGCCGACGTGGCGGGCATGGCGGTCGAGCACCTCGGGGGCCTCGAGCCAGTGCTCGAAAAGCTGCGAGGGAAGCTCGACGAAGTCGCGGGCGACATTGGTGCCGGCGACGGAGGCGAAGGTGACGTCCGAGAGGATGTGGTGGAGGGCATGCCCGAACTCGTGGAAGAGCGTGCGGGCATCGTCCCAGGAGAGGAGCGTCGGCGTGCCGCGGGCGAAGTTGCAGGTGTTGACGACGACCGCCCGCTCCTCGCCGCCGTGCCGGCGCTGGCTGCGGAAGGCCGAGCACCAGGCCCCCGACCGCTTCGAGGGCCGCGCCAGGTAGTCGCCCACGAACACCGCCATGTGGCGGCCGGCGCGCATCACCTCCCAGGCGCGGGCGTCGGGGTGGTGGAGGGCGACCTCGAGGGGGCGGAAGGCCAGCCCGAACAGCCGGCCGGCGACGTCGAAGGCGGCGGCGATCATCGACTCGAGGGCGAGGTGGGGCTTGATCGCCGCCTCGTCAAGGTCGTGGAGGACCCGCCGCCGGCGCTCGGCGTAATAGCGCCAGTCCCAGGGCTCGAGCGGTCCGTTGGCCCCGTCGGCCGCGAGCATCGCCGTCAGCGCCGCCGCGTCCTCCTCGGCCCGCGCCCGCGCCGGCGCCCAGACCGCCGTCAGCAGGTCGCGCACCGCCCCCGGGCTTCCCGCCATCTCGGGCTCGAGCTTGAAGGCGGCGAAGGAGGCGTGGCCGAGGAGGCGCGCCCGTTCCTCGCGCAGCGCCAGGGTCTCGGCGACGATGGCGCGGTTGTCGGTCGCCCCGCCGCGCGCCCCGCGCGCGGTCCAGGCGCGGAAGGCCGCCGCCCGCAGGTCGCGCCGGGGCGAGTATTGCAGGAAGGGCACCATGAGCGAGCGGGCGAGCGTCAGCGCCGGGCCGGGCCGTCCGCGCTCGGCCCCCGCTGCGGCGAGCGCGGCGACGAGCCAGTCGGGCAGGCCCTCGAGGTCGCCCGCGCCAAGGTCTTGCACCCAGTCGCGCTCGTCGGCGAGGAGGTTCTGCTGGAAGGCCGTGGCCAGCACGGCAAGGCGGGCCCGGATGGCCGCCATCCGGGCCTTGTCGGCAGCGCCGAGGGCGGCCCCGGCGCGGCGGAAGTCGCGCCGCGTCAGCATCAGCACGCGGGCCTCCTCGGGGCCGAGGCCAAGCCCGTCGCGCGCCGCCCAGACCGCCTCGATGCGGGCGAAGAGGGCGGCGTTGCCCACGACCTCGGAGCGGAAGGCCGCGAGCTCGGGGGCAAGCTCGCGCTGGAGGGCCTCGCGGGCGGGGTTGGCGTCGCTGCCGGCAAGGTTGAAGAAGACGCCGGCCACCCGGTCGAGCCCCTCGGTCGCGAGTTCGAGGGCGCCGATCGTGTTGGCGAACCCGGCCGGCGCGGGATCGGCGGCGATCGCCGCGATGCGCGCCCGCGCCGCGGCGAGTGCCCGGGCGAAGGCGGGGGCGAAATCGTCGTCGGCGATGGCCGCGAAGGGGGGGAGCGCGAAGGGCCCCGTCCAGGGGGCAAGGAGGGGGTTGGTCATGGCGGCCTCGCAGCGGCGGGGAAGGGGTCGCCGGAGCCATAATGCGGAGCGGGGCGGGAGGGAACCGTGGCCGTGACATGCGGTGCCCGCCGGGGGGCGGCGGCCGGGGGAGGGGGGCCGGGGACGGCCCCGGGGGCTCAGCCGCCACCGCAGGCCGGGCAGCCCGGGCGCGGGGCGATCGCCACCTCGCGCCACTCGGCCTCGAGCGCGTCGTAGAGGAGCATCCGCCCGGCGAGCGTGCGGCCGGCGCCGGTCACGACCTTGACCGCCTCGAGCGCCATCATCGCCCCCATCACCCCCGGCAGGGGGGCGACGATCCCCGCCTCGGCGCAGGCCGGCACCAGCCCCGGGGCCGGCGCCTCGGGAAAGACGCATTCGTAGCAGGGGCTGCCGGCGGCGGGGTGGTATAGGCTGATCTGTCCCTCCCACGGGGTCATCGCGGCGGCGACGAGCGGCCGGGCGAGGGCCGCGCAGGTGCGGTTGACGAGGTAGCGGGTGGCGAAGTTGTCGCTGCCGTCGAGCACGAGGTCGTAGTCGGCGATGAGCCCGGCGGCGTTCCCCGGATCAAGCCGAAGCCGGTGGCCGCGGAAGGCGACGAAGGGGTTCAGGGCGCGGACGGCGATCCCGGCCGACGCGACCTTGGCCATGCCGATGCGTCCGTCGGCGTGGATGATCTGGCGCTGGAGGTTCGAGTTCTCGACCGTGTCGTCGTCGACGACCCCGATCGTGCCCACCCCCGCCGCCGCGAGGTAGAGGAGCGCGGGCGAGCCGAGGCCCCCCGCCCCGATGACGAGGATGCGAGCCGCCCGGAGCCGGCGCTGGCCGGGCCCGCCGATCTCGCGCAGCATGATGTGGCGGGCGTAGCGGTCGAGTTCGGCTGCCCCGAAGGCGCCCCCGAGGGCGCCCGTCGCGGGCGGGACCGCCGCCGCCGCCGTGGCGAGGGCCTTGGCCCGCGCCCTGAGCCGGGAAAGCCCCGCCCGGTAGGCCGCGGTGGCCGCCGCGAGCCCCCCGAGGAGCAGCCAGGGCAGGGCGGCGCCGCCGGTCGCCGCGCCGGGCCCGGTCCCGGGCGGCAGGGCGAGACGGGCGAGGACCATGGCCCCCCAGGCCAGCCCGGCCGCGGCGAGGACGGCCCGCAGGCCCGCCCGAAGCCGGCGCCCGGGGCCGGGGCGCCCGTCCGTGGGCCCCGCCGCCGCCATCAGGAGACCCCGGTCGAGCCGAAGCCGCCGGCCCCCCGCGCCGTCGGCGAGAGCATCGCCGCGGCCTCGAAAAGCGCCCGCGCGACGGGCGCCACCACCAGTTGGGCGATGCGGTCGCCGTGGCGGACGAGGTGGGTGGCCCGGCCGAGGTTGACAAGAAGGACGCCGAGGGGGCCGCGATAGTCGGCGTCGATCGTGCCGGGGCTGTTCGGGACGGTGATGCCGTGGGCGAGCGCGAGGCCCGAGCGCGGACGGATCTGGCCCTCGAATCCGGCCGGGATCTCGACCCTGAGGCCGGTCGGCACCACCACCCGCTGCATCGGCGCCAGCGCCAGCCCGGCCGCGCGCTGGCCGGCGGGCAGGTTGGCGCGGAGGTCGGCGCCGGCGGCGCCGGCGCTGGCATAGGCGGGCAGGCCGAGGGTCGGGTCGGCCCATTCCTCCCACTGCACGGCGACGCGCGGGGTCATCCCAGCGCCGCGGCGATGCGCGCCGCAAGCTCGCGCGCGACCCGGTCCTTGGCCATGCGCGGCCAGCTCTCGGCCCCGGCGGCGGTGATCAGCGTCACCGCGTTCTCGGTCCCGCCCATGATCCCGGTCGCGGGGGAGACGTCGTTGGCGACGATCCAGTCACAGCCCTTGCGCACGCGCTTGGCGGCGGCGTGGGCGACGACGTCGGTCGTCTCGGCGGCAAAGCCCACGACCAGCTTCGGCCGGCCCGCGCCCATGGCGGCGACGGTGGCGAGGATGTCGGGGTTCTCGGCGAGCTCGAGCACGGGCGGGCGACCGCTCGCGTCCTTCTTCATCTTCTTGCCGGCGGCGTTGACGACCCGCCAGTCGGCGACCGCGGCGGCGAAGACCGCCGCCTCGGCGGGGAGTGCCGCCTCCACGGCCGCGAGCATCGCGGCCGCGGTCTCGACGGCGATGACGGTGACGCCCGCCGGGGGCGGGACCGCGGCCGGCCCGGTGACGAAGCTGACCCGCGCCCCGAGGTCGCGGAGCGCCGCCGCGATCGCCGCCCCCTGCGCCCCCGAGGAGCGGTTGGCGATGAAGCGGACGGGGTCGATCGGCTCGTGCGTCGGACCCGAGGTGACGAGGACGTGGCGCCCGGCGAGGGGGCGGCCGGCGAGGGGGCCGCCGCCGAGCGCCGCCGTGATCGCGGCGACGATGGCGAGGGGCTCGGCCATGCGCCCGGGCCCGAACTCGCCGCAGGCCATCGAGCCCTCCTCGGGCCCGACCGTGAGGATCCCGTCGGCGGCGAGGCGGGCGAGGTTGCGCGCCGTTGCCGCGTGCTGCCACATCCGCACGTTCATCGCCGGGGCGAGGAGGACGGGCTTGTCGGTGGCGAGGAGGAGCGTCGAGGCGAGGTCGTCGGCGTGCCCGCCCGCCATCTTGGCCATGAGGTCGGCGGTCGCCGGCGCGACGACGAGGAGGTCGGCCGCCCGCGACAGCTCGATGTGGCCCATCTCGGCCTCGGCGGTGAGGTCGAAGAGGTGGCGCCAGACCCGCGCCCCGGCCAGCGCCGCGACCGAGAGCGGGGTCACGAACTCCTCGGCCGCCCGCGTCAGCACCGGGGTGACCGTCGCCCCCCGCTCGCGCAGGCGGCGGATGAGGTCGAGCGTCTTGTAGGCGGCGATGCCGCCGCCGATGATGACGAGGATGCGCCGTCCGCCGAGCATCGCGCCCCCCTTCCCCCGACCCGCCCGCGCCCCCTTCTAGAGCGCTTCGGGCGCCGAGGGAACCGGCGCGGTGGCCGCGCCGTCCCGCCCCCCCGCGCGCGCCCCCCCGGGCCGGCGACGGAGGAGGCCCGGCCGAGCGTCGGGACGCGCCCGCGCCCCCGCCGGGGGCCCGCAGGCACGGGCGGGCCCTGACGCGGCAATTCGGGGTGCCCCCCGGCGCGCGCCCGGGGCCGCCGCCCCGGAACGGCTCGGCCCGGGTCGCGGTGCCCCGCCGCGCGTGCTCCCGGGGCCGCCTTGACCTCGACCGGCTCGACAGCCCCGTCGACCGCTCCCCCCCACGCGCTCCCGGGGCCGCCGCCGGCGCCGCCGGCAAGGTGCCGCAGCGGCTCCCCCGCGCCCCCGGGGCCGCCCTCAGCCCCCGCCGCCCGGGCGCGGGCGGGCGCGCAGCGTCGGGGTCGCGGCGAGCGGGTCCTCGGGCCAGGGGTGGCGCGGGTAGCGGCCGCGCATGTCCTTGCGGACCTCGGCATAGCTTCCGGCCCAGAAGCCCGCGAGGTCGGTCGTGACCTGGATCGGCCGCCCGGCGGGCGAAAGGAGGGTGAGCCGGACCGGGAGCCGGCGCGGCCCCACGGCGGGATGCTCGGCGAGGCCGAAAAGCTCATGCAGGCGCAGGGCCGCGGCCGGGGTGCCGCCGGCGTAGTCGAGCGCCACCCGACGGCCGAGCGGGGTCACGAGATGGTCGGGCGCGAGCCGGTCGAGCCGCGCCCGCCCGGCGTGGCCGAGACGGTCGCCGAGGGCCGCGGCAAGGTCGAGGCGGGCGAGATCGGCGGCCCCGCGCACCTCGACAAGCCGGGGCGCGAGCCAGTCGCCGGCGCTGTCGAGAAGCGTGCGCTCGTCCATTGCCGGCAGGTCCTCGCCCGCCGCGCGCAGGAACTCGACCCGGTCGGCCAGCCGCGCCGCCGCTGCCGAGAGGCCGCAGGCGGCAAGCCCGAGGGCCCGCACGCCCTCGAGGGCCGCGGCGACGCGGGCCGCGGCCGGCGCCTCCCAGGGCCGGTCGTCGAGGACGAGGGCGCCGAGGCACTCCTGCCGGCGGGCCTCGATGCGGCCCGTCCGCGCCTCCCAGCGGCAGGTCTCGCGCCAGCGGATGCGGGGGGCGTGGAGCCGCCGCAGGTCGGCCTCGGCAAGGGGCAGGGCGAGGCGGATGCGGGCCTCGCGCGGGTCGCCGTCAAGGTCGGTGGCGACGATCAGGGGCTCGCCCGCAAGCCCCTCGCCCGCGGCCATGGCCGCCCCCCGGCCGCCGGCAAGCAGGTAGCGCGGCGCCTCGCCCGGCCGGCGCTGGCCGATGCGGTCGGGGTAGGCGAGCGAGGCCATCGCCCCGGCCGTCATCTGCCCGCCCCCCTGGCCGCCCGCGGGCACGAGGCGGGCAAGGCGGAAGGCTTCCGTGCGCAGGCGGGCGAAGTTCCCGCGGGCGGCCTCGGGGGCGGCCTCGGGACGGGCGAGGAAGGGAAGGCGGGCGGCGAGATCGGCGCCGGCCGCGGGCAGGGGGTCGCGCTCGGCGAGGAGGGCGGCGAAGGGCGCGGCCGGCCGGCCGGCGACGAGCAGCATGTGGGCAAGGCGCGGAGCAACCGCGAGGGCCGCCATAGCGCGGCCGTGGTCGGTGATCCGGCCCGCGGCGTCGAGTGCGCCGAGGCCCTCGAGAAGCGCCCGAGCCTCGCCCAGCGCCGGCGGGGGCGGGGGGGTGAGGAAGGCCATGCCCGCGGCCCCCGGCGCCCCCCAGAGGGCGAGCTCGAGGGCGAGGCCGGCGAGGTCGGCGGTCGCGATCTCGGGCGGGGGGAAGGCCGCCAGCGCCCCCTCCTCGCCCCGCGTCCACAGCCGGTAGCAGACCCCCGGCGCCACCCGCCCGGCCCGGCCGCGGCGCTGGTCGGCCTCGGCCCGGCTCACGCGCTCGGTGACCAGCCGGCTCATGCCCGCCCCGGGGTCGAAACGGGCGCGGCGGGCGCGGCCGCCGTCGACCACGACCCGGATGTCCGCGATCGTGAGCGAGGTCTCGGCGATCGCCGTCGCCAGCACGACCTTGCGCCCCGCCGCGGCCGGGGCGATGGCGGCCTGCTGGGCGGCGAACGGGAGGGCGCCGTAAAGGGGCAGGACCGTGCAGCCCTCCGGCAGCCGGCCCGCGAGCAGCCGGCCGAGGCGGCGGATCTCGCCCTCGCCGGGCAGGAAGACGAGGATGCCGCCCGGGCTCGCGGCCGCGGCGCCGAGCACGAGGTCGGCCACCGCGCGCTCGAAGGGCGCCCCCGGCGCCAGCGACCGGTCGAGCCAGAGGGTCTCGACCGCAAAGGCGCGCCCCTCGGCGGCGATCACCGGGGCGTCATCGAGGAGGGCCGCGACCGGGAGGGCGTCGAGGGTTGCCGACATCACGATCAGGCGCAGGTCGGGGCGAAGCGCCGCCCGCGCCTCCCAGACGAGCGCGAGGCCGAGGTCGGCGTGGATCGATCGCTCGTGGAACTCGTCGAAGATCACCGTGCCGACGCCGGCAAGCCCGGGATCGGCCTGGATCAGGCGCGTCAGGATGCCCTCGGTCACGACCTCGATGCGGGTCGCGGCCGAGACCGCCGCCTCACCGCGGATGCGAGAGCCGACGGTGCGGCCCACAGGCTCGCCGAGCGTCGCCGCCATGCGCTCGGCGGCGGCGCGGGCGGCGAGGCGGCGCGGCTCGAGCATGAGGATCCGCCCCGCCGCCCCGGAGAGGAGGGCGAGCGGCACGCGCGTCGTCTTGCCCGCCCCGGGCGGGGCCACGAGCACGGCCCGGCCATGGGCGGCGAGCGCCCGGGCGAGCGCCGGCAGGACGGCATCGACCGGAAGCGCCGTCGCCGTCATCGCCCGTCAGCGCCGGACCATCGTCGCGAGGCCGTAGAGCGTCTCGACCCGGACGAGGTCCACCGCCATCCGCCCCCCGGCCTCCGGCCGGTAGGTGACGCGGAAGGGAAAGCTGTCCCTCTCGCCCATGTCGCGCAGCGTGAAGCCCTCGATCCGGCGGTATTCGCCGGCGCAGGTGACCGCGCCGGCAGCGTCGGCCGCGGCCTCCCTCGCGCCGGTGTGCCACATCCGGCTGCGCCGCCGGCCGTCGAACAGCTCGACGTCAAGCCCGCAGAGCTCGCCCGGGGCAACGTCGCGCAGCGCGAGGTAGAGCGCCGTCATGGGGTCGAGCGTGCCGCCCTGGGTGGCCGGGTCGAGCGGTTCGCCGCGCCGCTCGCTGGTGCGGTCGGAGCGGTATTCGACAAGGTGCGGCACGCCCCCGGCGTAGTCCATCACCGCCCGCGACTGCCGGCGGCCGGTGTCGGCGTCCTCCTCGTAGCGCGAGGGCAGGTGGCGGCCGTCCTCGACCCGGCCCTCGGCGCGGGCGTCGTAGCGCACGCGCCGCAGGAACCCGGCGAGCCCCGCGCTCTCGATCCGCGCCGCGGCCTCGTAGCGGCCGGCGTCCTCGCTCGCCTCGAGGCTGACCCGCCCGACGCGGAAGCCGCCGAGATAGACGTCGAAGCGTGCCACGTCGCGCCGCTCGCCGGCGGCCGTGCCGGCGAGAAGGATGACGAGCATCAGGGCCGGGACGAGGGTGCGCGGCGGCATCGGCGGGCGTGGGGCAGGGCCGGGGAGGGGTTGGGGACGGGGGCGGGGACGGGGACGGGACGGGACGGGTTGGGTAAGGGGACGGGGCTGGACATACAGGCGGATGGCGGGGCAAGGAACCCCGGACGGCATCAACTTCGGGCGAGACCGGCGGCATGGGCGGAGACGAGCTTGCGGGGCGCGTGCTGGCCGGCGACCGGCGGGCGCTCGCGCGCGCCATCACGCTCGTCGAGAGCAGCCGCGAGGACCACCGCCGGTCGGCGCTCGACCTTCTCGAGCGGGCCGCCGGGGCGGGACGGACGGCGCTCCGCATCGGCCTCACGGGGACGCCGGGGGCGGGCAAGTCGACCTTCATCGAGGCCTTCGGGCGGATGCTCACGGGCCAGTCGCTGCGGGTCGCGGTCCTCGCCGTCGATCCCTCCTCGGCCCGCACCGGCGGCTCGATCCTCGGCGACAAGACGCGCATGGAGGGGCTCGCCCGCGACCCCCGCGCCTTCATCCGGCCCTCGCCCTCGGGCGCCCTCGCCGGGGGCGTGGCCCGGCGCACGCGCGAGGCGGTGGCACTCTGCGAGGCGGCCGGCTTCGACGTCGTGCTGGTCGAGACCGTGGGCGTCGGGCAGTCGGAGACGGCGGTCGCCGACATGGCCGATGTCGTCGTCCTTCTCCTCGCCCCGGCGGGCGGGGACGAGCTTCAGGGCGTGAAGCGCGGGATCATGGAGGTCGCCGACCTCGTCCTCGTCAACAAGGCCGACGGGGCACTGCTGCCGGCGGCGCTCGCCGCCCGCGCCGACCATGCCGCGGCGCTGCGGCTGATGCGGCCGCGGCCGGCCGACCCGCCCGGCCATCCCGAGGTCCTTGCGGTGTCGGCGGCGACCGGCGCAGGGCTGGCCGCGGCCTGGGACGCGATCCGCGCCATCGCCGACTGGCGGCGGGCGCAGGGCCATTTCGCCGCCCGCCGCGCCGAACAGGCCCGCGCCGCCTTCGAGGCCGAGGTGCGCGCGGGCCTCCTTGCCCGCCTTGTCGCCGATCCCGGGGCGGCGGCGCTGATGACGCGGCTCGGGGCCGCGGTCGCGGCCGGGGCGCTGCCCCCGGCCCGGGCGGCGGCCGAGATGCTCGCGACCCTCGCCGCCCCCGGAGGGACGGCGGCGGCCGAGCGTGGGCCGCTTGACGATGCCGCGGCGACGGGCTAGGGCAGCGCCCGGATCATCCCGGCCGCCGGCCGGGCGCCGTGCCTGCGCCCGCGCGGGCGGCGCGAACGAACGGGGAAACGCCATGTCGCGCCTCTGCGAACTGACCGGCAAGGGCCCCCAGGTGGGCCACAGCGTCAGCCATGCCAACAACAAGACCAAGCGGCGCTTCCTGCCGAACCTCCTCGAGGCGACGCTGATGTCGGACGCGCTCGGGCGGTCGTTCCGGCTGCGGGTGTCGGCCCACGGGCTGCGCACGGTCGACCATCGCGGCGGGCTCGACGCCTTCCTCGCCGCCGCCGCTGATTCGGACCTGTCGCCGCGGGCGCTGCGCATCAAGCGCGAGATCGCCAGGGGCGCGGCCGCACCGGCCGCCTGAGGCGTTCCCCATCCCCGACGCCCGGCCCCGCCCGCGGGGCCTTCCGCCTTTCCCGCGACGCCGCGCGCCGGGGCTCCGGGGGTCGCGGAGGCGCCCCCCCGGGCGCCCGGGGCCCGCCCGCAGGATCTTCCGCCTTTCCCCCGCCTCGGCGCCGTGGCTCCGAGGGCCGCCGGCCGACCCGGGCCCCCGGGGGCGGCGGAGGCGTGCCCCGCCAGGGGTCCGCGCGGGTGCGCCCCGCCAGGGGTCTGCCCCGGCGGCCCGCCGTCCGCCC
>JADLCV010000105.1 GCA_020846995.1 Paracoccaceae bacterium
AAGTGCCTCGATCCACAGGCGTCGCGGCGGATGCCGGCGCTGGCGCTGGCGGTGGAGGGCGCCGACCGGACGACGTCGGACAACGGCTCGCCTTCGGCACGGTCGGCCCAGCGCGCGGGGCAGCCGCCGGCATCGTCATGCCCTTCGCCGGCACCCCGGCGATGAACGCCCATCTCGCCGTGATCGCCCGCACCGTCGCTCCGGGCGCCCCTGCCGTCCACGTCCTCGACGGCGCCGGCCGGCACGGCGGGCATGACCTCTCGTTGCCCGAAGACGTCGCGCTCGTCACGCTGCCGCCATACAACCCCGAACCGAACCCCGTCGGGAACGTCTGGCAGGACCTCCACGCCAACCGGCTCTCGATCGGCGTCCGGGACGACCGCGATGCCATCGTCGACGCCTGCTGCATCGCGTGGAACCGCTTCGCCGACAACCCCGACCGCGTCGCCTCCATCGCGGCGAGGCCGCGGACGGACGTCAATTCGCAGGGCCGCTGGCATGAGGGGGCGCATGAACCCGGCAGCATCAGCGGAAACCCTGCCCCGAGCATGGGTCGCGCGACCGCGCCTGCGGCCGTCCCGGGCGGGCGGGGCGCGGAAGTCGGCCGCCGCCGGGATCGTGAACGGCCCTTCGCGGCGCGCCGCGGGGCCTGCGGGTCAGTCCGCCGGGCCGAGCATGAGGGAGGCGATCCGTTCGCGCGTCATCGGCAGGGTGCGGATGCGCAGGCCGAGGGCGCGGGCCGCGGCATTGGCGATCGCGGCCGCGGCCTGGCCGGAGGCGGCCTCGCCGAGGCCGAGGGGGGGTGCCCCGGGCCGGTCGACCAGCGCCACGTCGATCGCCGGGACCTCGGAGAAGCGGAGGATCGGGTAGGAGGCGAAATCGGCCGAGGCAATGCCGCCGCCGGCGAAGCGCACGGCCTCCTTCAGCGTCCAGCTTGCACCCTGGATCAGGCCGCCCTCGACCTGGGCCCGGGCGCCGTCGGGGTTGACGACGAGGCCCGCGTCGACCGCGGCCCAGAGGCGCCGCACCCGGAGCTCCGCACCGGCCTCGACCTCGGCCACCACGGCGCAGTAGGCGCCGCGGTTCTTGTAGCGGGCGAAGGCCAGGCCGAGGCCGCCGTCCGGGCCCGGCCGGCGCGCGCCCCAGCCGGCGATCCGGGCGGCCTCCTCGACCACGGCCCGCGCCCGGGGGTCGACCAGCAGCGCCAGCCGGTAGTCGACCGGGTCGCGGCCGGCGGCGGCGGCCAGTTCGTCCATGAAGCTCTCGATCGCGAAGACGTTCGCGAAGGCGCCGAGGGTGCGGAAGGACGAGACGCGGACCGGCGCCTCGACGATCATGTGGTGATGGATGGTCTGGCCCGCCAGCCGGTAGGGGGCGAGCGCGTTGCGGATGGCGCCGCCGCCGCTGGCGTCGGGGATGTCGGCGGGGGGCGGGGGCGGGGGCGGATTGGCCATCAGGGCGGCGCCCGCCAGGTTGACGCCGCCCTGGCCGCCCGGCCGCGCCGCATGCGGGGGGCTCCAGATGTGCATGGTCCAGGCCCTCGGCATGCCGGAAGGGTCGAGTTCGGCCGAGAGGCGCATCGCCATCGCCGCGCCGAAGGGGGCGGCGGTCATCTCGTCAGCGCGGCTCCAGCGCACACGCAGGGTCCGGCCGGGCAGGCGGAGGGCCGCGAAGGCGGCCTCGAAGGCCGCGTCGTCGGCACCGTTGTGGCCAAAGCAGCCCGCGCCGGGAAGGTGGCGGACGACGACCGCCCCGGGCTCCAGCCCGAGGGCGCGGGCGATGGCGAGGCGGAGCGGGCCCACGCCCTGCGAGTGCGTCCAGACGGCGAGCCGGCCGGCCTCGCAGCGGGCGAGCCCGCAGGCCGGGCCGATCGCGGCATGGGCGAGGAATGGCCGCGCGTAGGTCGCCTCGTGGACCCGGCCGCGGCCGGCCGGGGTCTCCCTCGCGCCGAACGCGAGGGTGCGGTCGACCGTCGCCCGGGCGATCAGCCATTCCGGCGCCCCGGCGTCGTCGGGGATGGCGCGCCCGCCCTGCCATTCAGCCCATGCCCCGGCCCGGCGGGCCGCGTCGTGGGCCGCCCCCTCGCCGGCCGCCACCGCGAGAAGGAGGTTCCCGTCGCGAAGCCAGGTGACGCCCGCGAGGTCTTCGGCGGCGGGCGGATCGAAGGCCGCGAGCGTCGCGCCGCCGCGCGGCGGCCGCACCGCGCAGGCATGCAGCATGTCGGGAACGGCCAAGTCGTGGATGAAGGCCGCGCCGGCCAGCTTGGCCGCGAGGTCGATGCGGGGAACGCTGCGGCCCACCCATTCGCGCGGGCCGCTGTGGCGGGCAAGAGGATCGACGGGCGCGGCGAGATCGAGGGGCGCGGCCGGCGCGGCGTAGGAAAAGCCCGTGCCGGCGTCGCCGCGCAGGACCGCCCCGCCGACGACGCGAAGCTCGTCGGCGATGCAGTTGAGGCGGCGGGCGGCGTCGCCAAGAAGGGTGCGCCGCAGGGTCGCGCAGGCCGCCTCGACCGCCGCACCCGAGACCTCGACCGACAGCGAGCCGGCCGTGTAGCCCTCGCCGGGGCAGGCCGCGGTGTCGCCGGAGACGATGTCGATGCGGTCGAGGCCGACCCCGAGCGCATCGGCCGCGATCTGGGCCAGCGCGGTGAGGATGCCCTGGCCAAGCTCGACCTTGCCGACCCGAAGCGCGACACCGCCGTCCGCCCGCAGCGCGAGCCAGTCGGCCAGGCACGGGTTGAGGCGCAGGCTCTCGTTCGTCGCCTCAGCCATGGCCGGCGCGCGCTTCGGCCGCGGCCCGCTCGACCGCGCGGATGATGCGGGGGTGGGCGCCGCAGCGGCAGAGATGGCGGTCGAGCGCGGCAACGATCTCGGCCCGGGTCGGGCGGGGGTTGCGGTCGAGGAGGGCGCGGGCGCCGACGATGATGCCCGCGAGGCAGTAGCCGCACTGGCCGGCCTGCTCAGCGAGGAAGGCCGCCAGCAGCGGGTCGGGGCGGTCCTCGCGCGCGAGGCCCTCGATCGTGGTGACGGCGCGGCCGGCGACCTCCTCCACGGGGCGGGTGCAGGACGGGACGGGCGCCCCGTCGACCAGCACGGTGCAGGCCCCGCACTGCTCGAGGCCGCAGCCGAAGCGCGTGCCGCGAAGGCCGAGATGGTTGCGCAGGAGGACAAGAAGCGTCGTGCCGGGGGCGACCTCGACCCTTCGCTCCTGCCCGTTCACCTTCAGGATGATCGCCCCCACGCGCGCCCCCTCTCGCCCCCGAGCTGAAGGCCGGCGCTTCCTCCCGCCCTCCCTCCTCCGCCCACTATGCCGACGGGGCGGCCCTTCCGATAGCCGAGTCGGGAGCGAACGATTGCCCCGGGGCGGTCCGTGCGGGGCCCGCTCGCGGCGCGGGGGAAGCGGCCGGGAGGGCGCGCGGCCGGGACCCCGGGGCCCCCCGCTCCGGCCCGCCGACAGCCCCGCGGGCCGGCAGCGGGTGCCGTCCTCCGGCGGGGGACCGGCGCGACGGGGATGCCCGCGGCGGACATGACCGGGGCCGGCCCCCGCGGCCTCCCTCAGCCGAGGATGCGGGCGCGGGCGGCGGCGAGACCCCGGCGGGCGCGGGCCTCGTCGTAGCCGGGAAGCGCGCCGCCCCGCACCCGCGGCCGGCCGTCGACGAGAACGGTGTCGATGTCGCGCGCGCTCGTCTGGAGAAGGACATGGGCGCAGGGATCGCCGGCGACGGAGGCGCCGAACCGGTCGCCGCGCACAAGCACGATGTCGGCCCGCTTGCCGGGCGTCAGGCTGCCGATCCGGTCGGCCATGCCAAGCGCGCGCGCGGTGCCGATCGTAGCCATGCGCAGGAGCTTGCGCGGCGACAGGAGGGGGTGCTCCGCGGTCGGCCGCGGCCGCGGCGTCGTCACCGTGGTGAAGGCGCGCAGGACCTCGCCGTCGAGGAAGTTCTGGACGGCGAACATGATGCGGAGCTGGGCGAGGGTGTCGGAGGCGACGTGGCAGGGGATGTCGCAGCCGAAGGTCACGGGGATCCCGCGCCGGACGGCGCGGCCGACGACGTCGGCGCGCTTGCCGCAGACATCGACCGAGGGCGTGAAGCAGAGGCTCATGCCGGCGCCGGCCATGAGCGCGAGGTCCTCGTCGGTCAGGAGGTTGCCGTGGACGAGGCCGAGGTCGGGGCCGAGCATGCCCCGCGCCTTCATGGCCCCGACGACGTCTGGGCCGTGGACGTGGAGGCTGGCGGGGGTGCCGGTCTCGCGGGCGAAGGCGAGGTGGCGCTCGCACCAGGGATGGCCGAAGGATTCGATCCCGAAATGGACCGTCGTCAGCGTGTCGGGGTCGTGGAAGCACTCGTGCAGGCGCCCGCCCGCGGCCATCCGCGCCGCCATCGAGGCGAAGAGGTCGGGCTCGGGCGTCATGAAGGAAAAGGTGAAGACGTGGCGGATGCCGCTCGCGCGCAGGGCCTCGAGCGACGCCTCGGCATAGCCCGGCCCGCGGGCGTTGTGGCAGTAGTCGACGACGGTCGTGACGCCGCAGGACAGCATCTCGTGGGCGCCGACAAGGGTGGCGGCGAAGTTGTCCTCCGGCAGGAAGCGCAGCCGCAGGGGCAGGACGGTCGCGAAATAGGCGTCCGACCAGGCGTCGGGGAGGGCGCCGCGGAGCACCGTCTGCCAGAGGCAGGTATGGGCGTCGATGATGCCCGGCAGCGCGATCATGCCGGCGGCCTCGATGACCTCGGCACCCTCGGCCGCGATCGCGGGGCCGAGGGCGGCGATCGTGCCGTCGCGCACGAGGATGTCGGCCGCGGCGAGGTCGCCGAGCGCGTCGTCCATGGTGACGACCTGCGCGCCCCTGAGACGATAGCTGCCCACCTGCCGGTCCTGCCGCTGCGAGGGCCGGAAGGGGCCCGCCCGGGCCTCCGGCCGGACGAGACTAGCGCCACGGCCGGCGGGGTCAACCGGCGGGGGCGCGGCCCCGGCCGGCCGCCTCTGCCGGCAGGCGGGTCGCGCCGGCGCCGTCCGGCCCGCCGCCACCCGCCGCGCGGAACGCCCGGCCCGCGGCTTCGGCGGCCCGGGGCCGGAAGGCCCGGTCTCCCGCCGCCGCGACCCTCGCGGGGCCCACGCATCCGCCTTGCAATCTTGGCAATCGTTTGTAGAGTGACCCCCGGAGCACGTCGGCGCCGCGAACGGCGCCGACTGCGATCGGCGGCGCATGGCGCCTGACCGTGCGGCCGAGGCCAACGGGCCCGCAGGAAGGGCCGGAGGGAGGTGTCGACATGAGGACTGCTTCTGGATGCGTCACGAGGCTCGCCGCGGGCTGCCTGCTCGGCACCGCGCTGGCCGGGGCGGCCTTCGCCGCGCCCGAGGGAACGCTGAACTACGGCACCCAGATCCAGCTCGACAACTGGAACCCGCTCGTCAAGTCGGGCCAGACCTACACCAACATCCCCTACGAGGGGCTGCTCCAGGTGGCCCGCGACGGCTTCACGCTCGAGCCGAGGCTCGCGACGGCGTGGGAGCTGACCCCGACCGAGTTGAACCTGACCCTGCGCGAGGGTGTCGTCTTCCACGACGGCACCCCCTTCGACGCCGAGGCGGTGAAGAAGAACATCGAATGGATCATGGGCTCCGGCACCCAGTGGGCCGCCGGGCTTTCGCCGATCGCGGAGATCGTCGTCACGGACGCGACCCACCTGACGCTCCGGCTCAGCAAGCCGACCCCGACCATGGCCGACCGGCTGGCGACGCGCGGCATGTACATGGTCTCGCCCAAGGCGCTCGAGTCGGGTTCGTGGGACGTCCCCGTCGGGACCGGCCCATGGACCTACGACCCCGCGGCCTCGCAGCGCGGGACCAAGGAGGTCTTCCACCTCTTCGCGGGCTACTGGAACCTCGATGCCGTCGGCGTCGACACCATCATCATGAACGTCATCCAGGATCCCAACGTGGCGCTCAACGCGCTCAAGACCGGGGCCGTCCAGATCGACGAACTGCCGGCGGCCGTGGTCGCGGCGGCGAGCGCCGCGGGCTTCGGGGTCAAGAAGACGCCGACGCTCGTGCAGCACTTTCTCTTCCTCGACCGCAAGACGACCTTCGCCGACGAGAACGTGCGCAAGGCGGTCTGCCATGCCGTCGATCTCGACGCCGTCACGCAGGGGGCCTACGAGGGGGTGGCGACGCCGGTCTCGCAGCGTTTCCTCGAGGGCCAGTACGGCTTCAACGCCGACGTTCAGGCCTACAGCTACGATCCCGAGAAGGCCCGGCAATACCTTGCCGCCGCCGGCAACCCCCAGATCTCGCTGACGCTGCCGATGTATCCCGCGACGGCGACGGCGATGAACCTGATCGCCCAGATGCTGCGCGAGGTCGGCATCAACGCCGACACGCAGATGATGACCACCGGCCAGTACTTCACCTACTACCAGACCGACCGCTATCCGCTCCAGATCAATACCAGCGCCACCGAGAGCATCGGACCGCTCGACTACTACCAGTTCCGTTTCAGCCCGACCGGCACCGGCAACCCCTTCAAGGTGACCGTGCCCGAGCTTGACGCGATCGTCGCCCGCGCCCTCGAGGAGCCGGACCGCGCCCGGCAGGAGGTGATCTGGAAGGAGATGGTCCAGTATCTCTACGACCACGCCCTCGACTGCAACTTCTACCTCTACAACACGAGCTGGGGCTACGATGCGACCAGGGTCGAGGAGCCGCCGACGACCGTGATGCGCCCCTCGGCGCTGCGCTATGACGAGGTGCGCCTGATCCCCTAGGACGGTCGCGGCGGGGCAGCCGGAAGGAACGCGGCATGAGGCGCCTGATCCTGCTTCGATTGGGAATGTCACTCCTGTCGCTCGTCCTTGCGGCTGCCTTCGTCTTCTTCGTGATCCAGCTCTCGCCGGTCGACCCGGTCGTGCTGGCGCTGGGCGAGGGGGCCGACCCCCGGCGGCTCGAGGCCATGCGCCACGAACTCGGGCTCGACCGGCCCTATGTCCTGCAGTTCCTGTCGTGGTTCGCGGGCATCCTTCGGGGCGACTTCGGAACCTCGTTCTTCACCCACCGGGCCGTCCTCGCGATGCTCGGCGAGCGGCTGCCGGTCACGGTCTCGCTCCTCGTCGGCGGCGGCACCCTCGCGATCGCGGCCGGGCTCGCCGCGGGCTTCGCGGCCGGGCTCCGGCCGGGGGGGTGGACGGACCGCGTCGTCACCTCGACGGTCTCGCTCGCGCTCGCCGTCCCGGGGTTCTGGTTCGCGCTCATGCTCGGCCTCCTCTTTGCCGTGCAGCTCCGCCTCCTGCCGGTCGCGGGCTACGTCGCCCTCGCGGACGGGCCGCTCCTCTGGCTGCGCTCGCTCGTGCTGCCAAGCCTGGCGCTGGCGCTGCACGGGACGGCCGTGATCGGGCGGCACACGCGCGGCGTCGTCGTCGACGTCCTCGGCTCGCCCTTCATCGAGGCGATCCGGGCCCGGGGCACGCCGCCGGGCCGCATCCTGCGCCGCTACGTGCTGAAGAACGCCATGGTGCCGGTCTTGCCGGTGATCGGCGTCCAGCTCGCGATCATCATCGCCACGAGTTCGGTGATGGAGAAGGTGTTCGTGCTGCCCGGGCTCGGGACGCTGATGGTGGCGTCGGTCATCTCCAGCGACTTCCCGACGCTGCAGGGGGCGATCGTGGTCGTCGCCGCCATGGTCATCCTCATCAACCTCGCCGTCGACCTCGGCCTCGGCCTGCTTGACCCGCGGGTGCGCCCGCAATGAGCGGGGCCGGGACCGCGGCGGCCGGGAACGGGCCGGCGCCCGCGCGGGCGACACCGGGACGGCAGGTCCTGCGGCACATGCTCGCCCACCGGGCGACGACGCTCGCGCTCGCGGGGATCGTCCTCATGATCCTCGTCGCCCTCCTCGCGCCGCTCCTCGCCCCCTACGATCCCAACTATGCCAACGTGCGCCACCGCCACCAGGGGCCCTCGCTCCTCCATCTCCTCGGCACCGACAACATCGGCCGCGACACCCTCTCGCGCATCATCTACGGCACCCGCACGGCGGTCTGGACCTCGTTCGAATCGGTGGCGCTGGCCCTCGTCATCGGCGTCCCGGTCGGCCTTCTCGTCGGCTTCCGCGGCGGCTGGTGGGACCGGCTGGCGATGCGCGTCACCGACATCTTCCAGTCGATCCCGTCGCTGATCTTCGCCTTCGCGCTGATCGCCGTCCTCGGGCGCGGCACCAACCAGACCGCGCTCGCGGTCGCCATCGTCTTCGCCGTCATCCTCATGCGCATCGCCCGCGCGCTGGCGCTGCGCGAACGCGAGTTCCTCTACGTCGATGCCGCGCGGGTGGCCGGGATGTCGACCGCGACCATCCTCTTCCGCGAGATCCTGCCCAACACCGTCGGGCCGATCGTCGTCGAGGCCGCGATCATGCTCGGCTCGGCGATCATGATCATCACCATGCTGAGCTTTCTCGGGCTCGGGCTCGATGCCACCGTGGTCGACTGGGGCAGCATGCTCGACGAGGCCCGCAACTACCAGGCGACGCACCCCTACCTCGCGCTGCCGCCGGGGCTTGCGATCATCTTCGCGGTCCTGATGTTCAACTTCGCCGGCGACGGGCTGCGCGACGCCCTCGCCGACAAGCGCAGCACGCGCGCCGCCGCGCCCCGGCGGCGCGGGCCGCGGCCGCCGGCCGCCGCGGCGGGTCCGGGCGACCTGCCGGCGGCGGAGGTGATCGCGGTGCGCGGCCTCGCGGTCGCCTTTCCCGCGGCCGAACCCGGGCGCCCCCCGCTCGAGATCCTCTCGGACGTCGGCTTCACCCTGCGGCGGGGCGAGACGCTCGGCCTCGTCGGCGAGAGCGGCAGCGGCAAGTCGATGACGGCGCTCTCGCTTCTGGGGCTGGTGCCGGCGCCGGGCGCGATCACGGGCGGCGAGATCCGCTTCGGCGGCCGCGATCTCGTCGCCCTGCCCGAGGCCGAGCTGGCGGCCGTTCGCGGCCGCGAGATCGCGATGATCTTCCAGGATCCCATCGCCGGCTTCTCGCCCGTCCACACGATCGGCGACCAGCTCTGCGAGCCCCTGCGGATCCACAAGGGGCTCGGCGAGGCCGAGGCGAGGGCGCGGGTCGTGGACCTCCTCGACCTCGTCGGAGTCGCCGGCGCTCGCGAGCGCATCGACGACTACCCCCACCAGTTCTCCGGCGGCATGGCCCAGCGCGCCTCGATCGCGATGGCCCTGAGTTGCGGGCCGCGCGTCCTTCTGGCCGACGAGCCGACGACGGCGCTCGACGTGACGATCCAGGCCCAGGTGCTCGACCTCCTCGGCGACCTCCAGAAGCGCTTCGACATGTCGGTCCTGCTCATCACCCACGACCTCGGCGTGGTGGCCGAGACCTGCGACCGCGTGGTCGTGATGTATGCGGGCCAGATCGTCGAGGAGGGGGCGGTCGGCGACGTGCTCGCGCGCCCGCGCCATCCCTACACGCACGCGCTCCTGATGGCGATGCCGCGCGACGACGTGCGCATGGCCCGGCTGCCGACGGTTCCGGGCGCGGTGCCGGCGCCGTGGGCGTGGCCGCGCGGCTGCCGCTTCATGCCCCGCTGCGCCTTCGCCCGGCCCGAATGCGGCGCGGGGCCGGTGCCGTTCGTCGCCGGCACGCGCTGCCTGCGCGCGGCCGAGCTTGACCTCGCGGTGGCGCGATGAGGGGCGAGCCCCTGCTCGAGGTCCGCGACCTCGTCGTCGCCTATGGCAGGGGGCGGGCCCTTTTCGGCGGCGGCGCGGGCATCGTCGCGGTCAAGGGCGTGAGCTTCGACATCACCGTCGGCGAGGGCTTCGCGCTCGTCGGCGAGAGCGGCTCGGGCAAGTCGACGATCGGCCGCGCCATCCTCGGCCTAGCCCCGGTGGCCGGCGGCTCGATCCGCTTCGACGGCCAGGACATCGCCGCCTTCGGCCGCCGCATCCCGCTGTCGTTCCGCCGCAACGTGCAGGTGGTGTTCCAGGATCCGCGCTCCTCGCTCAACCCCCGCCGCACGATCCGCGACGCGATCGGACAGGTGGTCGAGCGCCATTTCGCGACCTCGGCCCCGGCGACCGAGGCCCGCGTCGGCGACCTCCTCGCCAAGGTCGGCCTCGCCGCCTACTTCATGCACCGCTATCCGGGCGAGCTTTCCGGCGGCCAGCGCCAGCGCGTGGCGATCGCGCGCGCGCTCGCGACCGAGCCGCGCCTGCTCATCTGCGACGAGCCGGTGAGCGCGCTCGATGTCTCGACCCAGAGCCAGATCCTCAACCTCCTCGCCGATCTCCAGCGCGACCTCGGGCTCGCCTACCTCTTCATTTCCCACGACCTCGCGGTCGTCCGCCAGGTCGCCGACGTGGTCGCCGTCATGCGCCACGGCAAGCTCGTCGAGATGGGCGCGAGCGAGGATCTCTACCGCAACCCGACCCACCCCTACACGCGCATGCTGGTGTCATCCGTCCCCAAGCCCGACCCCCGCGGGCGCGAGGAGCGGCGGGCCATGCGGGTCGCGCTGCGCCACGCCGCCAATGCCAGTCCAGCCGCCTGAGAGGAGAGGATCCCCATGTCCAGGACGCTGTTCGCCAATGCCTTCGTGGTCTCGTGCAATGCCGGGATAGGCGACGTCGCCGACACGGACGTCCTCGTCGAGGGCGACGTCATCCGCAAGGTCGGCCCCCGGCTTGACCGCGCCGGCGCCGAGGTCATCGACGCCACCGGCATGATCCTGATGCCGGGCATGATCGACACCCACAGCCACCTCTGGGAGACGCCCTTCAAGGGCCGCGTCGCCGACGGCTGGGGCATGGAGTATTTCACCAACATCCATCCGCTGGTCAGCTACTTCACGCCCGAGGACGCCCGCATCAGCATCCATGCCGGGCTCGTCGAGTCGATGGCCTGCGGCGTCACGACCATGTTCGACTTCAACACCTGCATCCACACCCCCGAGCACGCCGATGCGGCGCTGCAGGCGTTCCGCGACGCCGGCATCCGCGGCGTCCTGGGCTACGACCTCCGCGGCAAGAGCCCGAACTCGACGCCGCCGCTCGCCCCCGGGGCCGGGCGCTTCGCCGACATCGAGCGCGTGCGCGGGACGCTCGCGAACCGGCCCGCCGACCTCCTGCGGCTGGCCGTGTGCCTGAGCGAGGTCGCGCCGGAGACGATCGCGGGCGCCGTGCGCGAGATCGGGTTCGCGCGCTCGGTCGGCTGCCGGATGTCCTGGCACTGCAACAAGGCCGGCGAGATCGAGGCCCTGGCCGCCCGCGGCCTCTTCGGCGAGGACATCCTGCCCGCCCACGGCAATTACACGACCGACCGCGACCTCGAGATCCTCGGCCAGGCGGGCGGCTTCCTGACGACCCAGCCCGAGGCCGAGACCTACGCCGGCCGCCGCTCGATGAGCATGGTCGCGCGCGGGCACCGGCGGGGGGTGCGGGTGGCCCTCGGGGTCGACGTGCCGGTGATCATGAACCTCGGCCTCCTGCCGCAGATGCGCCTCCTGCATTTCCTCCAGCGCTACATGGACGGCGCCATCGAGCGCCACGAAGGGCAGGTGCCGGTCGTGCGCCGGCCCGGGGTGCCGACGCTCGACGCCCGCAACATCCTGAATTTCGCGACCGTCAACGGCGCCGCGGCCCTCGGCATCGGCGACGTCGTCGGCCAGATCGCCCCCGGCTTCCAGGCCGACATCGTGCTCATGGACACGCGCTCCTTCGGCATGGCCGAGGGCGACCCCGCCGGCCACATCGTCCTCAACAGCTCGTCGGGCGACATCGACACGGTGATGGTCGCGGGCCGGCTGAAGAAGCGCGCCGGCCGCATGATCGGCATCGACCACGGCCGGATGATCGCCGACCGCCTCGCCGTGCGCGACCGCGTCTACAAGCGCGCGGGCGAGATCCCGGGCGACCTGCACAAGACCTACTGGGGCTGGCCGAAGGGTGCCTGAGCGGCGCGCCCGGGGGGGGCGCCTGCAGGGGGGGGCCGCGGACGGGTCAGCCCCGGGCGACGGCATTGCCGCGCCGGGCGCGGTTGACGGGCGCGGGGGGTGGGGCTAAGCGCTGGCCCCGGCGGTTTCCGGACGGGGCACGGGGATGGACGATCGGGCGGGGGCGGCGACGGCCACGGCGGGGGCGGCGGGCCGCTTCGCCACGCGCATCTTCTCGGGCATCCAGCCCTCGGGCGGGCTCACGCTCGGCAACTATCTCGGCGCGCTCAAGCGCTTCGTGCAGAAGCAGGAGGAAGGGATCGAGGCCATCTACTGCCTCGTCGACCTCCATGCCGTCACCGTCTGGCAGGATCCCGCGCGGCTGCGCGCCAACACGCGCGAGGCGGCGGCGGCCTTCCTCGCCGCCGGGGTCGATCCCGCCCGCTCGCTCCTCTTCAACCAGTGCCAGGTCTCGGCCCATGCCGAGCTGGCCTGGATCTTCAACTGCGTCGCCCGCATGGGCTGGCTCGGGCGGATGACCCAGTTCAAGGAGAAGGCGGGCAAGGACCGCGAGGCGGCCTCAGTGGGGCTTTTCGCCTACCCGAACCTGATGGCCGCCGACATCATGGTCTACCACGCCACCCATGTGCCGGTGGGCGAGGACCAGAAGCAGCACCTCGAGCTGACCCGCGACATCGCCATCAAGTTCAACCACGACTTCGGGACCGACTTCTTCCCCGTCGTCGAGCCGATCATCGAGGGGGCGGCGACGCGCGTCATGTCGCTCCGCGACGGCACCCGGAAGATGTCGAAGTCCGACCCCTCGGACATGAGCCGCATCAACCTCGCCGACGACGCCGACACCATCGCCCAGAAGATCCGCAAGGCCCGCACCGACCCCCTGCCCCTGCCCGAGAGCCTCGCCGCCCTCGACGGCCGGCCCGAGGCAAGGAACCTCGTCAACATCTATGCCGCCCTTGCCGACCTCGCCCCCGAGGCGGTGCTCGGCGAGTTCGCGGGCCGGGGCTTCGACGCCTTCAAGCCGCGCCTCGCCGATCTCGCGGTGGCGGTGCTGGCGCCGATCAGCGCCCGCATGGCCGGCCACCTTTCCGACCCCGCCGGGATCGACCGCCTGCTCGGCGAGGGGGCCGCGCGGGCCGAGGCGATCGCCCGCCCGATCCTCGAGGCGACCTTCGCGATCATGGGCATGATCCGCTCGCGCCGGGGATAGGATGGGCCGCCTCGCCCGGGTGGTGGCGACGCTCCTCGCGCTCGCGGCCGCCGGGCTTGCGGCCTCGGGCCTCGCCGGGCTCGTCCGCGCGCCGGCCGGGGCGTTCCTCGTCGAGCGGAGCGCGGCCGCCATCCGCGCCGCCGTCGACGCCGCGTTGGCGCGGGCGGCGACGCCCGCCGCGGTGGCCCTCCGCCTCGACGCCCTCCTCGCCGAGGAGCCGCGCGACTGGACCGCGATCGTCGCCGTCGAGGAGGTCGCGGCCGCCCGCGGCCTCGCGCTGTCCGGCGACCTTGTCGCCCGCCGCCAGGCGCTCGCGGCCCGGGACCACGGCTGGGCGGCGACGGCCGCCGCCTGCGCCGCCTGCCTGTGGGACGCGCGCGCCTGCGCCCTCTCGGCCATCCTCCTCTGCCGGCTGCCGGTCGATCTCACGCCCGTGGGCGATCTCGCCGGGGTGGTGCGCGAGGGGGGGCGCCTCGCCCTCGGGGCCGAGGCCGACGAGGTCGATCTCCTCCTCTCCGGGATCGGGCTCGCGGCGGTCGCGCTCGTGCCCCTGAGCGGGGGCGGCAGCGCCGCGGTCAAGCTCGGGGCGGGGCTCTTCCGCCTTGCCCGGGCGAGCGGCCGGCTCGCGCCCGGAGTGGCCGCGGTCCTTCTCCGCGCCGCCCGCGACCGGGCCGGCTGGGCGCGGGCGGCGTCCCGGCGGCAGGCCGGCGGGCCCGCCCTGCTCCCCCCGCCCGCGGCCCTCGCCCCGGCCCTCGCCATGGCGGCCGAGGTCGGGCGCATGCGGGCGGCGGTCGGGGTCGCGGGCACCCTGCGCCTCGTCGCCCGGGCCGGGGACGCGGCCGAGCTGTCCCGCCTTGCCCGCGCCGCCGAGGCGCTCGGTCCACGGACCACGGGCGCCCTCGAGATCCTCGGCAAGGGGCGGCTGATGCGGGTGACGATGCGGCTTGCCGACGAGGTCTGGGCGACCCTCGCGGGGCTCGCCTGGCTTGTCGCCGCCGCCGCCGGCGCGGTCGGGCAGGGGCTGGCCGCGGCGACGCTGCGGGCGCTCGCCCGGCGCCTGCGGTGAGGGGTGCGGCGGGCGCCCTGCCGCCCCGCACAGGCCGCGTGCGCGCGCGTCCGTCGCGCCGGCGGCCGCCCCGGTCTATCCTGCCGCCTTCCCCCTGCCCGCGAGTGCTTCCATGTCCGCCCCCCGCCCGGTCCATTCCGAAACCCGCATCGGCCATGTCCACCTCAAGGTCGCCGACCTCGAGCGCGCGATCGCCTTCTACGCCGGCGTCCTCGGCTTTGGCGTCGTCCAGCGCCTGGGCTCGCAGGCGGCCTTCCTCGCCGCCGGGGGCTATCACCACCACATCGGCCTCAACACCTGGGAAAGCCGCGGCGGCCGTCCGCCGGCGCCAGGGACGACGGGCCTCTACCACACGGCCTTCCTCTACCCCGACCGTCCGAGCCTCGCCGATGCCCTCGCCCGTGTCCTTGCCGCCGGCATCGCGATCGACGGCGCCGCCGACCACGGCGTGTCCGAGGCGATCTACCTCCGCGACCCCGACGGCAACGGGGTCGAGCTCTACCGCGACCGGGACCAGGCCGAGTGGCCGAAGGATGCCCGCGGCCGGCTCGCCATGGTCACCGAGCCCCTCGACCTCGCGGCCCTCCTCGCCGAGGCCCGCGGCTGAGGGGCCGCGCCCGCCCTCAGCCCGGCCAGCCCTCGCGCCAGCGAAGGGCGGTGCCCGCGGGCACGGCCGCGGCCGCCCGCCCGGCGGCGAGGGCGTGCTCGGCGAAGGCCCAGGCGGCGGGGTCCGGCGGCCAGACGCCACCCGGGGCGAGGCGCGGGGGGTCGAGAAGCATCCCGAAGCCCGCGGGGTGCCGGCGGAGCCCCTCGCCCGTGGCCTTGAGGAGCGCCTCCTTCAGCGTCCAGTAGCGCAGGAAGCGGTCGGCCCGCGGCAGCCCCGCCGGGCAGGCGGCAAGGTCCTCCTGCTCGGCCGCCGTCAGGACCTCGGCCGCGAGCCCCGGCGCGAGATCGCCGCCCGGGCTCTCGACATCGACGCCCACGGGCTCGGCGGCGCCGACCGCCGCGGCGACGAGGCCGCGGGCATGAGCGAGGTTGAAGGCGGGCCCGGCCCCGGCGAGGCGCGGCTTGCCCCCGGGGCGGATCGCGAAGCGCCAGGCCGCGGGCGCCGTCCCCGGGTCGCAGGCCGAGAGCGCCCGCCGCAGGAGGGCGTGGGCGAGGATGAAGTCGCGCCCGTCCTCCGCCCGGCGGAAGGCCGCGGCCCGCCCGCGCTCGTCCGCACCGAGGAGCGCCGCCGCCCCCGCGACCTCTGCGCCCGCAACCCCCGCGGTGGGAAGGAGCCAGACCGTCACCCCCGGCACCATACCGCACCCGCCCCCCCTCGCCCGCGCCCGCCGCCACCCGCGGAGCCCCCCGGGGGGGACGCGGCGAGGGCGAGGCTAGGGGGGGCCCCCCTCGGGGTCAACGGCGCGGCCGCACCGGCGGGTCAGGCCGGCCCCCCGGCCGCCGGCACCCGCGGCGACGGGCGGGCCGGAGGTGCCCCCGGAGGGGTTCCGGCGGCATCTGGGCCGCCGCCCCGGGGGGCGCGCGGAGGGCGAGGCCGGGGGGCCCCCCTCGGGGGTCAACCGCGCGGCCGCGCCGGCGGGCCCGGCAGGCCCCCCGGCCGCCGGCACCCGCGGCGCCGGGCGGGCCCGAGGCGCGCCCCGGGAGGGGTTCCGGGCGGCATCGGGCCGCCCCCCGAGGTCGCCATCCGGCATCCCCCGCGGATCCCGCGGGCGCCGGGGCAAGCGGGCGCGAGGCCGGCAGCCGGCGCGATGTCTCCCTCCGGTGTCTCCCGGTGGGTCCCGCGCGGGACGGGGGATTGCGGCCGAGGCGATTCCATCGCATCGGATCTTGCTCTAGCGTCTCCGCAGGCCGACCCCGCGCGTCCCCGCGCGCCAACCCGCCCGACCCCGATGCTGCGCTTCGCCCTTTCGCGCCTCGCCTCGCTCGTCCTCAGCCTCGTGGTCGCGAGCCTCGTCATCTTTGCCGCGGTCGAGGTCGTGCCCGGGGATCCCGCCGCCTTCATGCTGGGGATGAACGCCGCCCCCGACACGGTCGCGGCCCTCCGGCACGAACTCGGGCTCGATCTTGCCCTGCCCCTGCGCTACCTCGCCTGGACGGGGGGCATGCTCGCGGGCGACCTCGGACTCTCCTACACCTACCGGGTGCCGGTCGCCGACCTCGTCCTGGCCCGCCTCGGCGTGTCGCTGCCGCTCGCCCTCTATGCCCTCGCGCTCTCGACGCTCATCGCCTTTCCCGTCGGCCTCGTCGCCGCCGCCCGCCGCGGCCGGGCCGCCGACTGGGGGATCATGGCCGGGACCCAGCTTGGCATCGCGGTGCCGAACTTCTGGTTCGCGATGCTCCTCGTCCTCGTCTTCGCGATCCGCCTGCGCTGGTTCGCGGCCGGCGGCTTTCCCGGCTGGGAGGCGGGGCCGTTGGCGAACCTCAAGGCGCTGACGCTGCCGGCGGTGGCGCTCGCCCTGCCCCAGGCCGCGATCCTCGCCCGCGTGCTGCGCTCGGCCCTGATCGAGACCATGGGCCAGGACTACATCCGCACCGCCCGGGCCAAGGGCCTCTCGGAGCGGCGGACGCTGGTGGCGCACGCCCTGCGCAACGCCATGATCCCGGTCCTGACCATCCTCGGGCTCCAGTTCTCGTTCCTGATCGCCGGCGGCATCATCATCGAGAACGTCTTCTTCCTGCCCGGGCTCGGCCGGCTCGTCTTCCAGGCCATCACCCAGCGCGACCTGATCGTCGTCGAATCGGTCGTCATGCTCCTCGTCTTCGCCGTGATCCTCGTCACCTTCCTCACCGACCTTGCCTACGCGGCGGTCGATCCGCGGCTGCGGCGGCGGGCATGAGGTGGCCCCCCGCCCTGGTCGCCGGCGCCGCCCTGACGGCGGTCTTCGTCCTTGCCGCGGCGCTTTCATTCCTGTGGACGCCGGCGCCGACGACGGGCATGGACATCGCCGCACGGCTGCGCCCGCCGGGGGGGGGACACCTCCTCGGCACCGACCATTTCGGCCGCGACATGCTGTCGATGCTGATGGTCGGCGCGCGCACCTCGCTGGCCGTCGCGGTGGTGGCGGTGGGCTTCGGCATGGCCGCGGGCGTGCCCCTCGGCCTTCTCGCCGCCGCCCGCCAGGGAAGCCTCGTCGACGAGGTGGTGATGCGCGCCAACGACCTCGTCTTCGCCTTCCCCGCCCTCGTCATCGCCATCCTCATCACCGCCGTCTTCGGCCCCTCGGCCTTCAACGCCATCCTCGCCATCGGCATCTTCAACACCCCGGTCTTCGCCCGCGTCAGCCGCGGCGCGGCGCTGGCCCTCTGGACGCTCGACTACGTCCGCGCGGCCCAGGTCGCGGGCAAGGGGCGGGCCCGCATCTCGGTCGAGCACATCCTGCCCAACATCCTCAACCTCCTGATCGTCCAGGGCACGATCCAGTTCTCGCTCGGCATCCTCGCCGAGGCGGCGCTCTCCTACGTCGGCCTCGGGGCCCCGCCGGGCACGCCCTCGTGGGGCCGGATGCTGGCCGAGGCGCAGACGATGATCGCGCTCGCCCCCCACACCGCCGTCATTCCCGGGACGGCGATCGTGCTCGCCGTCCTCGGGCTGAACCTGATGGGCGACGGCCTGCGCGACATCACCGACCCCCGGCTGCGGGGGGCGCCGTGACGCTTCTGGCGGCCGAGGGGCTGACGGTCGCGATCGCCGGCCGCGAGGTCCTGTCGGAGATCGCGCTGACCGTCGCCGCGGGCGAGGTCTTCGGGCTCGTGGGCGAATCGGGGTCGGGCAAGTCGATGACGGCGCTTGCGCTCATGCGTCTCCTGCCGCCGGCGGCGCGGGCGCGGGGACGCATCCGCCTCGCCGGCCAGGATCTCGGGGCCCTGTCCGAGCGGGCGATGTGCGCCGTCCGCGGGCGCGAGATCGCCATGATCTTCCAGGAGCCGATGACGGCCCTGAACCCTGTCCGCACGATCGGCGAGCAGGTCGCCGAGACGCTCGTCGTCCACGGCGCGGCGAGCCGGGCCGAGGCCCGCGCCATCGCCCGCGCCCGCCTCGACCGCGTCGGCCTCGAGGGCGCCCGCTTCCCCCTCGAGCGCTACCCCCACGAGCTTTCGGGCGGCCAGCGCCAGCGCGTCTGCATCGCCATGGCGGTGGCGCTGCGCCCCCGCCTCCTTCTCGCCGACGAGCCGACGACGGCGCTCGACGTCACCACCCAGGCGCAGATCCTCGAGCTCCTGCGCGGGCTCGTGGCCGAGGAGGGGATGGGGCTCATGCTCATCACCCACGACCTCGCGGTGGTCGCGGGGATCGCCGACCGGGTGGCGGTGATGCAGGGCGGCCGCATCGTCGAGGAGGGGCGGACCGAGGCCGTCTTCCGCGCCCGACGCCACGACTACACGCGCCGTCTGCTCGCGGCCTCGACCCATGCGCCGGCGCGCGCCGCCCCCGCCCCGGGGGCCCCGGTCCTCGAGGTCGAGGGGGCGGTGCGCGAATACCTCCTGCCCCGCCCGTCCCCGTTTGCGCCCCATCCCCGCCTGCGGGCCGTCGACGGGGTGGGGTTTGCCCTTCGCGCCGGCGAGAGCCTGGGGCTCGTCGGCGAATCGGGGTCGGGGAAGTCGACGCTGACGCGCCTCGTCCTCGGCCTCGACCCGCTCGCGGCGGGGGCGATCCGGCTCCGCGGCCGGGCGGTGTCGCTTTCCATGCCGCGGCCGGTGCGGGCCGACGCGCAGGCGGTCTTCCAGGACCCCTACGGGAGTTTCAACCCCCGCCACCGCGTCGGCCGGCTGGTGGCCGAACCCTTCCACCTCGCGCCCGCCCCCGCGGCCGAGATCCGCGCCCGCACGCTTGAGGCGCTCGCCGCCGTGGGCCTGCCCGCGGAGGCGGCCGGGCGCTACATCCACGAGTTCTCGGGCGGCCAGCGCCAGCGCATCGCCATCGCCCGCGCGCTCGTCATCCGGCCCCGCCTCGTCGTCCTCGACGAGGCGGTCTCGGCCCTCGACGTCCGCGTCCGGGCCCAGATCCTCGACCTCCTGGCCGGACTCCAGGGCCGTCTCGGGCTTTCCTACCTCTTCGTCACCCACGACCTCGGGGTCGTCCGGGCGATCACCGACCGGGTGCTGGTGATGAAGGCCGGCCGCATCGTCGAGGAGGGGCCGACCGCGCGCGTCCTCGCCGCTCCCGCCCACCCCTACACCGCCGCTCTCGTCGCCGCGACCCCGCGCATCCCCGCGGGCTGGCTCGCCGGCCCCTAGCCCGGCCGCAGCCGCACGGGGCCCCCCGGGGGCGGCGCCCGCCCGCCCGACCCCGCCGCCGCGGCCCTCCACCCCCGCCGTCCGGCCCGCCGGCCCCTGCTGGCCCCCGCCGCGTCCGCAGGCCCCCCCCGGGGGGCCCGCCCGCCCGCGGCCCGTGGCCATCTGGATCGTGCCGGGCCAAGCTGGTTCACTCGCCCGCGCGAGACGAGAGGGAGGACGGCCATGGCCACCGGCCACAACGTGCAGACCTACTGGGAGGGGCGCTGG
>JADLCV010000106.1 GCA_020846995.1 Paracoccaceae bacterium
CCCGGGGTGCGCCCGGCGGCCGCATCCCGCCGGGGCCGCGACGGCCGCTCCCGTCCGTCGTTCCCGTGGCAACCTGACGGTGCGGAGGGGAGTCCGCCCCCCGCCCCGGGCCACGATCCCGTGCGCGAGCACGGGCCCCCTGCCCCCGCGGTCGCGGCGGGGCCGTCGCCACCCCCCGTGGGCCGCACGCGCCCCCGGGGGGCCGTTCCCCCGGCCGGGAATCTGCCCTAAGAGGGGCGGCCGGAGCGGCCCCGGGGGGCTCGCGCGGGGGGGCGCCGATGGACCATTTCCGCTATCGCGAGGGCGCGCTCTGGGCCGAGGGGGTCGCCCTCTCCGACATCGCCGAGGCCGTGGGCACCCCGGTTTACGTCTATTCCACAGCGACGCTCCTGCGCCACTACCGGCTCTTCGAGGAGGCGCTCGCCGGGCTCCCGCACCTTGTCTGCTACGCGATGAAGGCCAACGGCAACCTCGCCGTCGTCCGCACCCTCGCCGAGGCCGGGGCCGGGGCCGACGTCGTCTCGGCCGGCGAATATCTCAAGGCCCGGGCCGCCGGCGTGCCGGCCGGGCGCATCGTCTTCTCGGGCGTGGGCAAGACGCGGGCCGAGATGCGCCTCGCGCTTGCCGGCGGCATCCGCCAGTTCAACGTCGAATCCGAGCCCGAGCTCGCCGCCCTCTCCGAGGTCGCGGTGGCACTCGGCACGCGGGCGCCGGTCGCGCTTCGCATCAACCCCGACGTCGATGCCCGCACCCACGACAAGATCTCGACCGGCCGCAAGGAGGACAAGTTCGGCATCCCCCTCGCCCGCGCCCGCGCCGCCTACGGCGCGGCGGCGGCGCTGCCGGGGATCGCGGTCCAAGGGGTGGACATGCACATCGGCAGCCAGCTGACCGACCTTGCCCCCTTCGAGGCGGCCTTCCGCCGCCTCGCCGATCTCGTGGCACTTCTGCGCGCCGACGGCCACGCGATCGGCCGGCTCGATCTCGGCGGCGGCCTCGGCATCCCCTACGCGGCGGCGGGGGCGCCGCCGCCCCTGCCGGCGCATTACGGCGCCCTCGTCGCCCGCACCCTCGGCCATCTCGGCTGCGAGATCGAGGTCGAGCCCGGCCGCCTCATCGTCGGCAACGCCGGCGTCCTTCTCGCCCGCGTCCTCTACCTCAAGGACGGCGAGGGGCGGCGCTTCCTCATCGTCGACGCGGCCATGAACGATCTCGTGCGGCCGGCGATGTATGGCGCCCACCACGAAGTCGTGCCGGTGGCCGAGCCCGCCGGCGAGGCCCCGCTCGCCCCCTTCGACATCGTCGGCCCGGTCTGCGAAAGCGCCGACACCTTCGCCCGCGCCCGCCCGCTTCCGCCCCTCGCCGCGGGCGACCTCGTCGCCTTCCGCTCGGCCGGCGCCTACGGGGCGGCGATGGCCTCGGAATACAACGCCCGCCCGCTCGTGCCCGAGGTCCTGGTCAGGGGCGATCACTTCGCTGTCATCCGGCCGCGGCCGACGTATGAGGAACTGATCGGCCGCGATACGCTGCCGCCGTGGCTCTGAGACCGTCCCTGCCCCTTTCCGGGCGCGGGCGGAGCGGGGGGGGAGAGACGGCGGAGCGAAGGCCCATGACCGAGCCCCGGCAGATCGTCGCGACGACCCTCGCGCGCCTGCGCTGGCAGTTGCGGCTGGCCCGCGCGGGGCTTGCCGCCGAGCGCCTCGCCCGCGCCCTCTGGCCGGCCTGGACGGTCCTGCTCGCGGTCCTCGCCGCGCTCGCCTTCGGCCTCCAGGACGCCCTGCCGCCGCGCCCCGCCGCCGCCGCGACGGCGGGCCTCGCCGTCGTCTTCCTCCTCCTTCTCGCCCGCGGTCTCCGCGGGCTGCGCTGGCCCTCGGCGGCCGAGGCCCGCGACCGGCTCGACCGAGGGCGCGCCGGCCGGCCGCTTGCGGCCATCCTCGACCGCCAGGCGGTGGGCGAGGGGGATCAGGGTTCGGCGGCGGTGTGGGCGACCCATGTCGAGCGGATGGCGGCGCGAGCGGCCGGCCTGCGGGCGCCGGCCCCCGACCTGAGGCTCGCCTCCCGCGACCGCTTCGCGCTCCGCTATGCCGCCCTGACGGCGGCGGCGGCGGCGCTCATCTGGGGCCAGTTCGGGCGGGTGGCGACGGTCGTCGACCTCGGCCCGGACCCCGCCGCCGCCGCCGCCGGCCCGAGCTGGGAGGGCTGGATCCAGCCCCCCGCCTACACCGGGCGGCCGACGCTCTATCTCGCCGAGATCACCGACCCCGTGATCGTCCTGCCGGCCGGCAGCCGTGTCTCGCTGCGCTTCTACGGCGAGGCGGGGGCGCTCGCGCTCGCCGAGACGGTGTCGGCCGCGCCCCCCCCCCTTCCCCCCGCCCCCGACGCCGCCGCCCCCGCCGGGGCCGGGGCCGGAGCCGCGCCGGCGGAGACCGGCGGCGACCTCCGGGTGGCCGAGTTCGAGGTCGCGCGCTCGGGCCGCATCGCGATCGAGGGCCCGGGCGGTCGGGCCTGGGAGGTCACGGCCCTGCCCGACACCGCTCCGACCATCGCCTTCGAGGGGACGATGACGCGCGAGCGGGGGGGCGCGCTGCGCCAGGCCTTCCGCGCCGCCGACGACTATGCGGTGGTGGCGGGCCGGGCCGAGATCGTCCTCGACCTCGCCGCCGTCGATCGCCGCCATGGCCTCGTCCCCGATCCCGAGCCGCGGGAGGCGATCGTCCTCGACCTGCCGCTGCCGATGACGGGCAGCCGCGCCGAGGTGGTCGATGCCCTCGTCGACGATCTCTCGCGCCATCCCTGGGCAAACCTGCCGGTGCGCGTCACCTTCCACGCCGCCGACGACCGCGCCCAGGAGGGGCAGACCGGGACCGCTGCCGTCCTCCTGCCCGGCCGGCGCTTCTTCGACCCGCTGGCGGCGGCGGTGATCGAGATGCGCCGCGATCTCCTGTGGTCGCGCGCGAACGGGGCCCGGGCGGCGCAGATCCTGCGCGCCGCCAGCCACCGGCCCGAGGGCTTCGTCAGGAACGAGCGGGCCTTCCTCCTCCTCCGCGTCGCCATCCGCCGGCTCGAGGCCGGCCTCGCGGCGGCGGGCGGGCTTGCCCCCGCGCTCCGGGACGAGATCGCCGCCGCGCTCTGGGACATCGCCGTGCTGATCGAGGCGGGCGACCTTGCCGACGCGCTCGAGCGCATGCGCCGCGCCCAGGACCGCCTGTCGGAGGCGATGCGCAACGGCGCCGAGGCGCCCGAGATCGAGGAACTCATGGACGAGTTCCGCCAGGCGCTCGACGACTACATGCGCCAGCTCGCCGAACAGCAGGGCGACCGGCCGTCCGAGGGCGAGCGGGCCGAGGCGGGCGAGCGTATGGAGATGACCGGCCGCCAGCTCCAGGAACTTCTCGACCGCCTCCAGGAGCTGATGGAGGAGGGCCGCATGGACGAGGCGGCCGAACTCATGGAGATGCTCCGCCAGCTCATGGAGAACATGGAGGTGACCCAGGGGCCCGAGGGCGAGGGGGGCGAGGGCGAGGGCACGATGCAGGGCCTTGCCGACACGCTGCGCCGCCAGCAGGGGCTTTCGGACGAGACCTTCCGCGACCTCCAGGAACGCTTCGGGGCCGGACCCAGGGGCGAGCCCGACAGCGGGGGCGAGGGGGGCGAGGGTACGCTCGCCGACCGCCAGCGGGGCCTGCGCGAGGAGCTTGACGAGCTTGGCCGCCAGGCGATGCCGGGCGAGGGTGTCGAGGCGGGCGAGCGCGCCCGCGAGGCGCTCGAGCGGGCCGAGCGGGCCATGCGCGAGGCCGAGAAGGCGCTGCGCGAGGGCGACAACGCCGGCGCCCTCGACGGCCAGGCCGAGGCCATGGAGGCGATGCGCGAGGGCATCCGCGAAATGGGCGAGGCGCTCGCCGAGGAGCGCCGCGACGGCGAGCGCGGCGGCGCCGAGGGTCCCTCCGATCCGCTCGGCACCCGCGATCCCCTCGGCCGCGAGACCGGATCGACCGGGCGCATCGGCACCGAGGAGCGCCTGCTCCAGGGCGACGACGTCTATCGCCGGGCCCAGGAACTTCTCGAGGAACTCCGTCGCCGCGCCGGCGAGACGGGGCGGCCGGAACTTGAGCTCGACTACCTCCGCCGCCTGCTCGAACGCTTCTGATACGGCCTCAGCCGGCGCCGCGCAGGCTTGCCACCAGCCCGTGCAGCCACAGCCGGGCGGCATCGACGAGGGCGACGTAGGCGACCAGCGGGCCCTCGGCCGCGGGCAGGGCGGCGATGATGCGCGGCGCGCCGAGGTAGAGGGCGACGAGCAGGACCATCACGAGCAGGACCGAGAGGAAGCCGCGCCGGAAGCCGCGGGCGGCAGGGATGGCCGCGGCCGGCGGCGCCGGCGTTGCCAGCGGCGGGGCGGCGTCGCGGCGGGGCGGACGCTCGGCCGCCGGGCGCAGGGTCGAGTTGATCTCCTCGATCGCGGGCAGCCGGTCGCGGCGCGCGGGCGCCGCCCCCGGGCCGGCCGCGGGCGCCGCCGGCGGGGCGGCGGCAGGGGCCGGGGCGCGCGGCCGCGGCGGCGCCGCCTCGAGGCCGAGGTCGGGCTGGGATTCAAGCGCGCCGGCCTCGGCGCGGCGGGCGCGGGCCTCGCGCTCGGCCTCGGCCCGCAGGACCTCGGCCACGGCCGGGTCAAGGCCGGGCCGCCGCGCCTCGGCCGGGGCCGCCGGCCCCCCGGCCGCGGGCGGCGGCGGCGCCGGCACCGGGGCCGGGGCTCGGGCGGGGCCAGGGGCGGCCTCGCGCGGCCCGGCCGCCGGGGCGGGCTGCGGCGAACCCGCCGCGCCCGCCACCCCCGCCGCGCGCGGGGGCGGGGCGATCAGTTCGCCCTCGCGGTCCTCGGGAACGAAGAACCAGGCATGCCCGCAGGCCGAGCACTGGACGTCGCGGCCCCCCGCCGGGATCAGCCGGTCGTCGACCTCGTACTGGGCCGCGCAGTTGGGGCAGGTCAGGCGCATCGCGGTTTCCGCACGGCGGGCAGGGCCTTCCGGGGCGTGCGAGGGATCCCGCACGGAGATCTTGTAGCGCCTCGGGGGGCGTTCTCCAAGGCTTTGTGGCGGCCCGATTGCAACCGCGGGGCGGCTGGGGCATAGCTCGTCGCGCCGGCGGCCGGGCCTGCGGCACGGCGGCCGGCGCCGGCAGCGCGGGGAGCGATGATCGAGTTCCGCAACGTCACCCACCGCTGGAGCGGCGTCGAGCTTCTGGGCGAGGTGTCCTTGCAGCTGGCGCCGGGAACCTTCCATTTCCTCACCGGCCCCTCGGGATCGGGCAAGACGACGCTCCTGCGGCTGGCCTTCGGCGAGCTTCTCGCCTCGGCCGGCGAGGTCGTGCTCTTCGACCGCGACCGCCAGCGGATGAGCCGCGACGACCTCGCCCGCGCCCGCCGCCGGATCGGCATCGTCCACCAGGACTGCCAGTTCATCGACCATCTCTCGCTGGCCGAGAACGTCGCCCTGCCGCTCCTCGTCGCCGGGCGCGTCGCCGGGCCCGAGGCCCAGGCCCTCGCCGAGCTTCTCGCCTGGGTCGGGCTCGCCGACCGCCGCGCGGCCCGCCCGCCCGAGCTTTCGGGCGGCGAGCGCCAGCGGGCGGCGCTGGCGCGGGCGGTGATCCTGTCGCCCGACGTCATCCTTGCCGACGAGCCGACCGGCAACCTCGACTGGGAGATGTCGCTGCGCCTCTTGACCCTCGTGGTCGAGCTCAACCGGATGGGCAAGGCGGTCCTGATCGCCACCCACGACCTCAACCTCATCCGCGCCGTCAAGGCCCAGGTCGCGGCCCGCGTCCTGCGCATCCGCGACCGCCGCGTCCAGCTCGCGGGGGCCGAGCTGTGAGCCCCGGGAGGCACCCCGCCGGCGCGCCCGCGGCCGGCCTCGCGGCGATGGCCGCCGACCGGGTGGTGCCGCCCGCGGGCTTCACCGCCCGCCTCACGGCCCTTGCCGCCGCCGCCATGGCCTTCCTTGCCGTCTTCGCGCTCGCCCTCGCGCTCGCCGCGGGCCGGCTCGCCGACCGCTGGCAGGACGCGCTCGCCGGCACCGCGACGGTGCGCGTCGCGGCCCCCCCCGAGGCGATGGCCGGGACGGTCCGGGCGGTGCTTGCGATCCTCGCCCAGACGCCGGGGGTCGCCGCGGCCCGGCCGCTCGATTCGGCCGAGCAGCGGGCGCTCCTCGCCCCCTGGTTCGGCCCCGACCTGTCGCTCGAACGGCTGCCCCTGCCGACGCTGATCGACGTCGTCGCGGCGCCCGCGGGCTTCGATGCCGAGGGGCTCGCGATGCGGCTCGCGGCCGAGGCGCCGGGCGCCATCCTCGACGACCACGGCCGCTGGCGCCGGCCGCTCGTCGCCGCGGCCGGACGGCTGCGCCTCCTCGCGCTCGCCGCGCTCGCGCTCATCGGCGGGACGACGGCGGCGATGGTCGCGCTCGCCGCCGAGGCCGCCCTCGCCGCCAACCGCCAGGTGATTGGCGTCCTGCGGCTGGTCGGCGCCCGCGACGCCTACATCGCCCGCGCCTTCGTGCGCCGCTTCACCCGCCGGACGCTCTTCGGGGCGGCGGCCGGAACCCTCGCCGGCATGGCCGCCGTCGCCGCGATGCCGGCGGCGGGGGCGGCCGCGGGGCTCCTCGACGGCCTCGCGCCCGCGGGCCTCGACTGGGTCCTGCCGCTCGCCATCCCCGGGCTCGCCGCCATCGTCGCCTTCGCCGCCACCCGTGCCGCCGCCTTCCGCCTCCTGCGCGAGCTGCCCTGATGCGCCCCCTCGCCCGCCTCCGCGCCCTTCTCTTCGTCGCCCAGATGTACGCGGCGATGGCCCTCCTCGCCCTCGTCTTCGCGCCCTGGGCGGCGCTTGACCGCAAGGGCGCCCACGCCGGCATCCACGTCTACTGCCGCTGGGTGCGGTGGACGGCGGCCTGGATGATCGGACTGCGCTCGGAGGTGCGGGGCAGGGTCCCCGCGGGCGAGGTCCTGATCGCCGCCAAGCACCAGTGCTTCTTCGACATCATCATCCTCTGCTCGGTCCTGCCGCGGCCCCGCTTCATCATGAAGCAGGAACTCGTCCGCACCCCGATCCTCGGCTGGTATGCGCTGCGCATCGGCTGCGTCCCGGTCGACCGCGGCAAGCGCGGCGCCGCCATCCGGGCCATGGTCGAGGACGTGGCGAAGGGGCGCGAGGAGCCCGGGCAGCTCATCATCTACCCCCAGGGCACGCGCGTCGCCCCGGGCGCGACCTGGCCCTACAAGGTCGGCACCGCCGTGCTCTACCAGGAACTGGGCGCGACCTGCGTGCCGGTCGCGACCAACGTCGGCGTCTTCTGGCCCCGCCACGGCCTTCGCCGCGATCCCGGGCTGGCCGTGGTGGCCTTCCTGCCCGAGATCGACCCCGGGCTTGCCACCGAGCCCTTCATGGCCCGTCTCGAGGCCGAGATCGAGGCCGCCTCGGACCGGCTGATGGCCGAGGCGGGTTTCCGCGCCCCCCCGCCCGCGGGCTGAGGGGCCGGGGCCGGGACCCCCGGGGGCCCGCCCCCGGCCGCGCCTCAGGCGAGCTTGAGGACGACGATGCCGGCGACGATGAGGAGGATGCCGGCAAAGCGCAGGGTCGTCGCCGGCTCGGCGAACAGGATCATGCCGGCGATGGCGGTGCCGAGCGCGCCGATCCCCACCCAGACGGCATAGGCGGTGCCGAGCGGCAGGGTCTTCGCCGCCTCGGCGAGGACGAAGAAGCTCGCAAAGCCGAAGACGACCACCGCCGCCGTCGGCCAGAGGCGGGTGAAGCCCTCGGAGTATTTCAGCCCCAGCGCCCAGAGGATCTCCATCGCCCCGGCGAGAAGGACGAGGGCCCAGGCCCGGCTCACCGGCCGCCCCGCGACCCGGGGGCCGTCATCGCCGCCCCCGCCCGCCGGCAGGGACCGGGGCCCGCCTCACGCCGCAAGGCCCTTCGCCCCCATGTCGAGGAACTTCTGGCGGCGGTCGCGGACGAGGGTCTCGGGCTTCTTGCCGACGAGGTCCTTCAGCATCAGTTCGATCGCCCGGCCGACGGCCTCGATCGTCTCGGCCCGACCGCGCTGGGCCCCACCCAAGGGTTCCTTGACGATGCGGTCGATGACGCCGAGCTTCTGGAGGTCCTGCGCCGTCAACCGCAGGGCCTCGGCCGCCTCCTTCATCTTCTCGGCATCCTTCCACAGGATCGAGGCGCAGCCCTCGGGGCTGATGACCGAGTAGATCGCGTGCTCGAGCATCGCCACGCGGTTGGCGCTGGCGAGCGCGACCGCCCCGCCGGAGCCCCCCTCGCCGATGATGACGGCGACCAGCGGCACCCCGATCTCGAGGCATTTCAGCGTGCAGCGCGCGATCGCCTCGGCCTGCCCGCGCTCCTCGGCGCCCTTGCCGGGATAGGCCCCGGGAGTGTCGACGAGCGTCACCACCGGCAGGCGGAAACGGTGGGCGAGGTCCATGAGCCGCATCGCCTTGCGGTAGCCCTCGGGGCGGGCCATGCCGAAGTTGCGCTCGATGCGGGTGCGCGTGTCGTGCCCCTTCTCGTGGCCGATCACCACCACCGGGGCATCGGCAAAGCGCGCGAGCCCGCCCATCACGGCCGCATCCTCGGCAAAGCCGCGGTCGCCGGCGAGCGGCGTCCAGTCGGTGAAGAGGGCCTCGACGTAGTCCTTGCAGTGGGGCCGGTCGGGATGGCGGGCGACCAGGCATTTCTGCCAGGGGGTGAGGGTGCGGTAGAGCTCCCGCAGGAGCTGGTCGGCCTTGCGGTCAAGCGCCTCGGCCTCGCGCTCGACGGTCATCTGGGGATTGGCCCGCGCGAGCGCGCGCAACTCCTCGGCCTTGCCCTCGATCTCGGAGAGCGGCTTCTCGAAGTCGAGGTAGTTCATCGGCCCCTCCCCCGGACGCCCGCCGCGCCTGCGGGCGGCCGCCGACTTATGGCCGCTCGCCGGCCAAATCGCAACGCCTCCCGGGGCGGCCGTTGCCGGCCCCTCCCCGGCGGTAGTATGCTGGGGCCTTCCCCAGAGGGAGAACGCCCATGCGCCCGACGACCGCCGCCCCCTTCGCCGCCCTCCTCGCCCTCGTCCTTGCCGCGCCGGCCGCCGGGCAGGGGGCGGGCTCCGGCCTCGAGGACGCGATCAAGCGCCTCGCGCCCCGCATCGCCGGGATGGCGACGGTCGATTTCGGCGACGACGCGGGCGCCTACACCAACGACGGGGAATGCGACGACCGCCGCTTCTTCGGCCCGGGGATGGCGACGGGTTTGGGCTGGAAGGAGGCCGGGCACGATGCCACCGACTGCCGTCGTCTGCACGACGAGGGGCGGGTGCGGCTGTGGATCTTCGAGGAGGCGCGCGCCGCCACCACCTGCCCGGCGATCGACTTCGGCAGCGACGAGGGCGAGTATGCCAGCGACGGCGAGTGCGACGACCTCCGCTTCGAGGGGATGGGCATGGCCGCCGGCCTCGGCACCGACAACGTCGGCAAGGACGCCACCGACTGCCAGCGCCTGTGCGGCTGGGGGATGATCTTCCTGCGCGACTACTGAGGCGGGCGCGGGGGCCCGATTCGCGCCCCCGGCCTCTCCCTTCCGGGCGCGGCCGGACTGCATCTTGGGGGCGGTTGCGTGGCCGCCCACATAATCTTGGAGCCTCGGGGTGCAATCCTGCGAGCGGTTGGAATCCGCCGCCCGCTTCGGCTATCCTGCCCCGGTCCCTGCGGGGACAGGGCGACGGCGGAGACCACCGCCGCACCCGATGGCACGAGGCAGTGATGATCCGACCCCGCCTTCTCGCCGCGGCATTGGCCGCCATGGCGTTCCACGCCCCCGCCGCGGTCGCCGACCCGATCGAGAGCGCCTGCGTCGCCTCGGGCCGCGCCGCCGCCTCGCGCACGCTCTGCGCCTGCATCCAGGCGGCCGCCGACGCGACGCTCACGGGCGGCGACCAGCGCCGGGCCGCGCGCTTCTTCCGCGATCCCCATGCCGCCCAGGACGTGCGGATGTCGACGTCGAACGCCGACAACGCCTTCTGGGACCGCTACCGGGCCTTCGGGGCGCTGGCCGCGGACCGCTGCGGCTGAGGGCGCGCGGGGCGCGCGCGCCCACGGCACCCCCGGGGGCCGTCCTGCCCCTTCCGCCTCAGTGGCCGTGGCCCGGGGCCATGCCGGCCGCAGGCTCGCCCACCGGCACCGCGACGACGACCTCTCCGGCCGCGGCAAAGGTCAGCGTCATCGTCACGATGTCGCCGGCGGCAAGGGGGTGCCGCAGGCCCAGGATCATGACGTGGTCGCCGCCGCGCGCGAGCGCATGCTCGCCGCCGGCGGGGATGGCGAACCCGTCCGTGGCCGCGACCATCCGCATCACCCCCTGGGCGTCCTCGACGTTGCGGTGGAGTTCGCTGCGCCGGGCGACGTCGGCGGGCACGGCCGCGGCCAGCAGCCGGTCGCCGGCGGGACCGTGGTTCTCGATCACCATGAAGGCGCCGGCCGACACGGCCATCGCCCCGGCGACGGTGATGTAGGCGTCGCGGACGGTGATGGGCGACTGGGCCGCGGCAGGCGCGGCGGCGAGAAGCCCGAGGGCGAGGCCGAGGGCAAGGGCGGCGGAGGGGACGGTGGCGGGCATGGGTGTCTCCGTGAATTCGACGGGCAGGGTCACGCGGGCGGCTTCGACGGAGCGGCGGGGGGCGGGTCGCGCACCCGCGGGCGACGGCGCGGCCGGGGTCGCCGGGCGGCAGCGGCGGGCGGGCGAAGGCTCCGGGCCCGGGCCGGCGGCGGCAGGGGCAGGGGCGGAGCCACGAGGACGAGGGCGAAGGGATGCGGCAGGCAGGACGGGCAGGGAGGCACCTCGGGCCCGGACGGGCGGCCGCGGGAATCGACCGTGACGGCGCCCGCCCCGGTGCAGAGGACGCCGACCCCCGCCGCCCCCGGCGCCGCCCGCGCGACGGCCACGGGCAGGCTGCCCGCGACAAGGAGAAGGGCGAGGACGAGGGCCGCGAGTGGGCGCCGGCGGGCGGCCCTCATGGCGGGCGCGGCCGGTCGCCGCGGCGGGCGGCGGCCGCGAGGGGGGCCCGCGGCCGGCGGGCCGGGCGCCGCGGGGGCAGGGGGCGGCAGGAGCGGGACGGGGCCATGGCCGGAGAGCCTACGCCGCCCGGGCCCGGCAGGAAAGCGCCGCCCGGCACCCGCGGCAATCGGCGCCGCCCTTCCCCCTTGGCCGGGCCCCGGGGAAAGGCGCGAGGCCCGGAGGGGCCGGAAGGGGCGGGGCC
>JADLCV010000107.1 GCA_020846995.1 Paracoccaceae bacterium
CGTCCGGGACTGCCGGCAGGGCATCGACGGACGGGTGGCAGGGCCGCTCGAGGATCGACGTGTGTCTGGGGTTCACAAGAAAGATGTCGCCGCGGTAGCCGACCCGGTCGTTGTTGTTCAGGATCCGTTGGGCGAAGTTCTGTGGGCCCGGCCGCGACGATGCGCCTATCACCGCGATCGACTTCGGACGGATCAGGGCCTCCCATTGCCGGACCGACAGGCTCGCCAGCATGCGCCGTCCTCATTTACGCAAATATCTAATCGTGCTACCCTACAGCATGGACATATTTGCGCAAGTATCAAAAATGCCACTGCCCCCCACGGTCGAGCAATCGATCACCCAAAGGCTCCGCGAGGAAATCCTCACGCTCCAGCTTGCTCCCGGCCAACAGCTTGGAATCGCCGAGATCGCCGAACGCTTCGGGGCCAGCTACACGCCCGTCCGCGGAGCCTTGGCGCGGCTTGAGACCGAGGGGTTCGTCCACTCGGTTCCCCATCGTGGCAGCGTCGTCGCGCCGCTGACGGCGAATCATGCCGACCTCGTCATCACCGTGACCGGGGCCCTGGAACGGCGCATCGCGCAAATCGGTGTCCCTCATCTGACTGCCGAGGATGTCGCCACGCTCGACCGGATCATCGCCGAACGGGAGCGGGCCCTCGTCGTCCGGGCTCGGATCGAGGAGATGGTCGCCAGCGCGGACCAGATCCGGCGGATCATCGCCGCGCAGGTTGCCAACGAGCCGATGGTCCGGCAGTATTGGGCCTGGGGCAGCCACCGGCGCCGCTACTTGCGCTACTTCCGCGACGTCACCCCGGCCCGACCCTACTTCCTGTCGGAGCATATGACCGAATTCGCCCGTCACTGCCGAAACCGCCACGCCGACTTGGCCGTGGCGGTACTCCTCGATCTCGACGCGCACCTGACGCGCGCGCTCTGCGAGGGCCTCGCCGGGACCTCCGACCCCGCGCCGCGCGGCGCGGCGCGAAGCCGAAAGGCCTGAATCCCGGCAGGCCCGCGCCGGCCGCGACCCCGCCGGCCCGCCCCTACCCGCGCAGGCGGCGGAAGCCCTCGGAGGCGGCCCAGCCGGCGGCGATCGCGAGGACGAGCGCAAGCACGCCGTAGGCGAGCGGCTCGGCGTGGGCAAGGCGGAAGAGGAAGCGCTCGATCCCGACCTTCTGGACATCGATCGTGCGCGTCGCGCTGTCGACGACACTGCCCTCGCGCAGGAGAAGGATGCGGACGGTGAAGAGCCCCTCGCTGAGGTTGGCGGGCAGGGTGACGCTCGCCTCGATGAGCGCGTCCCCGGTCAGGCTGACCCCGCCCTCGAGCATCTGGTAGAGGTTGGCCGCGCTCCGGAGCCGGATCAGCGCCTCGAGGTAGTCGGGCGAATCCTCGGTGGCGGCGGTGCCGACGGCGCGGATCGCCTTCGGGATCGAGACCGAATGGCGCAGGTCCTCGGTCGCCGACAGGATCGTCTCGAGCGGACCGGTGGTGGCGACGGCATAGAAGGCCGGCGCCTCGGTGACGCGGACGGCGCCGGTGTTCATCCAGATGCCGAAGCGGCGGCTCTTGCGCCAGACCGTCACCGGGAAGGAGGGCCCCTCGACCGTCACGACCACATCGGGCGGCGGTCCCGCGGGCGGGGGGGCGTCGCGGCGGATGGCGCCGAAGATGAGGATCTCCGACCCGTCGAAGTTCGTGGTGATGGCGACCCGGCTCTGGCTCAGCCCCGGCACCACCGTCTCGGCCGCGGCCCCTGCCGCAACCGCGGGCAGGGCGAGGAGGAGGAGAAGGGCGAGGACCGCGGCCATCCTCACACTCCGCCGGCGTCGAGGAGCGAGAAGGGTTCGGCCGGCCGCACGACGAGGTCGAAGGCGATCTTGCCGGCGACCGCGAGGACCATGACCGCGAGCAGGATACGCAGCTGCTCGGCCTTCAGCCGCAGCCCGACGATGGCGCCGACCTGGGCCCCGACCACCCCGCCGGCGATCAGCATGACCGCGAGCAGCATGTCCACCGACTGGTTGGTGACGGCGTGCATGACGGTGGCGAAGGCGGTGACGAAGATGATCTGGTAGAGCGAGGTGCCGACCACGACCTTGGTCGGCATGCCGAGGAGGTAGATCATCGCCGGGATCATGATGAATCCGCCGCCGACGCCCATGATCGCGGCGAGGAAGCCGACGAGAAGGCCGATCCCGGCCGGCGGGATGACGCTGATGTAGAGGCCCGAGGTGCGGAACTTCATCTTCAGCGGCAGCCCGTGCACCCAGGGGCGGATCCGGCGCCGGGGGGGGGCGCCGCGGCGCGCGCGCGTCAGCGCCCGCAGGCTCTCCTGGAACATCAGCCCGCCGATGAGGCCGAGGAAGAGGACGTAGGACAGCTGCACGACGAGGCCCGCCTGCCCCGCCTGCCGCAGCGCGTTGAAGACCCCGATGCCGAGGAGCGAGCCCGCGAGGCCGGCGACGAGCAGGACCGTGCCCATGCGGATGTCGACCGTCTTCCGCCGCAGATGGGCGAGGAAGCCCGAGACCGACGAGGCGACAACCTGGTTCGCCCCCGTCGCCACCGCCACCGCCGGGGAGATGCCGATGAAAAGGAGGAGCGGCGTGATGAGAAAGCCGCCGCCGACCCCGAACATCCCCGACAGGAATCCGACCATGCCGCCGAGGCCGAGGAGGAGGAAGGCGTTGACCGAGACCTCGGCGATCGGGAGGTAGATCTGCATCGGGTTGCGCTTCGGGGGCGGGCGGGGCGCGGGGGGGGGGGGCTGCGGGCGGGGCGCGCGCGCCGGGGGGCGGGCGATCGGCGGCGCAGGGACCACTCTTGGCCGGGCCGCAACGAAGGTCAAGGCGGGCCGGGACCGCCTTGCGAAACGTGTCCCCGGGGACATGGGTGCTGCCTTCGCCGTGACCGGACGGCCGCGGCCCGTCCTTGCTCACCCTCCGGTCGCGGGGAGCGGCCGCCGGCCCCGGCCGGCCCCCCCCCCCGGGGAGGGGCGTCCCCGCTGCGCGCCGCCCGGCCGCCGCCGCGCGGCGCCGGCTAGCGCGGCACCAGCACCCAGAGGTCGAGGTCGAGGAGGACGTCGGGGAGGTGGCGGCCGGATGCGTCCCGGAGCGCGAACGGCGCCGCCCCGGCGCGGACCGCGACCAGCCGCAGCCGCAGGGCGCCGACGCCCGGGGCCGCGGTCGGGGCGCGGTCGAGAACCTCTGACCAGGCCGTCACCGTGTCGCCGGCGAGGCAGGGGTTGGCATGGGTGCCGGCGTTGATCGCCGCGACCATCTGGGCGTTGGCGAGCCCGTTGAAGGCGAGCGCCCGGGCCAGCGAGATGACATGCCCGCCGTAGACGATCCGGCGCCCGTCGGGCCGGGCCCCGGCGTCGAAATGGACCCGCGCCGTGTTCTGCCAGAGGCGGGTGGCGAAGAGGTGGTCGGCCTCCTCGACCGTCACCCGGTCGCGGTGGTCGATGCGCTCGCCCACGGCGTAGTCGCCCCAGCGGTGGGGCTCGCCCGCGAGCGCGAAGTCGTAGCGCGCGAAGTCGAGGCACGCGGGCACCACGAGATCCTCCGCCGCGACCGCCGGGGCGAGGTCGGGCACCACCGCCGCCGCGACCGCCGCAGCGGGGTCGCGCTTGCGCACGAGGACCCAGCGGACGTAGTCGAGCACCGCCGCCCCGTCCTGGTTCGTGCCGGTCGTGCGCACCCAGACGACGCCCGCGGCGCGGTTCGAGGCCTCGCGCAGGCCGATCACCCGCGAGGTCGCGGCGAGCGTGTCTCCCGGCCAGACCGGGCGCAGGAAGCGGCCCTCGGCATAGCCGAGGTTCGCGACCGCGTTCAGCGAGATGTCGGGGACGGTCTTGCCGAAGACGGTGTGGAAGACGATGAGGTCGTCGAGGGGGCTCGCCGGAAGGCCGCAGGCGCGGGCAAAGGCGTCCGAGGAATGAAGGGCGCCGCGGGCCGGGTAGAGCGCGTGGTAGAGCGCCCGCTCGCCCCCCGCGAGCGTCCGCGGCACGGCGTGGACGATCGTCTCGCCGAGGCGGTAGTCCTCGAAGAAGCGGCCGGCGCCCGCCTTGGTCACAGCGCACCGAGCTTCATGGCCGGGTCGTAGACGGCCCCCGGAACCTCCTTCACCACGGCCTGGGCGCAGCGCATGGTGCCGGTCGCGGGGTCGTGGGCGTAGGCGGGCGAGCCGTGGAGGATCCAGCCCCGGGCGAGCGCGTCGGTCACCCTGTGGCAGAAGGCCGGGCTGTCCTCGCCCGTGAGCAGCCGGTAGGCCTTCACCACCACCTCCCCCCCGGCAGGGGCCAGGGTCCGAGCCACCCGTGCAGGGTGACGATGACGAGGAAGAGGGCGACCGCACCGGCGAGAAGGCCGAGGTCGCCCGCGAGGCTGCCGCGCGGCGCGGGCCCCGCGGCGGGGGCCGCGGCCGGGGCGCGGGCCTCGATGAGGAGGATCGCCGCCAGGGCCCAGAGCCCGAGGCCGAGGAACAGCACCACGCTTGCGACATCGCCCCGCACGAGGAGATGGCCGAAGGCCCAGAGGGCGGTGCCCGTCAGCATCGGGTGGCGCAGGCGCCCGCGCAGCCGGCCTTGCGAATGGCCGACCCCGAAGAGCGCCACGGCCGCGAGAAGGAGGAGGTTGTTGAGATGGATCCCCCAGCCGGGCGGCGCATAGAGCGCGACCGTCGCGGCGCCGCGGTAGCCCGCGACCATGAGGGCAAGGCCGGCGAGGATCACCGCCGCCACCAGCCCGCGGGCGGCGGGGCCGAGCCCGGCCGCGAGCCCCGCCCGCGCCCCCGGGGCGAGGCGCCCGAAGAGGTGGGCGGCGATCCAGAGCCCGAGTCCGGCGACCAGCAGCGTCATGCCCCTCCCTCCCGCGCCGCGATCGCCGCCGCCCGAGCAAGGAGCCGTTCGGCCGCGGCGACATGCAGGTTCTCGACGATGCGGCCGTCGAGGACGGCCACGCCCTCGCCGCGGGCCACGGCCTCGGCATGGGCGGCGATCTGGCGGCGGGCGAGCGCGACCTCGGCCGCCCCGGGCGCGAAGGCGGCGTTGGCGGCGGCGATCTGGCCGGGGTGGATCAGCGACTTGCCGTCGAAGCCGAGGTCGCGCCCGGCCGTGCATTCGGCTGCGAGCCCGTCGGCGTCGTCGAGCGCGTTCCAGACCCCGTCGATGGCGATGCACCCGCCGGCGCGGGCGGCGAGGAGCGCGAGGGCCAGCGCCGGGACAAGCGCCGCCCGCCCCGGGGCGGGGCGGCAGCCGAGGTCCTTGGCGAGGTCGTTGGTGCCCATGACCACGCCCGCGAGCGCGGGGTGGGCGCAGATCCCGGGTGCGGCAAGGATCCCGGCCGGGGTCTCGAGCATCGCCCAGAGGGGCAGCCCGGGGGCGAGGGCGGCGAGCGCGTCGAGCTCGGTCCGCCCCTGGACCTTGGGCAGGAGGATGCCCTCGGGCGCGAGCGGGGCGAGCGCCGCCACGTCGGCGCGCCCCCAGGGCGTGTCGAGCGCGTTCACGCGCACGAGCCGGGCCCGGTCCCCGAAGCCGCCCGCCGCCAGCGCCGCCGCGAGCCGGGCCCGCGCCTCGGGCTTGGCGGCCGGCGCCACGGCGTCCTCGAGGTCGAGGATGAGGGCATCGGCGGCGAGCGTGCGTGCCTTCTCGAGCGCGCGCGCGTTCGAGGCCGGCAGGTAGAGGACCGACCGCCACGGCCGCGCCGCCCCGTCCATGCCCCTCCTCCCCGCCTGCCCGGGCCGCCCTCCCCCGGGGCCGCCCTCGCGCAGGGCAATCACACCGCGGCCGCCGTTGCAAGCCTGCCCGGCGCCGCGGCAGGGCAGGGGGGGCGGGCGCGGCGTTAAGCGCTTCTTCGCCCTCCCGCGCGCAGGATCCCGGGGGTCGCGCACAGGGCGCCCCGGCCGGATCGCCGGGGGTTGCGAGGGCCCCGCTGCGCCGACGCCACCGGACCCGGAAAGGGGGGAGTGTCGCGCCGCCGGGCGCCTCTTCTCCCGAGGGGCGCCGGCCGGTCCGGGCGCCGCCGGGCCCCCCGAGGAAAGGCAGACCCATGAGAACCCCCATCCCTGCCCTCGCCGCCCTTCTCGCGGTCGCCGCCGCCCTGCCGGCCGCGGCCCAGCCGGCCCAGTGCGGCGCCCGCGACCGCGTGCTCGCCCATCTCGCCGACAGCTATGGCGAGACCCGCCGGGCGATCGGACGCGCCGCCAACGACGTCGTCGTCGAGGTCTTTGCCTCGGCCGCGACCGGCAGCTGGACGATCACCGCCACCCTCCCCAACGGCATGATGTGCCTCGTCGCCGCCGGCGAGGGCTTCGAGGCGGTGACCGAGGCCGCCCCCGCCCGCGGCACCCCCGCCTGACGGAGCGTCCGGGAGGGGGGGGCCCGTCCGCGGCCGTCGCGTGATCCCCCGGTGCCCCCCCCGTGGACGGCGGGCGCGGCGAGGGCGGAGCTCCCGCGGGTGGCGGTTCGCGTGCGACGGCGGGGTCCGCCCTGGCGTCGGCGGGGCCGTGGCCGGGATCGTCCCGGCCCGTGTCCTCGTCCCGGGGACCGGCCGGGGAGCAGCGTTGCCATCGGTCGCCGAGGCCGCGGCGCCCGTGGACGGCGCGGGCCAAGGCCGGGCGGGGTCAGGTCAGCCCGTCCCAGATCAGCCGCGCCCCGGCCAGCGCCAGCATCACGTAGGTGAAGGCGAAGAAGGCGCGCTCGGGCACCGCCCGGTGCGCCTTCACGCCCAGCCAGACACCCGCCACCGCTGCCGGCAGGAGGACAAGGTCGGCCGCGAGCGTCTCGGCCGTGAACATGCCGAGCAGCACATAGGGAAGGATCTTGAGGACGTTGAAGACCGCGAAGGCCGCGACCAGGGTCGCCTGGTAGGCGGTCTTGTCGAGGCCCTGGCCGAGCAGGAAGACCGCGACCGGGGGCCCGCCGGCATGGGCGAGAAAGCTCGTGAGCCCCCCGGCCGCGCCCGCCGCCATCGCCAGCCGCGCGTCGAAGGGTCGCGGCCGGGGCGCAAGCCAGCCCCGCGCCTTGGCCCCCTGCCAGGCGATGAAGGCGAAGGCGAGGAGGCCGAGCGCGAGGCGCAGGAGATCGGGGTCGGCAAGGCGGTAGAAGAGGATGCCGAGCCCGATCCCGGGCAGGGCCCCGAGGACGAGCGCCCGGACGCTCGGCCGGTGCCAGCGGCCGCGGTAGGCGACGAGCGCCCCGAGGTCCATGGCCATGAGGAGCGGCAGGACGAGGCCGAGTGCGGTGCCGGGGTCGAGCGCGAGGGCGAGGATCGGGGTTGCGGCAAAGATCCCGGCATCGCCGAAGCCGCCCTTCGACACCCCCATGAAGGCCACCACCGGCACCGCCAGCGCGTAGAAGATGGGATCGAATGGCATTTCCCGCCCCGTCCGGCCCGACCGCTTCCTCCTAGAGAAGATTGCGGGCGGAGGGAACGCCCCGGGGCGCCCCGCGTCGTCCGGCCGGCCCGATCCGCCCCCCCGCCCCTGCCCGCCGCCCTGGCCCTTGCACGCCGGGCGCCCTGCGACTAGGCATCCCGCCGGCAATCCCTGCCCGGAGATCTCGTCATGGCCAGACCCCGGATCGCGCTCGTCGGCGCGGGGCAGATCGGTGGCACGCTCGCCCATCTCGCCGCGATCAAGGAACTCGGCGACATCGTCCTCTTCGACATCGCCGACGGGATCCCCCAGGGCAAGGCGCTCGACATCGCCGAGGCGGGGCCGGCCGAGGGCTTCGATGCCCGCCTCAGGGGCACCGCGAGCTATGCCGACATCGCCGGGGCCGACGTCTGCATCGTCACCGCCGGGGTGCCGCGGAAGCCCGGGATGAGCCGCGACGACCTCCTCGGCATCAACCTCAAGGTCATGAAGGCGGTGGGCGAGGGCATCCGGGCCCACGCCGCCGGCGCCTTCGTCATCTGCATCACCAATCCCCTCGACGCCATGGTCTGGGCCCTGCGCGAATACTCCGGCCTGCCCCACGCCCGCGTCGTGGGCATGGCGGGGGTGCTCGATTCGGCCCGCTTCCGCCATTTCCTGAGCCTCGAGTTCGGGGTCTCGATGCGCGACGTCACGGCCTTCGTGCTCGGCGGCCACGGCGACACCATGGTGCCGCTCGTGCGCTACTCGACCGTCGCCGGCATTCCGCTGCCCGACCTCGTGTCGATGGGCTGGACCACGCAGGAACGGCTCGACGCCATCGTCCAGCGCACCCGCGACGGCGGGGCCGAGATCGTCGGCCTGCTCAAGACCGGCTCGGCCTACTATGCCCCGGCGACCGCCGCGATCGAGATGGCGACGGCCTTCCTTCGCGACCAGAAGCGCGTCCTGCCCTGCGCGGCCTTTTGCGACGGGCCCTACGGCCTCAGGGGCCTCTATGTCGGCGTGCCGACGGTGATCGGCGCCGGCGGCATCGAGCGCATCGTCGACATCGCCCTCGGCCGCGACGAGCAGGCGATGTTCGACCGCTCGGTCGAGGCGGTGAAGGGCCTCGTCGCCGCCTGCAGGGCGATCGACCCCGCCCTCGGCTGACCGCCCGGCCGGCCCGCCCCTCAGCCCGCGAAGCCCGTGCGGGCGATGAGTTCGGCGTGCTGGGCCCGCAGCCGCCGGTCGAAGGCCGCGGGCCCGAGGTCGGGGGCGCCGGCGCCCAGGGCCCGCGCCACCGCCCCGGCGATCCCGGGAGCGATCGCCGCCGCGAAGCCCGCGCGCACGAGCGTCGATGCCTGCGCGGGTGACAGGACGACGAGCCCCTCGAGCAGCCGGGCGAGCGCCGCGGCGTCGCCGCGGGCCGCGTGCACGGCCCGGATCTGGGCCTTGCGCGCCTCGGTCCGGCGGCCGAGCCCGGGCTCGCCGCCGGCGGCGTCGGGGTGGGCCTCGAACTTGCGCAGAAGCTTCAGCTGCCAGTGGAGCGGCGTCATGCCGTCGAAATGCAGGAGCACCGCCTCGGCGCGGTGGTGCCGCCATTCGGGCCTGGCGAGAAAGCTGCGGTCGTCGGTCGCCTGCCCCGCGGGCAGGGGATAGTGGATGCCGATCGCGAGCGGCAGCCCGGCGCGGGTGAAGCTTTTCCCCGCCCCGTGCCCGAGCAGCCCGGCGTCGTTCAGGAACCCCGCCCGGGCCGTGCCGTAGACGGCGGCGAGCCGCGCCCGCATCCCCCCGCCGAGGACCGTGCGCAGGCGTCGCCCGAAGCGGGCGAGCCGGCCGCCGGGCCCGGGCGCCGGCGGCCAGTCGAAGCCGCGCTGGAGGCGGAAGATGCCGTCGAAGACCGTCGCCGGTGGCGGCGCGGCAAGGAACGCCCGTTCGGCAACGCGCAGCCGCACGATCGGCGCCGCCGCCGGCACCTCGGCCAGGAGGGCACCGACCGGCCGCAGGGCATGCACGAACTCGTCCCCGTCGCAAGACAGGAACCACTCGCAGGTGGTCGCGCGATAGGCGTCGCCGGCGTTGAAGATCTGGCGGCGGACGGGGTTCGCGGGCCGCCGCGCCTGCCCGAGCCGCCGCCAGTGGGCGCCGTCGCAGGGCGTCAGGCGCACGCGCCCGATTCCACCGAGGGCCGCGGTCACCTCCGCCGTCGGCCGGTCGAGGGCGAGGTGGACGCGCGTCGCGCCCAGCCCGAGGTAGTGGGCGACGAACGCCACCAGCAACTCGGGCGGCTCGTCGACCGTCGCATGGACCTCCCAGCTCGCCTCGCCTGCCCCCATCGCTCCCCCGGGGCCCCCTTCCCGCGCCCGAGTGATAGCGGGGCCGCGCCCGCCCGTCGATCCCCGGGCCGCGGGGGGCCGGGGCCCGGTCGTGCGGCGGCCCTTGCGATCACGCATGCGCGAGGCGTGATCGCAGATGCGGGCGGAATCGGCCCCGGGGCCGGCCCGCCGCCACATTCCCCTTGCCCGTGGCGGCGCCTGTGCCAAGACGGCGCCCACCGGAGACGAAGGGCGGAAGGGTGACATGAACATCCACGAATACCAGGCCAAGGCGCTCCTGCGCGGCCACGGCCTGCCGGTGTCCGCGGGCCGGGTGATCCTGCGCGCCGAGGAGGCCAAGACCGCGGCCGGCGAGTTCGACGGGCCGGTCTGGGTCGTCAAGGCCCAGATCCACGCCGGCGGCCGCGGCAAGGGCCGCTTCCGCGAGCCCGATGCCGGCGACCGGGGAGGGGTGCGCCTCGCCCGCTCGGTCGGCGAGGCCGCCGAGGAGGCGCTGCGCATGCTCGGGCGCACCCTCGTCACCCGCCAGACCGGGCCGGCCGGCAAGGTCGTGGGCCGCGTCTACATCGAGGAGGGGAGCGAGATCGCCCGCGAACTCTACCTCGCGCTCCTCATCGACCGCAAGGCGAGCCGCATCGCCTTCGTCTGCTCGACCGCGGGCGGCATGGACATCGAGGAGGTCGCCGCCCGCACGCCCGAACGGATCCTGACCTTCACGGTCGATCCCGCCTCGGGCATCCAGGGCTTCCATGGCCGCCGCATCGCCTTCGCGCTCGGGCTCGAGGGCCGCCAGGTCCGGCAGTGCGTCGATCTCGTCACCCGCCTCTACCGGCTCTTCGTCGAGAAGGACGCCGACATGATCGAGATCAACCCCCTGATCGTCACCCCGGCCGGCGACCTCCACTGCCTCGACGCCAAGATGGGCTTCGACAACAACGCCCTCTACCGCCAGCCCGAGATCCTCTCGCTGCGCGACGAAAGCGAGGAAGACCCCAAGGAACTCGCCGCCTCGCGCTTCGATCTCAACTACATCGCCCTTGACGGCGAGATCGGCTGCCTCGTCAACGGTGCCGGCCTCGCCATGGCGACGATGGACATCATCAAGCTGAACGGCGCCGAGCCCGCGAACTTCCTTGACGTCGGCGGCGGGGCGAGCCGCGAGAAGGTCACCGAGGCGTTCAAGATCATCACTTCCGACCCCAACGTGAAGGGCATCCTCGTCAACATCTTCGGCGGCATCATGCGCTGCGACATCATCGCCGAGGGGGTGCTCGCGGCGGTCCGCGAGGTGGGGCTGAAGGTGCCGCTGGTGGTGCGGCTCGAGGGCACGAACGTCGAGCTCGGCCGCCAGATCATCCGCGACTCCGGGCTCGACGTGATCGCGGCGGACGACCTCGGCGATGCCGCCGCGAAGGTCGTGGCGGCGGTCCGGGGCAGATCCGCGCCATGACTGCCGGGGCCCGCGACCGGCCGGCCCGCGAAGGGGCACAGGTGCTGCCGGTCCTTGCCCTCGCCGCGGCGCTCGCCGGCTGCGGATTCGGCGACGCGACGCCCGAGATGCTGGAATTCGAGAACATGGATCCCGAGAACCTGGTCCCGAAGTCGAGCCCGGCCCAGTTCGTGGCGGCGTTCGAACGCTACTGCCTCGATCAGCCCTCGGCGGCGGCCACCGCCGCCAGCCTCCGCGCCACCGACTACGTGGAAGTGCCGCGGCGCGGCGGCAGCGGGTTGCGCAGCTTCGTCGTCGACGATCGCCGCCCGGCCGTGATCCTCGCCGACGACGGAAGGGCCTGCGGGATGGCGGCGGAATCGCGCACCGGCCAGACCGCCCGGCTGCGGGCGATGGTGGCGCGGCGCTTCCCCGCCGCCCGCGCCCTCGATCCTGCCCGCATCGGCGCGAACACCGAAGCCGCCTGGGCGGTCGCGGACGGGAAGGGGGCGATCGTCTTCGTCCAGCGGCTGACCGCGCCCGGCCAGCCCGGCCGGCTCATCCTCGGCATCCTGCGGGGGCGCTGAGCGCGCCCGGCGGGCGGCGCCCCCTGTCACCGAACGAAGTAGGAAGACGCCTCATGGCCATTCTCGTCGACGAAACCACCCGCGTCATCTGCCAGGGCTTCACCGGCAGCCAGGGCACCTTCCATTCCGAGCAGGCGATCGCCTACGGCACGAAGATGGTCGGCGGCGTCAGCCCGGGGAAGGGCGGCACGAGCCACCTCGGCCTGCCGGTCTTCAACTCGGTGCACGAGGCGCGGGCCGCGACCGGTGCCACCGCCAGCGCGATCTACGTCCCTCCGCCGTTCGCGGCCGACGCCATCCTCGAGGCGATCGACGCCGGCATGGAACTCGTCGTCTGCATCACCGAAGGGATCCCGGTCCTCGACATGATGCGGGTCAAGCGCACGCTCGAGGGGTCGCGCTCGATCCTGATCGGGCCGAACTGCCCCGGCGTCATCACCCCCGGGGCGTGCAAGATCGGCATCATGCCCGGCCACATCCACCGCCGCGGCAAGGTCGGCGTCGTCTCGCGCTCGGGCACGCTGACCTACGAGGCGGTGAAGCAGACGACCGATGTCGGCCTCGGCCAGTCGACCTGCGTCGGCATCGGCGGCGACCCCGTCAAGGGCACCGAGCACGTCGACGTCCTCGAGTGGTTCCTCGCCGACCCCGAGACCGAGGCCCTGATCCTGATCGGCGAGATCGGCGGGTCGGCCGAGGAGGAGGCGGCGGCCTTCCTCAAGGACGCCCGCCGCCGCGGCCGGGCCAAGCCCTGCGCGGGCTTCATCGCCGGCCGCACCGCCCCCAGGGGGCGGCGCATGGGCCATGCCGGGGCGATCGTCGCCGGCGGCAAGGGCGATGCCGAGGCGAAGATCGAGGCCTTGCGGTCGGCCGGCATCACCGTCGCCGAGAGCCCCGCGGCGCTCGGCGAGGCGGTGCTGAAGGCCATGGGCCGCTAGGCCCGGACCCGGGCCCGGGGGCAGGGGGGCGCCCGCATGGCGGCCGAGATCGCGACCCGGGACCGTGGGGCCGGCGAGGTGCCGCCGCCGCGGCTCGTCCTTGTCACGGCCGCGCCCTGGATCGGCGCCCGCTGCGGGCCCGGGCAGCGGACGCGCATGATCTATCGCGCCATGGTGCGGGTCGGGCCGGTCGAGGTCGCCTGCTTCGGCGCCCCCGGGCCGGCCCGCCTTGCCCGCGCCTTCCCCGGCGCGGCCGCGGTCCATGCCCTCGCGGGCGAGGTCTTCGGCGCCCCCGCCGGGCTCGTCGCGGGGCTCGGCCGGCTCCTCTCGCCCGCCCGCGCCTACCGGCCCGACCCGGCCTTCCGCGCCGCCCTCCTCGCGCTCGCGCCTGCGGTCCTCGCGCCGGCGGGCGCGCCCACGGTCTTCGTCTTCCGCTTCGCGCGCCTCTTCTGTGTCGCCGGGCTGGCGGCCGACCCCGCCCGCGGCCGGCTCTGCGTCGTCGATGTCGACGACCGCGACGACCAGCGTGCGGCGGCCCAGCTTGGCCGCCTTCTCGGCCCGGCGCTCGGCCGGTCGCTGCCGGCCAGGGCCGCGGTCGCGCGCCTCGGCGGGGTCCTCCGCGACCGTCTCGCCGGGGCCTCGGCGCTCTGGTTCGTCAAGCCCTCCGACCGCCTCGAGGGGCTCGGCCCGCCGGCCGGGATCATGCCCAACGCCCCCGCCGGCAGCCCCGCGGCCCATGCCCTGCCCCCGCCCTCGACCGCGGACGAGGTGCTCTTCGTCGGCAACGGCAGCCATGACGCCAACCGCGACGGCATGGCCTGGTTCATCGCCCGCGTCTGGCCCCTCGTGGCCGGCGCGCGCCGCCCGGGCGCGCGGCTGCGGATCGCCGGCATCGGCCGCTGGGCCGAAGGGCTCGGCCGCCTCGCCCGGGCGCCGGGGGTCACGATCCGGGGCAGCGTGCCGGCGGTCGGCCCCGAATACGCCTCCGCCCGCGTCGTCGTCTGCCCCCTCTTCGTCGCCGCCGGCTCGCAGCTCAAGCTGATCGAGGCCTGCGCCCACGGCCGCCCGGTGGTCGCGACCCCGGCCGTGGCCGAGGGCTTCGGGGCCGCGATCGCGGCCCGCCTCGCCGTCGCCGGGACGCCCGCGGCCTTCGCCGCGGCGGTCGCGCGCTACCTCGAGGCCCCCGCCCTCGCCGACGCCGACGGCGCCGCGCTGGCCGCCCTGCAGCGCGCGGAGTTCGCCGCCGCCGCCATCGAGGCCCGGATCGCCGAGAGCCTGCGCCGCCTCGTCCCGGCGGCCGGCGCCGTCCCTTCGCCCGCCACCCGCGCAAGGAGGATCCCGTGACCGACCAGTCGCCCCGCCCGGCCTTCCACGCCACCTCCTTCCTCCAGGGCGCCAACGCCCCCTATGTCGAGGCGCTGCACGCCCGCTTCGCCGAAGACCCCGGCGCCGTCGATGCCGGCTGGGCCGAGTTCTTCCGCGCCCTGGGCGACGGCGCCGCCGAGGCCCGCCGCGAGGCGCGAGGCGCAAGCTGGGCGCGGACCGACTGGCCGCCCGCGCCCGCCGACGAACTGACGGCGGCACTGACGGGCGAATGGCCGGAGGCGGCGGGCGAGGCGCGGGCGACGGCCGGGCGGCTGCGCGCCCGCGCCGCCGAGGCCGGGGCCACCGTCAGCGAGGCCCAGATCCAGCGCGCGGTGCTCGATTCGATCCGGGCCCTGATGCTCATCCGCGCCTACCGCATCCGCGGCCATCTCGTCGCCGACCTCGACCCCCTGGGGATGCGCGCGGCGACGCCTCACCCCGAACTCGACCCCGCCGCCTACGGTTTCACCGAGGCCGACATGGACCGGCCGATCTTCCTCGACAACGTCCTCGGCCTGCCCTCGGCCCCGATGCGGCGCATCCTCGAGCTCGTCCGGCGCACCTACTGCGGCACCTTCGCGCTCCAGTACATGCACATCTCCGACCCCGCCCAGTCGGCCTGGCTCAAGGCGCGCATCGAGGGTTACGGCAAGGAGATCACCTTCACCCGCATGGGCCGGCGGGCGATCCTCAACAAGCTCGTCGAGGCCGAGGGCTTCGAGAAGTTCTGCCACGTCAGGTTCATGGGCACCAAGCGCTTCGGCCTGGACGGGGGCGAGGCGCTGATCCCGGCGATGGAGCAGATCATCAAGCGCGGCGGCGCCCTCGGGGTCCGGGAGATCGTCGTCGGCATGCCCCACCGTGGCCGCCTGAACGTGCTGGCCAACGTGCTGATGAAACCCTTCCGGGCGATCTTCAACGAGTTCCAGGGCGGCAGTTCCAAGCCCGAGGACGTCGACGGCTCGGGCGACGTCAAGTATCACCTCGGCGCCTCCTCCGACCGCGAGTTCGACGGCAACACCGTCCACCTGTCCCTGACCGCGAACCCGAGCCACCTCGAGGCCGTGAACCCGGTCGTGCTCGGCAAGGCGCGGGCCAAACAGGACCAGCGCTGCGACGGCGAGCGGCGGGCGGTGCTGCCGGTGCTGCTGCACGGCGACGCCGCCTTTGCCGGCCAGGGAGTGGTGGCCGAGTGCTTCCAGTTCTCGGGCATCCGCGGTCACCGCACCGGCGGGACCATCCACATCGTCGTGAACAACCAGATCGGATTCACCACCGCCCCCCACTTCAGCCGCACCTCGCCCTACCCGACCGACCTTGCGCTGATGGTCGAGGCGCCGATCTTCCACGTCAACGGCGACGACCCCGAGGCGGTGGTGCACGCCGCCCGCGTCGCCACCGAATACCGCCAGGCCTTCGGCAAGGACGTCGTCATCGACGTCTTCTGCTACCGCCGCTTCGGCCACAACGAAGGCGACGAGCCCATGTTCACCAACCCGGTGATGTACAACCGCATCCGCCGCCACAAGACGACGCTCCAGCTTTATGCCGAGCGGCTGGTCGCGGACGGGCTCATCCCCGAGGGCGAGATCGAGGACATGAAGGCGGCCTTCCAGGCCCGGCTCAACGCAGATTTCGCCGCGGCCGGCGACTACCGGCCGAACAAGGCCGACTGGCTCGACGGCCGCTGGAGCCACATCGGCCGCCCGGGCGAGGACTACAGCGCCGGCGCGACCGCCATCCCCGAGGCGACGCTCGCCGAGGTCGGCGCCGCCCTGACGCGGGTGCCGGAGGGCTTCGACCTTCACCGCACCGTCGTCCGCCTGCTCGCGGCGCGGGCCGGGATGCTGCAGTCTGGCCGCGGTTTCGACTGGGCGACGGCCGAGGCGCTCGCCTTCGGCTCGCTCCTTGTCGAGGGCTATCCCGTCCGCCTCTCGGGGCAGGATTCGATCCGCGGCACCTTCAGCCAGCGCCACTCGGCGCTGATCGACCAGACGACCGAGGAACGCCACTACCCCCTGAACCACATCCGCCCCGGCCAGGCGCGCTTCGAGGCGATCGACTCGATGCTGTCGGAATACGCCGTGCTCGGCTTCGAATACGGCTACACCCTCGCCGAGCCCAACGCGCTCGTCCTCTGGGAGGCCCAGTTCGGCGATTTCGCCAACGGCGCCCAGATCATGATCGACCAGTTCATCGCCTCGGGCGAGGCCAAGTGGCTGCGCATGTCGGGGCTCGTCCTGCTCCTGCCCCACGGCTACGAGGGCCAGGGGCCCGAGCATTCCTCGGCCCGGCCCGAACGCTTCCTGCAACTCTGCGCCCAGGAGAACTGGATCGTCGCCAACTGCACGACGCCGGCCAACTACTTCCACATCCTCCGCCGCCAGCTTCACCGCAGCTTCCGCAAGCCGCTCGTCGTGATGACGCCGAAGTCCCTGCTGCGCCACCGCCTCTGCGTTTCGGACGCGGCCGACTTCGGGCCCGGCTCGTCCTTCCACCGCGTCCTCTGGGACGACGCCCAGACCGGCCGCTCGCCCCTGACGCTCCGGCCCGACGGCGCCATCCGGCGGGTCGTGCTGTGCTCGGGCAAGGTCTACTACGACCTCCTCGAGGCCCGCGATGCCCGCGGCCAGGACGACATCTACCTGATGCGGATCGAGCAGTTCTATCCCTTCCCGGCGATGTCGGCGGTGAAGGAACTCGGCCGCTTCCCCGCGGCCGAGATCGTCTGGTGCCAGGAGGAGCCGAAGAACCAGGGCGCCTGGTCCTTCATCGAGCCGAACCTCGAATGGGTGCTGGCGCGCATCGGCGCCCGCGCCGGCCGCCCCCGCTACGTCGGCCGCCCGGCCTCGGCCGCCCCCGCGACCGGCCTCGCGAGCCAGCACAGGGACCAGCAGGATGCGCTCGTCAACGAAGCGCTCGCCAGGGAAGGGTGAACCCATGTCCACCGAAGTCCGCGTGCCGACGCTCGGCGAGAGCGTCACTGAGGCGACCGTCGCCACCTGGTTCAAGAAGCCGGGCGATGCGGTGGCGGCCGACGAGACGCTGTGCGAACTCGAAACCGACAAGGTGACGGTCGAGGTTCCGGCCCCCGTCGCCGGCCGGCTGGCCGAGATCGTGGCCCCCGAGGGCACGACCGTCGGCATCGCGGCCCTGCTCGCGACGATCGCCGAGGGCGCCGCCGCGATCCCCGCCGCGGCCCCGGCCCCGGCCGCCCCCGCGGCCGGCCCGGACGCGGCGATCCCCCCCGCGCCCCCCCCGCCCCCCGCGCCCCCCGCGCCCCCCGCGCCCCCCGCGCCCCCGACGCGCCCGCGCGCGCCCGAGGACGCGCCCTCGGCCCGCCGGCGGATGGCCGAGGCCGGGCTTTCGCGCGAGGAGGTGGCGGGCACGGGCCGCGACGGGCGGGTGATGAAGGAGGACGTCGCGGTGGCGCTGCGCGCCCCGCCCGCGCCCGCCGCCCCGCCCGCGCCCGCCCCGGCCGCGCCCGCGACCGTGCCCGCGCCTCCCGCCCCGGCGGCCCCGGCCCCGGCGGACGCGCCCGCGGGCCTGCCGCGGACGCCCCTGCCGGCCGAGGATGCGGCCCGCGAGGAGCGGGTGCGGATGACGCGCCTGCGCCAGACGATCGCCCGCCGCCTCAAGGAGGCGCAGAACAGCGCCGCCATGCTCACCACCTTCAACGAGGTGGACATGTCGGCGATCATCGCGCTCCGCAACGACCACAAGGACGCCTTCGAGAAGAAGCACGGCGTCAAGCTCGGCTTCATGTCCTTCTTCGTGAAGGCCTGCTGCCACGCCCTGCGCGAGGTGCCCGAGGTCAACGCCGAGATCGACGGGACCGACGTCGTCTACAAGGGCTACGTCCACATGGGGGTGGCGGTCGGCACGCCGACGGGGCTCGTGGTGCCGGTGGTGCGCGACGCCGACCGCCTCTCCTTCGCCGCCATCGCCGGCACCGGCAAGGCCGGCCGGGTGACCAAGGGCGACGCCCTGGCCGCCCTGGAAGCCCGCGCCGCCGCGCCGGCCGCCGCGCCTGCGCCCTCGGCCCCGCGTGAGATCCACGAACGCGAACAGCGCGTGCGCATGACCCGCCTGCGCCAGACCATCGCGCGCCGCC
>JADLCV010000108.1 GCA_020846995.1 Paracoccaceae bacterium
CCCGTGCCGGCGCCGGCAACGATCCCTCAACCGATCGCTGACACCTTCGGGGGCGTGCCGCCCCGGGAGGTGAGACGTGACCGAGCCCGCCCCTTCGCCCGCCCTCCGCCCGCCCGCGGCCGCGCTCGCGCGTCCCGGGGCGGGGGGTTCCGCCCGCGCCCTCGACGCCCCGGCGGCCGCGCCGGGCCCGGCCGCCCGCCCGGCCCTGACCGGCCGCCAGAAGGCCGCAGTCATCGTTCGCCTCCTGCTCGCCGAGGGGGCGCCCCTGCCGCTCGCCGCCCTGCCCGAGCATCTCCAGGCCTCGCTGACCGAGCAGATCGGGCAGATGCGGCTGGTTGACCGCGACACCCTCCGGGCGGTGGTCGAGGAGTTCGTGGCCGAGCTCGACCGCGTCGGCCTCGCGTTTCCGGGCGGCATCGACGGCGCCATCGCCATGCTCGACGGCCACATCAGCGCCTCGGCCGCGAACCGCCTGCGCCGCCTCGCCGGTGCGAGCGGCAAGGCCGACCCCTGGGAGCGGATCACGCGCCTCGCCCCCGAGCGGCTCCTGCCCGTGCTCGAGGCCGAGGCGGTCGAGGTCGGGGCCGTCCTCCTCTCCAAGCTCGCGGTGCCGCGGGCGGCCGAGCTTCTCGGCCGGCTCCCGGGCGAGCGGGCGCGGCGGATTGCCTATGCCGTCTCGCTGACCGGCGGCATCGACCCCGAGACGGTGCGCCGCATCGGCCTCTCGCTCGTCGCCCAGATCGAGGCCGAGCCGCCGCGGGCCTTCGACGCCGGCCCCGAGGAGCGGGTGGGCGCGATCCTCAACGTCTCCGCCGCCGCGACGCGCGACGACGTCCTCGCGGGGCTCGCGGCGACCGACGCGGCCTTTGCCGAGAGGGTGCGGCGGGCGATCTTCACCTTCGCCCACATCCCCGCCCGCCTCGACCCCCGCGACGTGCCCAAGATCCTGCGCGCCCTGCCCCAGCCGCAGCTCGTCCAGGCCCTCGCCTCGGCCCTTGCCGAGGGCGAGGGGGCGGAGGCCGCGGCGGCCGAGTTCCTGCTCGCCCACATGTCGCAGCGCATGGCGGCGGCACTCCGGGCCGAGATCGCCGAGGCCGGCCGCATCCGCGACCGCGACGGCGAGGCCGCCCGCGCCGCCGTCGTCACCGCCCTCCGCGACCTCGAGGGCCAGGGCGGGCTCGCGCTCCTTGTCCCCGAGGGCTGAGGGGCGTCGCCCGCCTCTGCTCGGCCGGAGGACGCCGGGAGGGATGCAGAGGAGGCGCGGGCCGACTGCCCGCCCGACTGCTGCGTGCGCCCCCTCCATCGGCAAGCTCGCGCGGCTGACGGCCGAGGTGACGGGCTACCGGGCCCGGGTGGCCTTCGACACCTCCCGCCCCGGTGTCCCCCGTGTCGGATCACGGACAGCAGCCGCCTGCATGCCCGAGGCCGCCTGCCGCAGGCCCCGATTGCCGAAGGGATGCGGGAGAGGTATGCATGGCGGGTCGGGAACGGCATCGGCCGATCTCATCGGCACGGCAATTCACAGGTGGAGAATGAAGACAAATCCATACGGAGCCGTATTCGAAGGGTTCCGCCCCTGGTCCGGGGTCGTCCCTGCCGGATTGCGGGCCGGATTTCTGGGAAATGTATCCGTCATCGATCGGCTCTACCCGGGGAAATACATCGAACGCCTGCGCGACGAGGCCAAGGAAGCCAGGTTTGTCAGGACTGCAAGGCCACTCCCTCGCCACACGGATTATTTCGAAATGGGAGCCGTTCTGTCGTCCGTGGCGGCAGCCCAGAAGCAGTTCAGCATGATGGAGCTTGGCGCAGGAACCGGGCCATGGACGGCCGCCGCTGCCTGTGCAACGTTGCAGACCGGCGTCAAGGAGCGGTTCTTCGTCGCTGTCGAAGCCGAACCGACCCGATTCCAATGGCTCGGCGAGAATCTTGCCATCAACGGGATTCGTCAGAACGAGAGGAGTATCTATCAGGGGGTCGTCTTTCCGTCCAGCAAGCGGGATCACAGGATCCTGTTTCCCGTAGGGGCCCCGATGGACGCGGGACAATTCGCCTGTATTGATGAGCCGCTGAACTCCCGTATCGGACAGAAGCGGAGAGTGAACCTCTACGGGCTCGAAGAAGAAGCGCACCTCGAGCCGGCCAGGGTCATCACACTGGGAGATCTGCTCTCGTGGCATCAGGACACAATATTTGATATCGTGCATATCGACATCCAGGGTGCCGAAGCCGAGGTCATTGACGATGCGCGTCACAAGCTGGACGCTCAGGTCAGAGCCGTGGCCATAGGAACGCATGGGGAAAAGATCGAAAGATCGCTGCGGGATATCCTGATGGGCCTGGGATGGGTATGCATCTTTGATTTCCCTCGCAATGGCTCGTTCACCGTCGATGGGGATGAGATTTCCACGCGCGATCTGGACGGATTCCAGCACTGGATGAACCCGCGCCTCCACCTTTCGAACGCTCAGGACGGGGAGTGACCCCTGCTCCCCAGATCGCCACCCCTGCCTCATCCTGCCTGAGAGCACCGACCAGGCGATCCCCAGCGTAGCCAGCCAGGCAAGCGTTCCTGCATTCGTTATCACGTCAGGGCGGGCGGGTCTGACAAAGGCACGGCCGAAGGACCGCGCCGGTCGCGGCAGCGGCTGGCTGTCCCGTTCCCGAGGGTCGCGCAGGGCGAGGGTGACGATCACCGCGACGGTGGCGATCCCTGCGAGGGTGCCGGCAACGAACCTTAGGGGGGGCGGCGGGCCCGCGGGCGGGCTCAGCGCCGGGCGAGGAGGTTCGCCATCAGCCGGAAGGCGCCGGGGACGAGCGCCTCCATCTGGTGGTGGAGGTTGAGGGCGACGTGGACGTGGCGGCCGGCGCCGATGTCGCCGGCGAGAAGCCCGCCCGCGAGCGGCGTCTCGCCGGCGTCGGCCGCAAGGACGA
>JADLCV010000109.1 GCA_020846995.1 Paracoccaceae bacterium
CCGCCCTCCCCGAGGGCGGGCCGGGGCCCGGGCCCCGGGGGGCGGGGTCGCGGCCGGGGCGGAAGGGCCCTGCCGGCCGCTTGGTCCCCCCCGCGGACGGACGGGGCCCCGGCGTCACTTAATGGTTATGCGCCCGTCGAGCGCGGGCGTGTAGGGGGCGTGGGCCGCAAGATACTCGGCGAGGACGTCGGCAAGGTCGGGGCCGTAGTCGTAGGCGTTGGTCGCCTCGCGTGCGAAGACGCGGTAGCCGTCGCCGCCCGCGCGCATGAAGTTGTTCGAGACGACCCCGTAGACCGCGGCGGCGTCGATCGGCGCCCAGCCGTCGCCCGCGCGCACCATCACCTCCGAGATGCGGCTGCCGGCCGGGGCGGCGGCCTCGACGGTGAAGCGCAGGCCCGCCACCTGCGGGAAGCGCCCGGCCCCGTCGGCGATCTGGCTGACGCCGTTCTCGAGCGCGGCGAGGACGCCCGCGCCGGTCAGCTGGAAGGTCGAGAGCGTGTTCTGGAACGGCAGCACCGCCAGCACCTCGCCCATCGTCACCTCGCCCGCGTCGATCGAGGCCCTGAGGCCGCCGCCGTTCTGGATCGCGATCGTCACCCCCTGGCCGGCGGCGCGGGCGAGCATCGCCTCGGCGACGAGGTTGCCCATCGTGCATTCGCGCGCCCGGCAGTTGTCGCGGCTGCCGTCGACGGGGGCCGCGGTCGCGGCCACGATCTCGCTCTTCAGCTCCTCGATCGGCCCGGCAAGGGCCGCGACCCGGGCCGCGATGGTGGCATCGGGCACCACCTTGGCATCGAGGAGGAGGGTGTCACCGCCGGCGAAGACGAGGGTGCCGGCATCGTCGAACTCGAGCGTCAGATGGCCGAGGTAGCGGCCGTAGGAGCCGGCCTGGACGACCGGCACGGCGCTGCCGTCGGCGCGCGTGACCCAGGTCGGGTAGGCGCCGGCGCGCCCGGGGTCGGAGGCCGAGAGCCAGGTGTGGCTGTGGCCGCCGACGATGGCGTCGATCCCCGCCACCTCGGCCGCCAGCTCGAGGTCGGCCGGCAGCCCCATGTGGTTGAGGGCGATGATGATGGTCACCCCCTGCTCCGCGAGGGCCGCGACCGCCGCCCGCAGGGCCTCGACCTCCTCGTGGAAGATCACCGTCGGCCCGGGCGAGGAGATCTCCATGGTGTCGCGGTTCAGGGCCGCGACGATGCCGACCCGGACGCCCCCGGCGTCGATGATCGCGTGCTTGGCGATGCGGCCGGCAAGGACGTTCGACTGGCTCACGTCGAGGTTCGAGGCGAGGACCGGGAAGGTGACGATGTCGAGGAGGTTGGCGAGCCCCTCGGGGCCGTCGTCGAACTCGTGGTTGCCGAGCGCCATGGCGTCGAGCCCGATGGCCTCGAGGAACTCGGCCTCGACCTTGCCCTTGTAGGTCGTGTAGAAGAGCGAGCCCTGGTAGGCATCGCCCGCCTCCAGCACGACGACATGGCCGCCGCGGGCCCGGATGCCGTCGCGCAGCTCGTTGATCTTCGTCGCCAGCCGGGCGACGCCGCCGAAGCACTTGCCCTCGGCCTCATCGGCCGCGGGGCAGGTCGAATCGAAACGGTTGATCGACTCGATGCGGCTGTGGAAGTCGTTGAAGTGCAGCACGTCGAGCGTCAGGGCGCCGGCCGTGCCGGCGGTGAGCGCGAGCGCCGCTGCCGTGACGAGAAGGCGAGTGGTCATCGGTCATCCCCCCTGGGTTGGCCGGCGAAACATGGCGCCGGCGCGGCCGCCTTGTCAAATGCCGCCGCGCGCCCCGGGGGGCCGCGGGGACGGCCCGCGCGCGGCCCCGCGTCACCATCGGCCATTGACCGGCGGGCCCGCGGGCGGCAAGAGGCCCCCATGTTGGTCTACAAGATCCTGCGCGAGGGCGAGTGGGCGGCCTTCCGGGCCGCCGGCGAAAGCGCGGGCGCCGCCGTCGACCTTGCCGACGGGTTCATCCACCTCTCGACCGCGACCCAGGTCGCCGAGACGGCGGCGCGCCATTTCGCCGATGCCGGCGACCTCGTCCTCGTCGCGCTCGCGGCCGAGCGGCTGGGGGCGGCGCTGCGGTGGGAACCGTCGCGGGGCGGGGCGCTCTTTCCCCATCTCTACCGCCCGCTCAGCGCGGCCGACGTGGCGTGGTCGTCGCCCCTGCCGCGGGGGGCCCGCGGCCACGTCTTTCCCGAGGACCTCGCGTGAGCCTCCTCGAGCGCGCCGGGCTCTCGGCCCTCGCGCGCCTCGACCCCGAGCGCGCCCACGCCCTCGCCCTCGCCGCGCTCCGCGCCGGCCTCGGGCCGCGGGGCGGGCCGGTCCGCGGGCCGGGGCTCGCGACCGACCTCGCCGGGCTCGCGCTGGCCAATCCCCTGGGCCTCGCCGCCGGCTTCGACAAGAACGCGGTCGCGATCGGCCCCCTCGCCCGCGCCGGCTTCGGCTTTCTCGAGGTCGGCGCCGCGACCCCCCTGCCCCAGCCCGGCAACCCCCGGCCGCGGCTCTTCCGGCTTGCGGCCGAGCGGGGCGCCATCAACCGCTTCGGCTTCAACAACGACGGCGCCGCGGCGATCGCGGCGCGCCTCGCGGCGGCGCCGCGAGGGGTGCCGGTCGGCATCAACCTCGGCGCCAACCGCGACAGCCCCGACCGCGCCGGCGACTTCGCCCGCGTCCTCGCCCGCTGCGGGCCGCATGCCGACTTCGCGACCGTCAACGTCTCCTCCCCCAACACCCGGGGGCTCAGCGCGCTCCAGGAGGGGCGGGCGCTCGCCGGCCTGCTCCGGGGGGTGATGGCGGCGCGGGCCGCGCTGCCGCGGCCGATCCCGGTCTTCCTCAAGGTCGCGCCGGGGCTCGCGGCCGACGATCTCGCCGCCATCGCCGAGGTGGCGCTCGCCGAGGGCGCGGCCGGCATCATCGCCACCAACACCACGACCGACCGCGCCGGCCTCGCCGGCCGCCATGCCGCCGAGGCGGGCGGGCTCTCGGGCCGGCCGCTCTTCTCCTCCTCGACGCGGACGCTCGCGGTCCTGCGCGGGCTCGCCCGCGGGCGGCTCGTGCTGATCGGGGTCGGCGGCATCGGCTCGGCGGCCACGGCCTACGCCAAGATCCGCGCCGGCGCCGATGCCCTGCAACTCTACACCGCCCTCGCCTACGAGGGGCTCGGGCTCGTGCCGCGCATCCTCGCCGGGCTCGCCGCGCTCCTCGCCCGCGACGGCTTCGCCTCGGTCGCGGCGGCGGTCGGCACCGGGGCCGCGGACTGGGCCGGGGGCGGGCCTCAGCCGGCGATCGTGTAGGGCAGGAGGTCGCGGCGGTCGGGATCGACGCGCAGCCGCCGCTCGAGCGGCGGCACCGCCCGCTGGTGGCAGGCCGTCCTCTCGCAGATGCGGCAGGAGATGCCGATCGGGGCGAAGGCGCCGGGGCGGGCGAGGTCGAGGTCGTCGGCGTGGACGATGTCGCGGGCGTGGGCGATCTCGCAGCCAAGCCCGATGGCGAAGCGCGGCACCGGCGCGCCCCAGGCCCCGGCGGGCTTCGAGATCTCGCGGGCGAGGCAGAGATAGCGCACCCCGTCGGGGGTCTCGGCCAGCTGGCGCAGGAAGCGGCCCGGTGATTCGAAGGCCGCGTGCACGTTCCAGAGCGGGCAGGCGCCGCCGAAGCGGGCGAACTGGAGCCGTGCCGCCGAATGGCGCTTGGTGATGGTGCCGGCCTGGTCGACGCGCACGAAGTAGAACGGCACCCCCTTCAGCCCCGGTCGCTGCAGCGTCGAGAGGCGGTGGGCGACCTGCTCGATCGAGGCCCCGAAGCGCTCGGCCAGCCGCTCGAGGTCGTGGCGCGTCGCGCGCGCCGCCTCGAGGAAGACCCGGTAGGGCAGGAGGGCGGCGCCCGCGAAGTAGTTGGCCATGCCGACGCGGGCGATGGCGCGGGCCTCGGCCGAGGTGAAGCGGGCGAGGTCGAGCATGGCCTCGATCAGGGGCCCGGCGGTCAGGAGGGCGAGCTGGTGGAGCAGCTGGAAGCGCCGCGTCGCCACCGGCGCCCGCGAGGAAAGGGTCAGCCGGCGGCTTTCGGGATCGAAGCGGCGGATCGGCGCAACATCGCGAAAGTCCACCCCGATGCCCTGCGCCGCAAGCGCCGCCACGGCTCTTTCCTGAATGGTCTCAAGTGGTCCCTCGGTGGCAAAGCGTTCGGCGGCACGATCGACCGCATCCACGTAATTGTCGCAATAGTGAAAGAAGTCGCGCACCTCCTCCCAGGGCGAGGGGCCCAGCCCGGGCGCCGCCCGGCCCAGCGCCTCGTCGAGCGAGGCGAGCCGCTCGTGGGTCTGGCGGTAGGCGCGGTGGAGGTCGAGGAAGGCGCGGGCGAGGGCCGGGGCATTGGCGGCGGCCAGGCGGAGGTCGGCCACGGGCGGGGCCGCGGCGGCGAAGACGGGATCGGCGAGGGCCTCGCGCATGGCCGAGACCAGCCGCTCGGGCTCGCCCTGGGCCAGTTCGGTGACCTCGAGGCCGAACTCGCGGGCAAGCGCGAGGACGACCGCCGCCGACACCGGCCGGTGGTTGTTCTCCATCTGGTTGAGGTAGGGAAGCGAGACCCCGAGCTTGGCCGCGAAGGCCTTCTGCGTCAGCCCCAGCCGGCCGCGCGTCTCGCGCAGCTTGACGCCGGCGTAAAGCTTCTGCACGGCCATCGCCGCCCCCCCTTTGCAAGGCCCGACCGTAGCCTTTGCAAAGCCTCCCTGCCAAGCCCCACTCAGACGCCCGTGACGACGCGCCGGCGCCGGCTGACGTAGGCCGCGCAGGGAATCGAGGCGGTCGAGCTCAGGAGCATGATGAAGAGCAGGGGATAGGGCCCGGCGCCGGGCACGAGGAGCACCCCGGCGAGCGCCGCGAGCGTCGCCCCGCCGCCGAGGGTGATCGCCCCGCCGAGGCCCGAGGCGGTCCCGGCCAGCCCCGGGCGCACCGACAGCATGCCGGCGGTGGCATTGGGCATGAGCATGCCGTTACCGAGGCCGATGAAGGCCATGAAGCCGAAGAACAGGCCCGGGTGGACGAGCCCCGCCCAGTAGATCACGGTCGCGGCCGCGAGGCCGAGGGTGCAGACGACGGCGCCCGCGAGCACCATCGCGTCGAGCCCCACCCGCACCGAGAGCCGCCCGGCGAGGAAGTTGCCGAGCATGTAGCCGAGCGCCGGCATCCCGAGATAGAGGCCGAGCGTCCCCGGGGCGAGGCCGTAGACCTCGGTGCCGACCCAGGGGGCGCCGCCGAGGAAGGTGAAGAAGGCCCCCGAGCCGAAGGCCGAGGCCCCGCAGTAGCCCCAGAAGCGCCGCGAGGCGAAGAGTTCTGGGTATTCGCGGATCTGCGCCGCGAGGCCCGACGTCTGCCGGTGCGCGGTCTCGCCGAGGTCGGCCCAGACGAGGGCGAGGACGCCGAGGCCGGCGACGAGGAGGAACAGGAACGAGGCCTTCCAGCCGAAGGCGGCATCGAGCCCGCCCCCGATCGTCGGCCCGACCATCGGCACCAGCGCCATGCCCATGGTGACGTAGCCGATCATCGAGGCCGCCTGCTCGGCGGGGACCATGTCGCGCACGACCGCGCGCCCAATCACCATGGCCGCGGCCACCGTCGCCTGGCACATGCGGAAGGCCAGGAAGACCTCGACGGTCGGGGCGACGAGGGTGCCGAGGGTCGCGACGACGAAGACCACGAGGGCCACCAGCATCACCGGCCGGCGGCCGTAGCGGTCCGAGAGCGGCCCCACGACCACCTGGAGGCCGGCGTTGACGCCGAGATAGACCGGCACGGTCAGCTGCATCAGCCGGTAGTCGACCCCGAACCACGCCGCCATCCCCGGCAGCGAGGGCAGGAAGATGTTCATGGTCAGGGCCCCGAGCCCCGCCAGGATGACCAGCGTCATGATGTGGGGCGGGCTGTCGCGGCGGAGGAAGCGGCGGGGCGTATACATCGGCGCGACCTAGCGCGGCCGGTGGGGCTTGTCCATGACCGCCCTCACCAGCGCTGGAAGACGAACCACCCCCCGGCGGCGATCAGCGCGAAGCCGACGAGATGGTTCCAGCCCAGCGGCTCGCGCAGGTAGACGACCGAGAAGGCCGCGAAGACCGCGAGCGTGATCACCTCCTGGATGGTCTTGAGCTCGGCCGCCGAGAAATGGCCGTGCCCGATGCGGTTGGCGGGCACCTGGAGGAGGTATTCGAAGAAGGCAATGCCCCAGCTTGCGACGATGACGGCGAGAAGCGGGGCGGACTTGAAGCGGAGATGGCCATACCAGGCGAAGGTCATGAAGACGTTCGAGAGGACGAGAAGGCCGACGGTCAGGACGGGGACGGGCAGGGTCGGCATGGGAACCTCGGCGGCGGCGCGCGACAGGGGGCGAGACGGGGGGCGAGAGGGGGGGCGAGACGGGGGGCGCGGGAGGGGCAGGGCACCCATTCTCGCCTTCGGCGCCGCCTTGGCCAGCCCCTGCGGGGCCGGGCGCCGCCCGGCTTTTGCAATTCGCGCCACTACCTCTGCCAACATTTTGCAAATATGCCCATCGGCGCTTGCCAGCCCGCCCGGCGCCTCTATGCTCGCGCGCGGTCCGGGAGGGGCGCGGCATGCGGGACATCCTGAGCGAGCTCGAGGAGCGGCGGCGGGCGGCCCGCCTCGGCGGCGGCCAGCGCCGGGTCCTCGCCCAGCACAGCAAGGGCAAGCTGACGGCGCGCGAGCGCATCGACCTGCTCCTCGACGAGGGCTCGTTCGAGGAACTCGACATGTTCGTGCGCCACCGCTGCACCGACTTCGGGATGGAGCGCGAGCGGCCGGCGGGCGACGGCGTCGTCACCGGCTGGGGCACCGTCAACGGCCGCCAGGTCTACGTCTTTGCCCAGGACTTCACCGTCTTCGGCGGCTCGCTGTCCGAGACCCATGCCCAGAAGATCTGCAAGATCATGGACATGGCGATGCTGAACGGGGCCCCGGTGATCGGCATCAACGATTCCGGCGGGGCCCGCATCCAGGAGGGCGTCGCAAGCCTCGCCGGCTACGCCGAGGTCTTCCAGCGCAACGTGCTGGCGTCGGGCGTCGTGCCCCAGATCAGCCTCGTCATGGGCCCCTGCGCCGGCGGGGCGGTCTACTCGCCGGCCATGACCGACTTCATCTTCATGGTCCGCGACACCTCCTACATGTTCGTGACCGGCCCCGACGTCGTCAAGACGGTGACAAACGAAGTCGTCACCGCCGAGGAACTCGGCGGGGCGCGCACCCACGCCGCCCGCTCGTCGGTTGCCGACGCGGCCTTCGAGGACGACCTCGAGGCGCTGGCCGAGGTCCGCCGGCTGATCGACTTCCTGCCGGCCTCGAACCGCGACCGCCCGCCCCTCCGGCCCTTCTTCGACGATCCCGCCCGCGTCGAGCCCGCGCTCGACACCCTCGTGCCCGACAACCCCAACCAGCCCTACGACATGAAGGAGCTGATCCTGAAGGTCGCCGACGAGGGCGACTTCTTCGAGATCCAGGAGGAGTTCGCGCGGAACATCGTCACCGGCTTCATCCGCCTCGAGGGCTCGACGGTCGGCGTCGTCGCCAACCAGCCGATGGTCCTCGCCGGCTGCCTCGACATCGATTCGTCGCGCAAGGCCGCGCGCTTCGTGCGCTTCTGCGACGCCTTCGAGATCCCGATCCTGACCTTCGTCGACGTCCCCGGCTTCCTGCCCGGCACCGCCCAGGAATACGGCGGCATCATCAAGCAGGGGGCGAAGCTCCTCTTCGCCTACGGCGAGGCGACGGTGCCCAAGGTGACGGTCATCACCCGCAAGGCCTATGGCGGGGCCTACGACGTGATGGCGTCCAAGCATCTGCGCGGCGACTTCAACTATGCCTGGCCGACGGCCGAGATCGCGGTCATGGGGGCGCGGGGGGCGGTCGAGATCCTCTACCGGGCCGAACTCGGCGACCCCGCCCGCATCGCCGCCCGCACGAAGGACTACGAGGACCGCTTCGCCAACCCCTTCGTCGCCGCCGAGCGCGGCTTCATCGACGAGGTCATCATGCCCCATTCGACCCGCCGGCGGGTGACGCGGGCGTTTGCCGGCCTGCGCGGCAAGCGCCTCGCGAACCCCTGGAAGAAGCACGACAACATCCCCCTCTGACCGGCCGTGCCGCGCCCCGCCCGCCGCCTCCCCCCCGCCCTTCCGGCCGCCGTGGCCGGGCTTGACCTCGGCGCCCTCGGGGCCGGGGATCTCGTCAACCTCGTCCTCCAGCGCTCGGAGGTGCTGGCCGGCCTGCCGGCGCGGGATGCCATCGTCCGCGCCTGGGAGGCCGGCGACGAGGGGCCGATCCGGGGTGCCGTCGCGAGCCTCGGCGAGGAGATCGCCCGGCGCGCCGCGGCGGCGATCCACGGCGAGTATCTGGCGCTGCGCCCGCGCCTCCTCGCCCTCGCGCCCGGGCGCATCGCCGACATCGGCTGCGGCTACGGCTTCTTCGACCTCTTCCTCGCCCGCGACCTCGGGGCCGACCTCCTCCTGATCGACATCGAGGCGAACCCGCGGCGCCACTTCGGCTTTGCCGCCGAGGGCGCGGCCTACACGAGCCTCGCCACCGCCCGCGCGCTCCTCGAGGCCAACGGCGTTGACCCCCGCCGCATCGTCACGCTCAACCCCGCCACGGCGCCGCTCGCCGCGGCGGGCCCGGTCGATGTCGCGCTGAGCTTTCTCTCCTGCGGCTTCCACTACCCGGTCGATGCCTACATGGACTTCTTCACCCGCCAGGTCCGTCCCGGCGGGGCGGTGATCCTCGACCTCCGCGCCCGCACCGCCGCGCGCCAGGAGGCGACCCTCGCCCCCCTCGGCCCGGCCGAACCCATCGCGGGCCCGCCCAAGGCCCGGCGCCTCCTCATCCGGCGGGGGGCGGGCGATGGCTAGGGCGGCCGTCTCCGCTGCCGGCCGGGGTCCGGTCACCTGCGGGCGGGCGGTCCTCGCGGCGGTGCTGGCGCTCGCCCCCGCCGCCTTCCCGGCGGCAGCGGCGGACCCGATCGCGGTGCCCTCGGGCCAGGACGTCACCCTTCTCCAGATGTTCATCGAGCCCCAGGAGGGGACGGGCGAGGTCTGGGCGCGCTTCCGCTACCTCGCGCCGGCGATCGCCCCGGGCGCGGGCGCCGTCACCTACGCCGAGGCGCGCCACGACATGGACCGCCTCTGCGAGGCCCACGCCCTGCCCCTCCTCGCCGCCCGGGGCCTCGCCCCCGACCTCGTCGTCATCTCGCTCGCCAGCGCGGCCACCGGCTTCGGCGCCACGGCGCCCGACGTCACCCAGTATTTCGAGACCTACTCGATCGCCGGCAACCGCTGCCGGCTCGAGGCCTACTGATGGCCAGGGCGGGATTCCGTCGCGGCGGCGACCGCGCTATGGTGGGATTCGGCCGCAAGGCCCCCGGGCGCCGCGTCGGGCGGACGTCGCGTCCGGGAATCACGACCGCCCGCGAAACGAGCAGGAGCAGCGCATGTCCCTTCGCCTCACCCTCCTCGCCACGGTCCTCGTGGCCCTGGCCGCCGGCTGCACGCCGAAGGCACCCGAGCCCGTCTACCCCGCCGAACCTGTCCAGCCCGAGCCGGTCTTCCCGGGCAAGTACGGCTGAGACCGGGGCCGCGCCCCGCACGGGGGCGCGGCCATGCTGAAGCATCGCGGCTTTCCGGGCCGGCTGCCGGGCACCGACTTCCAGTTCGTGATCCGCCGCGGCAATCCGCGCGGGGTGACGCCGATCGTCGCCCGCCCCCGCCACGCCGACCGCCGCCCGGCCGACCGGGCGGCGGACCATGCCTTCCTTGCCGCCCTCTGGACCCATTTCGGCGCCGCGCCCTTCCTGCGCGGCAATCTCGACGCGGGCCGGCTGTCGTGGCTTTTCGGCCGCGAGGTCGTCGCCGCCGAAAGCCCCTTCGACCCCGCGAGCTACGATGCCCGCCTGCGGATCGACCTGGCGCGGGCGCGGGCGAGCTTTCCCGACCTCTTCGCCCCGACGGCCGAAGGGGGGGGGCCGACGTGACCGGGCCCGTCCCCGGCGGCGCCGCGGCGCCTGTGCCCCGGCGCCGGGGGCAGGCACGGCGCGGCCCTGCCCGCCCCTCCGGCCGCGCCGCCCCCCCGGCCGGCCGCCCCGGCCGCGGCCCGGCCGGCCGCCCGTCACCGCGCCGCCCCTTCCGGCCCGCCCGCCCTGCCCGAGGATCCCAGCGCCGATGTTCAGGAAGCTTCTGATCGCCAACCGCGGCGAGATCGCCTGCCGCGTCATGCGGACCGCCCGCCGGCTTGGCATCCCGACCGTTGCGGTCCATTCGGAGGCCGACCGCAACGCCCTGCACGTCCGCATGGCCGACGAGGCGGTGGCGATCGGGCCGGCGCCGGCGGCGCAGTCCTACCTTGCGATCGACCGCATCCTCGAGGCGATCCGGGCGAGCGGCGCCGACGCCGTCCATCCCGGCTACGGCTTTCTCTCCGAGAACCCCCGCTTTGCCCGCGCCCTCGAGGCCGAGGGGGTGACCTTCCTCGGCCCGCCGGCGGCGGCGATCGAGGCCATGGGCGACAAGATCGCCTCCAAGCGGCTTGCCGCCCGGGCCGGGGTCTCGACCGTGCCGGGCTGGATGGGCGAGATCGCGGACGCCGACGAGGCGGCGCGGATCGCCGCCGAGATCGGATTCCCGGTGATGATCAAGGCTTCGGCCGGCGGCGGCGGCAAGGGCATGCGGATCGCCTGGAGCGAGGCCGAGGCGCGCGAGGGCTTCCGGTCGTCGCGCAACGAGGCGGCGGCGAGCTTCGGCGACGACCGCATCTTCATCGAGAAGTTCATCACCCAGCCCCGCCACATCGAGATCCAGATCCTCGGCGACCGCCACGGCAACCTCGTCCATCTCGGCGAGCGCGAATGCTCGATCCAGCGGAGAAACCAGAAGGTCATCGAGGAGGCGCCCTCGCCCTTCCTCGACGCCGCGACGCGGGCGGCGATGGGGGCCCAGGCGGTGGCGCTCGCCCGCGCCGTCGGCTATGCGAGCGCCGGCACGGTCGAGTTCATCGTCGATGCCGCGCGCGCCTTCTACTTCCTCGAGATGAACACGCGCCTCCAGGTCGAGCATCCGGTGACCGAGCTTGTCACCGGCATCGACATCGTCGAGGCGATGATCCGCGTCGCCGCGGGCGAGCCCCTGCCCTTTTCCCAGGACGACATCCGCCTTCAGGGCTGGGCGATCGAGAGCCGCCTCTATGCCGAGGATCCCTACCGGAGCTTCCTCCCCTCGACCGGCCGGCTGACCCGCTACCGCCCGCCGGCCGAGGAGGTTCTGCCCGGGCGCGCGGTCAGGAACGACACCGGCGTCTTCGAGGGCGGCGAAATCAGCATCCACTACGACCCGATGATCGCCAAGCTCTGCGCCTGGGCGCCGACGCGCGGGGCGGCGATCGAGGAGATGCGCCGCGCCCTCGATGCCTTCGAGGTCGAGGGGATCGGGCACAACCTGCCCTTCCTCGCGGCAGTCATGGACAGCCCCCGCTTTGTCGAGGGCCGGCTCTCGACCGCCTTCATCGCCGAGGAGTTCACGGGCGGCTTCACCGGGGCGACGCTGGCCGAGGCCGTGCTGCGGCGGATCGCGGCCCTCGCCGCCCACCTCCGGATGTGCAGCGAGGAGCGGGCGGCGCGCATCTCGGGCACGATGGCCAACCATGCCCGCCGCGTGGCCCCGGACTGGATCGTGTTCCTCGACCGCCAGCGCTTCCCCGTGCATCTCGCGCTCCGGCCGGGGGCGACCGCGGTGCGCTTCGAGGACGGCGAGGCGATCGAGGTCGCCTCGGACTGGAGCCCGGGGGCGCGGCTCTTCCGCGGCAACGTCGGGGGAGAGCCGATGACGGTCAAGGTCGATGCGGTCCGCGGCGGGGTGCGGCTGCGCTATCGCGGCGCCGACTTCCGGGCCCTCGTGCGCACGCCGCGGGCGGCGGCGCTGGCGGCGCTGATGCCGGCCAAGGCCGCCCCCGACACCTCGAAGGTGCTGCTCTGCCCGATGCCGGGGCTGGTCGTCGCGATCCATGTCGCGGCCGGCGACGAGGTTCAGGAGGGCCAGCCGCTGGCCGTCGTCGAGGCGATGAAGATGGAGAACACGCTCCGCGCCGAGCGCCGGGGCGTCGTCGCCCGCATCGCCACGGCCCCGGGCGCGAGCCTCCGGGTCGACGACGTCATCCTGGAGTTCGAGTGATGGCGGCCCCTGGCCGGCCGGGGGCGATCCTCCGGGCGGGCCTAGCGGCCGGCCGGCCGCTCCTCCTCCATCTCCTGGCGGCGCAGGGGCGTGCGGTCAATGGCGTGGACGAGCTCGCGCGCCGTCCACGGCTGGGGCTTGCGCTGCTTCACGGCGCCGTCCTTGTCGACGAAGACGAGGCTGAAGCCGCGCGGGCGGAGCCGCCGGCGGGCATCCGAGGCGGCGGCAGGATCGGTGTCAACGATGACGACGACGTCGCGCGCGGCAAGGTCGGCCCAGCCCTCGGCCAGGAGGGAAAGCTGGCGGACAAAGAGGGGGTCGGCGGGGGAATCGGCGAAGACCACGACCGGCCGCGCCTGCCACAGGAACCCCGCGAGCGTCACCCCGGCCGCCTCGAGGGGAGCGAAATCCCCCTGCCCCGCCGCCGCCACCGTCGCCGCGGCCGGCCCGACCGCCGCCATCGCCGCGACGTCCCCGGCCTCGCCGGCGGCGCGGGGGGCGGCCGCAGGCAGAAGCAGGGCCAGAACCAGGGCCGCCGGCCAGCGAAGACGCATGATCCCTCCGTCCCTTGCGCATATAGGGCGGGGCCGGGGCAAAGCACAGGGCCCGGGACGGGGCCGCGCAAGGGAGGCCGCGATGAGCCATGACCTCGGCCGCTGGAAGGCGCTCGCCCGCCGCGAACTGAAGGGGCGCGACCCCGGCGAACTTGCCTGGGCGACGCTCGAGGGCATCGCCGTCGGCCCGCTCTACACCGCCGACGATGTCCGCGACCTGCCGCACATGGGCGACCTGCCGGGCCTTCCCCCGTTCACGCGCGGGGTGCGGGCGACGATGTATGCCGGAAGGCCCTGGACAATCCGGCAGTATGCGGGCTTCTCGACCGCCGAGGAGTCGAATGCGTTCTACCGCCAGGCGCTGGCGGCCGGCCAGCAGGGGGTCTCGGTCGCCTTCGACCTCGCCACCCACCGCGGCTACGACAGCGACCATCCGCGCGTGATCGGCGATGTCGGCAAGGCCGGGGTGGCGATCGACTCGGTCGAGGACATGAAGACCCTCTTCGACGGCATCCCGCTCGGGCAGGTGTCGGTGTCGATGACGATGAACGGCGCCGTGATCCCGGTCTTGGCCGCCTTCATCGTCGCCGGCGAGGAGCAGGGGGTGGCGCAGGCGGCGCTGTCGGGAACGATCCAGAACTACATCCTCAAGGAGTTCATGGTCCGCAACACCTACATCTATCCCCCCGAACCCTCGATGCGGCTGGTCGCCGACATCATCGAATACACCGCCCGCGCGATGCCGCGGTTCAACTCGATCTCGATCTCGGGCTACCACATGCAGGAGGCGGGCGCGAACCTCGTCCAGGAACTCGCCTTCACGCTCGCCGACGGGCGCGAATACGTCCGCGCCGCCCTCGCCCGCGGCATGGCCGTGGACGACTTCGCGCCGCGGCTGTCGTTCTTCTTCGCCATCGGCACCAACTTCTTCATGGAGATCGCGAAGCTTCGCGCCGCCCGCCTGCTCTGGCACGGGATCATGGCGGGTTTCGGGGCAAGGAACCCCGAAAGCCTGATGCTGCGCACCCACTGCCAGACCTCGGGGGTCAGCCTGCAGGCGCAGGATCCGATGAACAACATCGTCCGCACCGCCTACGAGGCGATGGCGGCCGTGCTCGGCGGCACCCAGTCGCTCCACACCAACTCCTTCGACGAGGCGCTGGCGCTACCGACCGAGACCTCGGCCCGCATCGCCCGCAACACCCAGCTCATCCTCCAGGAGGAGACCGGGATCACGAAGGTCGTGGACCCCCTCGCCGGCTCCTACTACGTCGAGCGGCTGACCCATGAGCTCGCCGAGGCGGCCGCGGCGCTGATCGAGGAGGTCGAGGCCCTCGGCGGCATGACCCGGGCGGTGGCGAGCGGCATGCCCAAGCTGCGCATCGAGGCGACGGCGGCGCGCCGGCAGGCCATGGTCGACCGCGGCGAGGAGGTCATCGTCGGCGTCAACCGCTACCGGCGCGAGCACGAGGAGGCGGTCGCGATCCGCGACATCGACAATGCCCGCGTGCGCGCCGCCCAGATCGCGCGGCTCGAGGCGCTGCGGGGGGCGCGCGACGGGGCGGCCTGCGGGGCCGCACTCGCCGCCGTCGAGCGGAGCGCGCGCGAGGGCGGCAACGTCCTCGAGGCGGCGATCGCGGCGGCACGGGCGCGGGCGAGCGTGGGAGAGATCAGCATGGCCCTGGAGAAGGTCTTCGGCCGCCACCGGGCCGAGGTGAGGATGCTCGCCGGGGTCTACGGCGCGGCCTACGCGGGCGACGCCGACTTTGCCCGGATCCAGCTCGAGGTCGATGCCTTCGCGGCGGAGGAGGGGCGGCGGCCGCGGCTCCTCGTCGTCAAGCTTGGCCAGGACGGCCACGACCGCGGCGCCAAGGTGATCGCCACCGCCTTCGCCGACATCGGCTTCGATGTCGATGTCGGGCCCCTGTTCCAGACCCCCGAGGAGGCGGCCGGCGACGCCATCGACAACGACGTCCACGTCGTCGGCATCTCGAGCCAGGCGGCCGGGCACCGCACCCTCGCGCCGCGCCTCGTCGCGGCGCTCAGGGCGGCCGGGGCGGGCGAGATCCTCGTCATCTGCGGCGGCGTCATCCCGCCCCAGGACCACGAGTTCCTGAAGGCCGCGGGCGTGCGGGCGATCTTCGGGCCGGGCACCAACATCCCGGCCGCGGCCGGAGAGATCCTGGCCATGATCCGGGCCGGCCGCGCTGGCGCCTGACGGGGGCCGCGCCTTCGGCTTCGGGGCGCTCCTCCGGGCGGCCGTGCTCCTCGTCGCCCGAGGCGCCCCGGGGAGGTTCCGGGCCGGGCGAGGACGGTTGACGGCGGACGGCGGGCAGGATGGGATGGGGCCCTCTGCCAAGGGAGGTGGCCCATGCTTGCCCGTATCCTTGCCCTGCTGATTCTCGCTGCCGTCCCGGCGGCGGCCGACCCCGTCGTCTGCGCCCCCCCGCCCGGCCAGCGGCTGGCCGTCGTCGGGGTGGCGGAGTGGGACCGGCTGAACGTCCGCACCGGCCCCGGCGTCGCCTACGCCATCCTGGGCTCGCTCGCGCCCCATGCCGACTTTCTCTCGGCGACCGGGCGGGTCGGCTTTCTCACCCAGCTTTGCCGCGTCGCCTGTGACCAGTATCGCGCCGGCGTGGCCGGCTTTGGCGCCATCGTGCAGCGCGACTGTCTCGGCCGCAGCCAGATCTGGTACGAGTTGCGGGCGCCGGGCGGGCTTTCGGGCTGGTCCTCGGCCCGCTATCTCGAGCTCCGCGCCGCGGCACCGCCGCCGGGAGCCCTGCCGCCCTCGCCGGGCGGCGGCGACCACCCCGTCATCTCGCCCCCCTTCCCCGACCCCGCGGCGCGCGTCCTCTACTTCGACTGTGCCGACGGCGAGCGGCTGCGGGTGACGCTGCGCGAGGAAACGCAGGACGCGCTCGTGCGGCTCGCGAGCGGGCGCGAGTTCGTGCTTCGCCGGATGCCCGCGCCCGGGGGGCTCAGCTACGTCTCGACCGCCTTCGGCGGCCTCTCGCTCGAGGGCGACCGCGCCGCCGTCTACTGGAAGGGGCCGGGGGCGCAGGGGTCCACCCGCTGCCTGGCGCGAACGTGACCGCGCCCGTCAGGCTCGCGCTCGACCATCTCGCCGTCACCGCGGCGACGCTCGAGGAGGGGGCGGACCACATCGCCCGGGCGCTCGGGGTCGCCCCCGGACCCGGCGGGCGGCACCCCGCCATGGGCACCTGGAACCGCCTCCTCGCCCTCGGCGAGGTCTATCTCGAGGCGATCGCCGTCGATCCCGCGGCCCCCCCGCCCGGGCGGCCGCGCTGGTTCGGGCTCGATGCGCCCCCCGGGCGGCCGCGGCTTGCGGCCTGGGTCCTGCGCGCCCCCTCGCTCGCCCCCGCCCTCGCCCTCCTGCCCGAGGCGGGGGCGCCGGTCGCGCTGTCGCGCGGCGATCTCGCCTGGGCGATGGCGGTGCCGGCGGCGGGCGGACTTCCCTTCGACGGGCTCTTTCCCGCCCTCATCGCCTGGGAGGGCGCGGCCCACCCGGTGCAGCGCCTGCCCGACCGTGGCCTCCGCCTTCTCCGCCTTGAGCTCTGCCACCCCGAGGCCGCGGCCCTCGCCGCCCGCCTCGCCCCCCTCCTCGCCGCGCCGCGGCTCGCGTTCCTGCCCGGCCCGCCCGCGCTCCGGGCGCTGATCGAGACCGGGGCGGGGCCGCGATGGCTGGACTGACCCCGGCCGCCCGCCGCCGCCCGTCCCGCGGCGACGCGCCCGCGGCCGTGCCGGGGGGCCGCGCGCGCCGCCCCTCCGGCCCCGTGCCGGCAGGGCACCCCGCCGCGGCCGCGCGGGGCGGGGCATGAGCCTCTGGAGCCGGATCGGCGCCGCCCTCGGCCGGCTCGCCGCCGGCGAGGGGCTGGCCGCGATCTTCGGGCGCCTGCGCGGCCGGCCCGAGCGCAGCGTTGCCTTCACCATCGCCGTGATCGCGCTCGGCGCCAAGATGGCCAAGGCCGACGGCCGCGTGACCCGCGACGAGGTCGCCGTCTTCCGCGCCCTCTTCACCCTCCCCCCCGGCGAGGAAGCCCATGCCGCCCGCGTCTTCGACCTCGCCCGCGAGGACATCGCCGGCTTCGAGGACTACGCCCGCCGCATCGCGGCCATGTTCCGCCCCGACCGCGAGCGCGGCCGGGCGATGCTCGTCGACCTCATGGAGGGGCTTTTCGAGATCGCCGTCGCCGACGGCACCTATCACGAGGCCGAGGACGCCTTCCTCGCGCGGGTGGCAGAGATCTTCGGCCTTGACGGGCGCTGCCTCGCGGGCCTGCGCGCCCGCCATCGCCCGGCGGGTGCCGAGCCCGACCCCTGGGCCGTCCTCGGCATCGCCCGCGACGCCCCCCTCGCCGAGGCCCGTGCCGCCTACCGGGCGGCGGTGCGCGCGACCCACCCCGACCGCATGGTCGCCCGCGGCGTCCCCGCCGAGGCCGTGCGGCTGGCCGAGCTTCGCCTCCTAGCCCTCAACCGCGCCTGGGAGACGATCCGCGGCGGCGCCCCGGGGTGAGGTCGATGCGCCTTGCGACCTGGAACGTCGAGTGGTTCACGCAGCTTTTCGGCGACGACGACCGCCTGCTCGAGGATGACGGCCCCTCGGGCCGCGAGGGCGTGACCCGCGCCCGCCAGGGCCGCGGCGTGGCCTCCGTGCTCGCGGCCCTCGACGCCGATGCGGTGCTGATCGTCGAGGCCCCCGAGGAGGGAAGGCGCCGCTCCTGCGCCGCCGCCCTCGAGGGCTTCGCCCGCCGCTTCGGGCTGCGCTGCCGGCGGGCGCTGACGGGCTTTCCCTCCGCCACCCAGCAGGAACTCGCTCTCCTCTACGATCCCGACGCGCTGGCCGTCGTCCACGACCCGCGCGGGCCGGCCTCGGGCCGGCGCGGCACCGCCGAGGCGCCGCGCTTCGACCGCGCCCTGCGCGTTGCCCCCGGCGCCGGCAGCCCCCCGCGGGTCGTGACCTTCGCCCGCCCGCCCCTCGAGATCCTCGCCGAGACGGCGGGCGGGCGGCTCTTCCGCCTCATCGGCGTGCATGTGAAGTCGAAGGCCCCCCATGCCGCGCGCTCTCCGGCCCAGGTCCCGCTCGTCGCGCGCGAGAACCGGCGCATCCAGCAGGGCCAGTGCCGCTGGCTCCGGCGGCGCGTCGAGGAGCATCTCGCCGAGGGCGCCCCGCTCGTCGTCCTCGGCGACTTCAACGACGGCCCCGGGGTCGAGGATGACGGGGGCGCCTTCGCCGTCTCGGCCGTGGACATCGTCCTCGGCCTCGACCGCCCGCGGGAGTTGCGCCTCCACGATGCCCATGCCCGGGCGGCGCGCGGCAGGCGGTGGGCGGCCGCGCCGGCCTCGGCCCGCTTCCTCGTCGGCCCCGAGCCGCACTACTTCTCGGCCCTCCTCGACTACATCATGGTCTCGCCCGACCTCTGCCCCCGCGCCCACCGCTGGCGCATCTGGCATCCCTTCGACGATCCCGCCTGCTACGCCGACGCCCCCCTCCGGGCGGCACTCCTCGATGCCTCCGACCATTTCCCGGTCAGCCTCGACCTCGATCCGTGATCGCCCCGACCTTCAATTCCGCGTCCCTTTCGCCTATCTTCGGGTGATGCCGCGTCCGCTCCTCGCCCTTCTCCTTTCGCTCGCCCTCGCCGCCCCGGCAGCGGCCGAGGAGGGTCTGCCCGCGCCCGACGGCTACGGCGAGGGCCTCGGCCTCATCGAGGAGGGCGCCCGCCTCATCCTCCGCCGGCTCATGGCCGACATGGAGCCGATGATGCGCGACCTCGCCGGTCTGATCGACGACCTCGGTGCCTATCACCCCCCCGAGCGGCTGCCGAACGGCGACATCATCATCCGCCGCAAGGTGCCCTTGGTGCCCCCGCCGCCGGCCCCCGGGGGCGGGGAGACCGAGCTCTGAGCGCCGCGCGGGGGTGACGGCGGAGCCGGCGGCCGCTAGGATTCCGCGCACGTCCCCCCCCGCGGCGGAGTGCTCCTTGCCCCTGCCCCTGACCCTGCCCCTGACCCGGCCCCGGCGGTGCCGCCCGTGCGCGTGATCGCGGTCGGCGAGGCCATGGTCGAGTTCGCCCGCCGCGAGGATGGTCTCTGGCAGCAGGGCTTTGCCGGCGACACGCTGAACGTCGCCTGGGCGCTCGCGGCGCTCGTGCCGGCGGGGGGGCGGGTCGACTACCTGACGCGGCTTGGCGAGGACGCCTTCTCGGAGCGCATGCTGCACTTCCTCGCCGCGGCCGGGATCGGGACCGGGCTTGTCCGTCGCGAGCGGGGGGGCGCGCCCGGCCTCTACACCGCCGAGACCGATGCCGCGGGCGAGCGGCGCTTTGCCTACTGGCGCTCGACCTCGGCGGCGCGGCGGCTTGCCGACGATCCCGCCGCCCTCGCGGCGGCCTTCGCGGCGGCCGACCTCGTCTATCTCTCGGGGATCACGCTCGCGATCCTCGCGCCCGCGGGGCGCGCGGCCCTCCTCGCCGCCCTCGGGGCGCGCGGGCAGAGGGGTTTCCGCGGCGCCTTCGCCCCCAACCTCCGCCCCGTCCTCTGGGAGGACGCCGCGACCCTGCGGGCCACGATCGAGGCCGCGGCCCGGCGCGCCGACATCCTCCTGCCGACCCACGGGGACGAGGCCCTCGCCTTCGGCGATGCCGATGCGGCGGCGACGGCCGCGCGCTACGCCGCCCTCGGCTGCCCCGAGGTCGTGGTCAAGGACGGCACCGCCCCGACCCTCTGGCGCGCGGGCGACGGGCGGGGGAGCCGTCCCGTCACCCCCGCCGCCCGGGTCGTGGACACGACCGGGGCCGGCGATGCCTTCGGCGGCGCCTACCTTGCCCGGCGGCTGGCCGGCGACGGGCCGGCGGCTGCGGTCGCCCTCGCCCAGCGGGTCGCGGCCGCGGTCGTCGGCCACCGCGGCGCCCTCGCCCCGGCGGCGGCACTCCGCGCCGCGGCGGCGCCGGCGGGCTGACCGTCGATGCGCGTCGGCTACGTCCTCAACACCCATCCCCAGGTCTCGACGACCTTCATCCGCCGCGAGATGGCCGCGCTCGCGACCGCGGGCGTCACCGTCCACCGCCTTGCCATGCGCCGGCCGGCGACCGGGGCGGTCCATCCCGGCGACGCCGGCGAGCTTTCCGGAAGCGAGTACGCACTCGATCGTGGGCTTTTCCGGCTTGCAGTTTTCGCACTTCCTGCGCTTCTGCGGGCCCCTGTTCGGGGCTTCTTGGCGCTTCGGCTTGCACTTTCCTGCGGCTGGCGGTCCGAGCGGGGGGTGCTTGTCCACCTCGTCTACCTGCTCGAGGCGGCGTGGGTCGCGGGCCGCGCGCGGGCCCTCGGGCTCGACCGCCTGCACGCCCATTTCGGCACCAACCCGGCGATGGTGGCGATGCTCGCCCATGTTCTCGGCGGCCTTCCCTTCGGGTTCACGGTCCACGGCCCCGAGGAGTTCGACGCCCCCCGCGCGCTCGCGCTCCCCGCCAAGCTCGCCCGCGCCGACCTTGCGGTGGCGGTGTCCGCGTTCGGGCAGAGCCAGCTCATGCGCTGGACCGACCCCGCCCGCTGGGACCGCATCGCCGTCGTCCGCTGCGGTATCGAGCCCGCGGCCTTCCCGGCCCCCCGGCCGCTTCCCCCGGGGCCCTTGCGGCTTCTCTGCATCGGCCGGCTCGCCGAGCAGAAGGGCCAGCTCGTGCTCCTCGCGGCCGTTGCCCGGCTGCTGGCCGACCATCCCGCAGCGCGCCTCGTGCTGGCCGGCGACGGGCCTATGCGGGGCGCCATCGAGGCCGCCATCGCCGCCCGCGGGCTCGGGGCGCGGGTCACGATCACGGGCTGGATCGACGAGGAACGGGTGCGCGAGGAACTCGCCGCCGCCCACGCCCTCGTCCTGCCCTCCTTCGCCGAGGGCCTGCCGGTCGTCATCATGGAGGCGATGGCGGCCGGCCGGCCGGTGGTGGCGACGACGGTGGCGGGCATTCCCGAACTCGTGGTGCCGGGTGCGACCGGCTGGCTCGTGCCCGCGGGCGACGCCCCGGCCCTCGCCGCGGCCCTCGCGGCCCTCGCCGCGACGCCCCTCCCGAGGCTCGCGGCGATGGGCCGGGCGGGCCGGAAGCGGGTTCTTGCACTCCACGACGCGGGCGTCGAGGCCCGCCGCCTCGCCGCGCTTTTCGCCCGAAACGGGCGCGAGGGGGGCGGGGGGGATGCGGCGGCGGCTTCCCAGTCGCCCGCGGCTGCCCCAGAGTGAGCGCCGGGAGCAGGGGGCAGGGGACGGGAAGCGATGGGCGGGACGGCTGCAGGCGGCATCGTCGTGGTGACGGCCAGCCACGATCCGGCGATCCTCGCCGCCAATCTCGCCCGCTCGCCCGACATCGCCGAGGGAAACGTGCCGCTCCATGTCGAGCGCGACGCCCCCTCGGCCGCCATCGCCTACAACCGCGGGCTCGCCGCGACGACGGCGCCGGTCGTCGTCTTCGCCCATCACGACGTCTACCTGCCCCGGGGGTGGGAGGCGCTCCTTGACGCCCGTCTCGCCGCGCTTGCGGCGGCCGAACCGGACTGGGCGGTCGCGGGCGCCTACGGGGTGGGGCTCGACGGGGCGGGGCGGGGGCCGGTGTGGTCGACCTCGCTCGGCCAGATCGTCGGTCGCGTCGAACTCCGCCCGGTGGCGGTCCAGAGCCTCGACGAACTCCTGATCGTGGTGCGCCGGGCCGCGGGGCTCGGCTTCGATCCCTCGCTGCCGGGCTTCCACCTCCATGGCACCGACATCGTGCAGGCGGCGCGCGCGGCCGGCCGCGGCGCCTTCGCGCTCGCCCTGCCGGTCGTCCACAACGACGGCTACAAGGACCTCCTCGGGCCGGACTTCGCCCGCGCCTTCCACCACCAGCGCCGGAAGTGGCGCGAGCGGCTGCCGCTCCGGACGCCGGTCATCACCATCGCCTGGCACGGCCTCCACCTCGCCCGGGCCGAGTGGCACAACCGCCGCTCGCGCCCCTGGCGGCAGGCGATGGCGGCCGACCCCGCGACCGACCCCGCGGCCCTCGCGCTGGCCTGCGGCTGGGCCGACCTCGCGCCCCGGGCCGCGCCGCCCCCCGCCGGTCCCGTCCGCGCCTAGCGGCCCCGCGCCCAGCCGGTGGAGCGGCCGAGGCGGACGGCGGCGGCGACGGCGGCATAGACCGCGATCCCGGCGGGGTCGGCGAGGGCGAGGCGGGCGAGTTCACCGGCCGTGGGCCGGGGCTTGCCCTCGTTGGCGAGAAGGGCGGGGAAGCGGCGGGCGATCTCGGCCACGCCCGCGTCCTGGCGGCGGCGGACGCGGACGAGGGCCGCGAACCCCTCGGCGAGCGGCCAGCGGTAGCCGGCCGCGACCTCGATGCGCTCGGCCGGCCGGAAGAGAAGCCGCACATAGGTGTCATCCGAGATGACGGCGGGAAAGGCGCCCCAGCGCGCCCGCCCGGCGGCGTTGACGGCGAAAAGCCCGAACCCCGGCGCCGGCGAGCGGAAGAAGGGAAGCCGCGTCCACACCCTTGCATAGGCGCGGGTGAGGGCGTCGCGGGCCGGCGCGACCTCGGGCCGGCCGCTCGCATAGGTCGCGCCATCCCCCGCGAGCGCCGCGGCGAGGCGGGCGAGGAGCGGCGGGGTGAGGGTGACGTCGGCGTCGAGATAGAGGCGGAGCGCCCCCCCCGCCGCCCGGTCGCCGGCATCGAGCGCCCCGGGCTTGCCCGGCCGCGGCAGGTCGAGGACCGCGAGCCGCCAACCGCGGGCGGCCGCCGCCCGCCGGCGCGCCCCGGCCTCGGCTACGGTGGCGTCGGTGCAGGCGTTGGCGGCGACGATGACCTCGACGGGCAGGCCGGGGTCGTCGGAGGCGAGGAGCGAATCGAGGCAGGGCCCGATCCAGCCCGCCTCGTTCGCGGCCGGGATGATGACGCTCAGCATCGTGCCGCCGGGATCCTACGGGCCGAGGCCGGCGAGCGCCCGCCAGCGGGGGTTGTCATCCTCGAGGTGCCGGAGGCCGCCCCAGCTGCCCCAGCGGCTCGGCGCGAGGACGTCGAGGTAGGCGGTGAAGGGCTCGTCGCTGACCGCGGCCCAGCCCGCGAGAAGGTCGGCGACCAGCGCCCCGACCTCGGGCGTGTAGGAGAGGTGGACGAAGAAGGCGGTGAGCTCCTCGTCGCCGATCTGGGCACCCTCGCCGACGATGTGGGTGCCGCCCTCGTAGAGGCCGAGCCGGAGCCCGTGCCGCCGCGCGACCTCGGCATGGTAGGGAAAGACCGCGCCGAGAAGGTTCGCGAGTGTGTCCTCGCGGGCCCCGGTGACGCTCCCGTCGCGCAGTTCGGCCGCGGCGGTGGTCACGGCACGGTCGAAGCGGTGGCGGGCGACATGGGCGGCGCGGGCCTCGCCCTCAAGGCCGAGGGCGTCGGCCGCGGCCGCGGCGGCGGCGAGGCTGTCGGCAAGCCAGCCGCGCACGGCCTGCACCTTGGCATCGCTGCCGAGCCCGCCGCCGACGTAGCCCGTGATCGCGTATAGGTCGAAATGCGCCGCCGGCGGGGCCCGGCCGTCGGCCTCGGCGGTCCAGAGCGGGGCCGCGAGAACCTCCTCCTCGAGCCCGGGCCAGCCCGGCTGGGTCGAGATCACGCGGACGAGCCGCGTCGCGGCCGCGGGCCCGAGGACATCCTCCCAGATCGCCGCCATCTCGACGGCGCGGACGGCATAGAACTGCATCCACTTGTAGGGCTCGCCCCAGCGGTCGCGGGCGGCGGCCTCGGCCCAGTGGGCCTGGGGAAAGCTCCAGTTCCAGACCTCGTTGGAAAGCTCGACATGGGCGCGGAGGCCGGGGGCGAGGCGTTCGCGCACGACCTCGGCGAAACGGCGGACATAGGCGTCGGTGGCCCGGTGGGGGAGCGTGAACCAGGGATCGGCGCCAAGCTCGTTGGCGAGCGCCACCATCACCTCGACCGGCGCCCCCCCGGGCCCGGCCCAGGTCGCATCCGCCGGCCGCGGCATCCTCTCGCCCGGGGGGTCGGAATTGGTGTTCATCCAGTCCATGAAGCGCAGAAGCCGCACCCCGCGCAGCCGGGCGAGGAAATCGGGGTTGAAGAGGGTGCCGGCATCGAGGGCGGGCGCCCGGTCGAGGCGGACGACGCGGATGTCGCGGATGGGGTCGGCGGGGTCGGTCGCCTCGATGCGGATCTCGACCGGCCCCGGGCCGGGGTCGTAGTCGAAGAGGATCGTGCCCGCCCCCGACGACACGACCCGCGCCCGCCCGGCGACGACGAGCCGGCCCCGGCCGGCGTGGGTCAGCCGGTAGCGCCCGGCGACACCTCCCGCCGCGGCGGGAAGGTCGGTCAGGATCACGCTCGCGAGCCCGGTGACGGCGGGCGGCAGGGCCCGCGGCCAGCCCTCGGCGTCAAGCCAGCCGCCGGCCGCGAGTTCGGGGTTCTCCATGCCGCCCCAGCGCCCCGGCAGATGCCCGACCCAGGGGCGCGAGAGCTTCATGAGGTCGAGGAAGGGGAGTTCGACCGACCAGTCCTTGAGCCCGGCGAGGTTCATCCCGAGGGCGGGATTGGCGATCGCGGGAAGGGCCGCGACCGCGGCCGACGGCCGGAGGGCGGCGGCGGGCGGGGCGGCGGGCGCGGGCAGAGCGGCCGCGGAAGCGGCAGGGGGGGCGGTGGCGGGGGGGCCGGCGGCGGAGTCGGAGGCGGGAGTGGCAGCCGCGGGCAGCGTCCCGTCCCCGCCGGTCGCGGCTGCGGCTGCGGCGGCGGCCTCGGCCGCGACCGCCTGCCAGGCGATACCCTGGAAGGCCCGGGCCAGCGCCGGGGTGACGATGCGCTGACGCGTCGACCAGGTCCGCACGAGCTTGGCCGGCAGCCCCGCGGGATCCGCACCCGTGACGGCGGCGTAGATCACCATCGTCACGAGGTAGTTGCCGAGGTCGTTGGTGTGGATGTCATCGATGAAAAGGTCGGCGATGGTGCCAACCCCGGGGACCTCGCCGCGGGCGATGGCGTCGTGGGCCAGCGCCATCGCCCGCCCGGCCGGGATCAGCCGCATCGGCGGCCGGCCCTCGGCCCGGGCGGCGTTGACGGCAGCGACGATGCCCTGCCATTCGGGGTGCTCGAGGTCGAGCCGCTCGCGCCAGGGGATGGCGCCGCGGTCGTCGCCCTCGATGGGCGTCGCGGTGCCGGAGTTGAGGCTCGGCCAGGTCTCGTGCAAGAAGACCTGCGCCGCCGGGTTGGCGCCGACCGCGAGATCGTAGAAGCGGCGGGCGTTGCCGGCGGTATCGTTCCAGCGGATCTGGGCGTGGAGGGGCTGGGCCTCGGTCAGGATCACCGTCCCGTAGTCCCCGGTCGGAAGCGCGGCGCGGGCGTCCACCCCCTGGGCCTCGGCCGAATGCTCCCAGTTCCACGACAGGGGCGCGCCGTTGGTGATCTGGGCCTCGACGCGGGCCGGGGTGCCGGCCCGCCGCAGCGCCTCCTCGAGCATGGCGGGGATGACGAAGCCGAAAAGGCTGTGGCCGACGAAGAGGATGGCGCCGATGGCTGCGGCAAGGCTCGTCATGGCGTCGCTCCTCCCCTGGCCATCGGCGACCGGGCCTGCTGCCGTCCCCGCCGCCGGCGGCGGGGACGGCGACGGGCCGCCCCCGCCCCCCGGACCCTAGACCGCGCGGGCCGCGCGCAGCGCCCGGCGCTTCTCGTTGGCGGCGGCGCGGGCGGCCGCCTCGGCCGCGGCGTCCCGCTCGGCGGCCGGGCCGGCGCGGCGGTCGACATGGGCCGCGTAATCGGCGAGCACCGGGAAGCGGAAGATGTCGGTGATCGCCAGCCGCTCGTCGCCGAGGATGCCCCGGAGCTCGCGGTGGGCCTGCACGGCGAGGAGCGAGTGGCCGCCGAGCGCGAAGAAGCTGTCGCGCGCGCCAACCCTCGCGACCCCGAGGACGCGGGCCCAGACCTCGGCCACCCGCTCGGCGATCGAGCCGGCGACGGGCGCCTCGTAGCCCGCCGCCGCGGCCGCCGCCGCCACCTCGGCCGGGGCGGGCAGGGCCCGGCGGTCGAGCTTGCGGTTGGGGGTGAGCGGGAAGGCCGCGACCCCGACGACATGCGCCGGCACCATGTGCGCGGGCAGACGCTGGGCGAGGGCCGCGCGCAGCCCTTCGGCCGCGACGCCCTCGCCCCGGATGTAGAGGACGAGGCGGGCATCGCCCGGCTGGTCCTCGCGCAGCATCGCGACCGCCTCGGCGACGCCGGGCAGGGCCGCCGCCGCGGCCTCGACCTCGCCGAGTTCGATACGGTAGCCGCGGAGCTTCACCTGCCCGTCGGCGCGGCCGAGGAACTCGAGCCGTCCGTCGGGAAGCGCCCGCACGAGGTCGCCCGTGCCGTAGATCCGTCCCTCCCCCGCGAAGGGGTCGGGACGGAAGCGGTCGGCGCTGAGGTCGGGGAGGTTGAGATAGCCGCGCGCGACCCCGGCGCCGCCGATCCAGAGCTCGCCCGGCAGCCCCGGCGGCACCGGCTGGCCGGCGCCGTCGAGGACGTAGAAGCGCGTGTTGGCGATCGGCCGGCCGAGGTCGGCCAGCGCCCGGGTGCCGTCGGCCGGGCCGGTCGAGGACCACACCGTGGTCTCGGTCGGGCCATACATCGCCTCGACGGTCGCGACGCCGAGGGCCTGCATCTCGGCCACGAGCGCCCCCGGAACGGGCTCGCCGCCGAGCATCATCCGCCCGACCTGGCCGATGACCGAGCGGCCCTCCTCGCTCATCGCGATCATGCGCGCCATCGAGGGGGTGGCCTGCATGTGGGTGACGCCGTGGCGCAGGATCTGGGCCGCGATCGAGAAGTCTTCGGGGTCGAGCGCCGGGGCGTCGTTGGCCCGCCGCACCACCTCGGCGAGGGGAAAGAGCCCCTCGAGCACGGTCTCGGCCGCGATGCCGTAGTCGATCAGGCAGGCGACCTCGTCGACGCCGATCCGCTTCAGCTGCTCGACCCGGTCGAGCGCATCCTCGACGGTGCCGAAGAGACCGGAATCCTCGAAGTAGCGGGTGAAGGCGAACTCGAGGATGGCGTCGACCTCGTCGGCGCCGAGCGTGCGCAGGTCGATGTCGGCGGGCGAGGCCACGCCTTGCGGCTTCTTGAAGGCCGGGAAGGTCCAGGCATACTGGCGCACGAGGCCGGCGGCGGCGCCGAGATAGGCGCGCATCGGTCCCCGGGCCGTGCGGCGGGCCTGCTCGCGGTCACGGGCGACGAAGGTGTGCAGCATCAGCGTCACGGTGAACTTCGCCGGATCGTGGCCGTGCCGGGCGAGGGTGGCGCGGTAGAGCTTGATCTTCTCGCCCACCTCCTCGATCGACTGGCCGAGGAGATGGGTGAGGACATGGGCCCCGATTTCGCCCGCCTCGCGCCAGGTGTCGGGGTTGCCGGCGATCGTCAGCCAGACCGGCAGCTCGCGCGAGACCGGGCGCGGCTGGGTCAGGACCTCGACCGGCTGGCCGGGCTTCCAGGGGAAGCTCACCTTCTCGCCCCGCCAGAGCCGCCGCACCTGGTCGATCGCGGCATACATCGCCGCCTTGTTGGCCGGGGGCGCGTTCTCGGGCTTGAGCACGAAGTCCTCCGGGTGCCAGCCCGAGGCGATGCCGAGGCCGGCGCGGCCGTTGGTAAGGTTGTCGATGACCGCCCATTCCTCGGCGATGCGGAGGGGATGGTGGAGGGGGGCGACGACGCTGCCCGAGCGGACGTCGAGGTTGCGCGTCACCGCCGCCACCGCGGCCCCGGTCACCGCCGGGTTCGGGTAGGGGCCGCCGAAGGCGTGGAAGTGGCGCTCGGGCGTCCAGATGGCGCGGAAGCCGTGGCTGTCGGCGAAGCGCGCGCCCTCGAGGAGGAGGCGATACTTGTCGCGCCCGACGCCGTCGTCGTTGCCCCAGTAGTAGAGGCTGAACTCCATCTTGCGCCGGGCGAGGGGCAGGCGGTGGCGGGCGACGAGCGCGCGCTCCTCCTCGCCCGAGAGCACGACCTTGAAGCCGCGCGCGAGGGTCCAGAAGAGCTCGAGGACGGCGATGTCGAACGAGAGGCTGGTGACGGCCAGCCAGACCCCGGGGGGATCGTGGGGGATGCGCGCGTCCATCCCGGCGAAGAAGTTGATGACGCTCCCGTGCTCGACCATCACCCCCTTGGGCCGGCCGGTCGAGCCCGAGGTGTAGATGACATAGGCGAGGTCCGCGGCGGTGGCGCGCCCCTCCGGCGCCGTCGCCGGCAGCGTGGCGAGCCGCGGTTCGGCATCGACGAGGACAAGGCCGGCGCTGCCCTCAAGGAAGGGGGCGGCGCGGGCGCGGTCGGTGACGATCAGGCCCGCGCCCGCATCCTCGAGGCAGAAGGCCAGCCGGTCGGCGGGATAGGCGGGGTCGAGCGGCAGGTAGGCGCCGCCGGCCTTGAGGATGGCGAGCGCGCCCGCGACGAGGTCGGGGCCGCGCGGCAGGCAGAGGCCGACGATGCTGCCGGGCCCGACCCCCTCGGCGACAAGGACATGGGCAAGCCGGTTCGCGCGCGCCTCGAGGTCGGCGTAGGTGAGGCTTTCGCCCTCGAAGGCGAGGGCGATGGCCGCCGGGGTGCGCGCCGCCTGGGCGGCGAGGGCCGCATGCACGGTCGTCTCGGCCGCGAGCTGAAGGGCAGTCGCGTTCCCCTCCGCCAGGACGCGCCGGCGCGTCGCCGGGGTGAGGAGGGGGAGGTTCTCGACCGCGGTCGCGGGGAGGGCGGCCGCGGCCGCGACCAGCGCGGAGAGGCTTTCGGCCCAGGCAGCGCGGGTGACGGCGTCGGCGCGGGCGGCATCGACCCAGACCGCGGGCGCCCGGCCGGTGACGAGCGTCACGGCGCTGCCGGCGACGGGGCCATCCTCGGCGATGGCGACCTCGGGCACGGGCCGGACCCCGATCGCGGGATCGCGGGCGGGAAGGTCGGCGGCAAAGGCCGGCCAGCGGCGGGCGGCGGCGATCTCGCCGGCAAGGCGGGCGGCGGCGGCGCCGAGGCTTTCCCCCGCCGCCGGCGCGAAGGCGAGGGGCACGAAGTGCGAGAGATAGCCCGGCGCCGCGGGCGCGGCCGCGGCACGGAAGGCAAGGTCGGCCGCAGGCTTGCCCGCGACGCGCGCGGCCCAGGCGGCGAAGGCCGCGACGAGGAGCCCGGGGTCGAGGTCCGCGGGCAGGCCCGCCGCGAGCGTCTCCCAGCGGGGGCTGTCGGCCGGCGGGGCAAGCCCGGGCAGGCCGAGGGGGGCAAGGGCGGCGAGCCGGCGCCGCCAGCGCCCCTCGCCCGCCACGACGGCGGCGAGCGCGGCATCGAGCCGCCCCGCCTCCTCGACGGCGGGAGAGGCGATGACCTCGCCCGCGGCCGCGACGGTCGAGGGGCAGACGGGGGCGCCGGCAGGGTCGGCAAGCCCGGTCAGCCGCACCGCGCCGCCCGCGGCGGCGACGACGAGGCCCGCCGGGGTCGCCTCGAGGACGGTGCCGGGGATGGCCGGCGCCCGCGCCTCGACCGCCGCCTGGCCGACGAGGAGGACGCGGCCGCGGGCGACGATCTTGGCCCGCGCGAGCGGGTTCCAGTAGGGCCCGTGGTCGAGCGCCCGGACGAAGGCCGCAACCGCCGCGGCGCCGCGGCCAAAGTCGATGCGGGCGGCCGCGGCCGGGCGGTCGGCGCGGGCGTGATAGCGGCGGCGGGCAAGGTCCTGGCGGCGCCCGGCGGGGACGCCGCCGGCCTCGAGCCGGAGGACGAGATCGGCAAAGCTCTCGATCGCCGCCTCCCAGCAGCGGGTGTTCAGCGTCAGCGCGGTCTCGTCGGGGGCGATGTCGAAGGCCCGCTCGACGATGACGTCGCCCTCGTCGATGCCGCCGGCGATCAGGTGCCAGCTTACGGCATGGCGGGTCTCGCCGGCGAGCAGCGCCCACACCGGGGCGTTGAGGCCGGCGTGGGCCGGCAGCGGGCCGTCGTGGAAGTTGATGGCGCCGAGCCGCGCCGCCCCGAGGAGGGGGGCGGGGACGAGGGCGAGGTTGGCGATCGACAGGACCCAGTCGACCGAGGCGGGGGCCGCGCCATCGGCCGCGCCCGCCTCCGGCGCGAGCACCCTGAGCCCCTCGGCCTCGGCCCAGGCGCGGATCTCGGGGTTCCGCGTGACGACGGCGGCGATCGTGTGGCCGCGCTCGCGCCAGAGCGCCGCGCAGCGCAGGAGGAGCGATTCGTTGCCGATCAGGATCGAGGAGAGCGTGGTCATGAGGTCCTCCGGGAGGGGCTGAGACAGGGAACGGCGGGTTCGGGGCGGGCCCGGGCGAGCGCCCGCAGTTCGTGGGCCACAAGGTCGCGCAGGAACCGCGGGGGATCGCGCAGGGGCCGGCGCGCGATCAGGCAGCGCAGCCGCCAGATCAGGCCGCCGGCGACATGGGCGGCGGTGGCGAGCGCGGCATAGGCCGCGCCGTGGTTCTTGACGAAATAGTGCCGGCGCGAGTCGAACCAGTAGCGCGGCATCCGCTGCCAGCGCTTCATGCCCGTGGTCTCGGAGCCGATGTGGACGACGACGCTCTCGCGGACGTAGTCGGCAGGCCAGCCGGCGGCGGCGGCGCGGCGGCAGAGGTCGGTCTCCTCGAAGTACAGAAAGAAGGTCTCGTCGAAGAGGCCGACGCGGTCGAGGACGGCGCGCCGGACCATCACGCTCGCGCCGGCAAGCCAGTCGACCCGCCGCGACGCCTCCGGGATCGGGAGCGCCACGGCATGGGCGGCGAGGAGCCGCGAGATCGGGCCCGTGCGGGCCGCGCCCTCGAACTCGCTCCCGATGCCGGGGAAGCGGAAGGCGGTGGCGTGGGGCACGCCGTCCGGCCCCTCGATGAAGCTGCCGGCGAGGCCCGTCTCGGGGTGGGCACCGAGATGGTCGAGCAGCCGCGCGATCGCGTCCGGTCGGGGGAAGGCGTCGGAGTTCAGGAGGTAGACGAAATCGGGCCGCACCCCGCCCGGCAGCCCGGCGCGGATGCCCGCGTTGTTGCCGAAGCCGAAGCCGCCGTTGCAGCCCGAGGCGACGGCCTGCACCCGGCCCTGCCAGCCGCGACGGGCAATCTCGGCCGCGATCGACTCGAGCGAGCCGTCCCCGGAATCGTTGTCGACGATGGTGATCGCGCCCGCGATCCCCGCCATCGCCGCATGGGCGGCGGCGGCGGCCTTCAGCGTCATGGCGGGGGTGCGCCAGTTGACGATCACCGTCAGCACGGTCGGTCCGGCCATGGCGCTACTCCGCCGCTTGCGCCCAGGGCGCGGTGGGGGTCACGGCCGGCGCGAGGGAGCCGGCCTCGGCGGCGGCGATCGCCGACCGCATTCGCGCTGCCAGCGCGCGCACGTTCGGCTCGAGCACCATCGAATCGTGGTCGCCCGGCACCTCGACGACCGACAGCGCGGGGGCGAAGGGCGTCCAGCCGTTGTCCGCGCTCACGTATTCGCGGGCGGCGCTGACGAAGCGGCCGCCGCCGACGGCAAAGCGGCGGTCGAGGGGGGGCCGGAAGAGGACCGTCGCCCCCGACCGCGCCACCAGCCGGTAGGCCGGCAACGCGGCGCGGAAGGCGGCCTCGATCGCGGCGTCGTGGAAGCCCTGCCCGGCCTCGGGACCGGCGGCCGGAGCCCGGCGGCGGGCGATCTCCCAGGCGAGCCGGGCCCGCGCCCAGTCGAGCAGGTAACCCGGGCCCCGGCGGCGGATCAGGGCCAGCTTGATCGCCACGCGGTCGCGGCGCGCGAGCGGCGGCCGGAGCGGGAGGGGGGTGTCGAGGAGGGCGACGAGGGCCGCCGTCTCGCCCTCCGCCTCGAGGGCGCGGGCGATCTCCCAGGCGACGAGACCCCCGCCCGAGAAGCCGCCGAGGAGGTAGGGCCCGTGCGGCTGGACCTGCCGGATCTCGGCGATCATGTCGCGGGCGGCGTCCTCGAAGCGGGCGTGCGGCGCCTCTCCGCCCAGGAGCCCGCGGGCCTGGAGGCCGTAGAACGGCCGGTCGGTGCCGATCAGCGCCGCCAGATGGCGCAGGTTGAGGACGTTGCCGAACATGCCGGCGACGAGGAAGAAGGGCGTGCGCGGGCCGCCCTCGCCCTCGTGCATGGCGACGAGATGGGTGAAGCGGCGGGCCGGCGCGGCCGGCCCCGCGGGCGCGCCCGCGGCCTCCTCGCCCGGCCCGGCGGCGGCGCCGATGCGCTCGGCGATCAGCCGGGCGCAGGCGGCGATGGTCGGGGCCTCGAAGAGGACCGAGATCGGGAATTCGACCGACCACGTCCGCCGGATGCGGGTAAAAAGGCGCACCGCGATCAGCGAGTGCCCGCCGAGGGCGAAGAAGTCGTCCTCGACCCCGACCCGGGCGACGCCGAGAAGCTCGCTCCAGAAGCCCGCCAGCGTGCGCTCGATGTCGGTCCGCGGCGCGACATAAGCGCTCTCGAGGTCGGGGCGCTCGAAGCCCGCGCCCTCCTCGGCGGCGGCGGCAGGCTGGGTTGCCGCCTCGGCCATCAGCGCCGGCAGGGCGAGGGGCGTCACGACCAGCCGCGGCAGGTCCGTCGCGAGCGCCCGGGCAAGGGCCTCGGGCCCCTCCGCGGGGCGGATGCCCTGCGCGAGCTGGGCGGCAAGGCGGGCCTCGGCCGCGGTCGGGGGCCCGGGGTGGCCGGGGTGGCCGGCCTCTCCGGTCAGGATCAGCTCGGCCGGCCGCAGGGGCGCGGCGGGGGCGAGCGCGCCCTCGAGCCGGCGCAGCGTGAAGCCCTCGGCGACGAGGCAGACGGCGCCGGCGGCATCGGCGAGCGTGACGTCGAAGCGGGCGAAGGGCCCCTCGGCGCGGTTGCCGGGGGCGGCGCGGACGTGGCTCAGGACCTCGGCCGGCAGGGGGGCGAAGACCCGCAGCCGGGCATGCCCCACCGGCACCCAGAGATGGGTCGGCGCATAGCCGGGGATGAGGTCCATGGCCCAGCCGGTGGCGATGTCGAGAAGGGCGGGATGGAGCCGGAAGCCCTGGGCGAGATCGCCCCGGAAGCGGGCATCGAGGGCGAGGCGGGCGAGCCCCTCGCCGGCGCCGAGGGCGCGCTCGCGCAGGACCCGCCAGCGCGGGCCGAAGGCGAGATGGGCCTCCTGCGCCGTGACGAGCCCGGCGGCATCGGCGGCCCGCGGCCCGGTGAGGCGGGCGGCGATGGCGGCGAGGTCGAGGGCCGGGGGCGGGGTCGCCGGGCCGAGCACGATCGTCCCCTCGGCGTTCCTGACGAAGCCCCGCCGCCCGCCCGCCTCGGCCGCCGAGGCGACGGCGAAGACATAGCCCTCCTCGCTGCGCCGGAGGCTCACGGCGATGTCGATGCCCGCCTCACCGGCGCGGAGCGGGCGCAGGAAGGTGAGGTCGCGGATCGCGAAGGGCCCCGCCTCGCCCTGGGCGGCGAGCGCCTCGGCGGCCAGCTCGACAAACCCGGTCCCGGGGAGGAGGGCCTCGCCGTCGCGGAGGCGGTGCTCGCCGATGACCCAGTCGGCGGTCGAGAGGCGGCCGCGGAAAAGGCGGTGGCCGCCCTCGTCGAAGGTCGCGGTGGCGAGCAGGGGCTGGAGGGCGGGGATCGCGGGCGCGGGCTCCCGGCCGGCATGGCGCGCGGCCGCCGCGGCGGCCATCCCGACCTCGGCCCAGATGCCCCAGTTCACGGCCAGAACCCGCGTCCGCCCGCCCGCCCGCGCCTCGGCCACGGCGTCGAGGTAGGCGTTGGCGGCGACGTAGTCGGCCTGCCCGGCGGGCGCGGTGGCGGTGCTCGAGGACGAGAAGAGGACGACGAGCCCCACCGCCCCGTCGGGAAAGAGCTCGAGGATGACCTGGGTGCCGTGGACCTTGGGGGCGAGCACGGCCTCGGCCGCGAGCGGGGTGCGGGCAAGCATCGGGGCGTCGTCGATGGTGCCGGCACTGTGGAGGACGGCGGCGATGGGCCCGAAGCGGCCGGTGGCGACGGCGACGGCGGCGCGCATCTCCTCGAGGTTGCAGACGTCGGCGCAGGCGACGAGGACCTCGGCGCCCGCGGCCTCGAGCGCCTCGACGGCGCGGATGCGGCGGGCGACCGCCTCGTAGGGGGCATGCCCGGCAAGATGGGCCGCCCATTCGCCGCGCGCGGGCAGGGGTGCGCGGGCGAGCAGCACGAGCTTCGCCCCCCCGCGCCGGGCGAGATCCATGGCCAGGGCCTGGCCGATGCCGCCGAAGCCGCCGGTGATGAGGACGGGCCCCGCGGGCAGGGCCGCGGCCGGGGCCGCGGGCAGGCTCTGTCGAACGTAGTCGCGCATGAGGCGGCGGCCGCCCCTCAGGGCCGCCGCCCCCTCGGCCGGGGCGGCGAGGAGTTCCTCGAGCGCCGCCGCGGCGAGCGCCTCGAGGGCGGCCGCATCGGCGGCGCCGCGCCGGCCGCGCGCCGGCAGGACGAGGTCGAGCGTCGTGCATGCGAGCCCCGGCAGCTCGCGCCCCATGATCCGCGCCGGGCCCTCGATGCAGGCCTTCTCGGGATGGGCGAGCGCCTCGCCCCCGACCCGCGCGGCGCCGGTCGTGAAGGCCGCGAGCCGCAGGGGCCGCGGCAGCCCCTCGCCCTCGATCGCCTGGGCGAGGAACATCAGGCTCCAGAAACCCTGTTCCATGTTCCGGTGGAAGAAGGAGGAGCCGGGGCGGAAGCCCTCGCCCTCGGTCACGAGCCAGAAGTGGCCGATGCGCGAGGGCGCGAGGCCGCGGCCCATGAGGTCGGAAAGAAGCTGGTCGTAGCCCTCGCGCCCGCGCTCGGGGGCGAGGAGATAGCGGTCGCTCTCGAGACGGGCGAAGGCGTCGCCGGACTCGACGGTGACGACGCGATGGCCCGCCGCCCGGAGCCGGGCGGCCGCCCGCGCAGCGATCCCCGCCGCGTCGGCGAAGAGAAGCCAGGTCTCGGCCGGGCCCCCGGCGAGGAGGTCGTCGAGCCCCGCCGGCAGGGCCGGCGCCTGGGGTCGCCAGACCGGCCGCCAGCCCCAGCGTGCGATGTCGTCCTCGCGCCCCGGCAGCCCCGCGGGCTCGGCCGCGCGCGGGCTGCCGGGCTCGATGAAGTAGGGCTTGCGCTGGAAGGGATAGGCCGGCAGCGGCAGGCGCCGGCGGGGGATCCCGGCCCAGACCTGCCCCCAGTCGGCCTCGACCCCCGCGGCCCAGAGCCGCGCGAGCGTCGTGAGGTGCCAGACGTCGTCCGCGACCGCCTGCTCGGGGTGGCGGAGGGCGTTGATCGCGCGGGCGGCGGGGATGCCGTTGGCCTGGGCGAGCGAGGAGAGGACGCGCCCCGGCCCGACCTCGAGGAAGACCCGCGCCGGGCCTGCGGCGAGATGGGCGAGCCCGTCGGCAAAGCGCACGGTGTGGCGGAGATGGCCGACCCAGTAGGCCGGATCGGTCGCCTCGGCCGCCGTCAGGGGCCGCCCGGTCCGGTTCGAGATGACGGCAAGCCGCGGCGGCGCCAGCCGCATCCGCGCGAGATGGGCGTGGAAGGCGGCAAGGATCGGCTCGAGCATGCGCGAGTGGGCGGCGATGTCGATGGCGATGCGCTGGGTCTCGATGCCGTCGCCCTCGAGTTTGCGGGCGAGGGCGGCGAGCCCCGCATCGGGCCCCGAGACGACGCAGAGGGAGGGCGCATTGACGCTCGCGAGGTCGAGGTCGTCGCCGATGAGGCCGCGGACCTCGGCCTCCGGCAGCGGCAGCGACAGCATGCCGCCGCGGGGGACGCCGTCGAAAAGCCGGCCGCGCAGGTGGACGAGGTCGATCGCGTCCTCGTACCCCATGACGCCGGCGACGCAGGCGGCGGCGTTCTCGCCCATCGAGTGGCCGATCAGCGCCGCGGGCTCCACCCCCCAGGCGCGCCAGGTCTCGGCCAGCGCCACCTCGACCATGAGGATCAGCGGCAGTTGCAGCGAGGGCCGGAGGAGGCGCGCGGCGGCCGCCGCCTCCTCGCCGGGCGCGGTGAGCCACAGGGCCCGGAGGTCGAGGTCGAGGCGGGGGGCGAGATGGGCGAGGCCGCGGTCCATCCAGTCGCGGAAGACGGGCTCGGTCTCGTAGAGGTCGCGGGCCATGCCGACATGCTGGGCGCCGCCGCCGGGGAACATGAAGACGACCCCGGGCGCCTCGGCCGGCGCCTCGGCGGTGAAGACGCGCCGGGGGTCGGGCTGGGCGAGGAGGGCCGCCGCCTCGGCCGCATCGGCGGCGACGAGGACCCGCCGCCAGGGGAAGGCCCGCCGCCCCTCCTTGAGCGTGAAGGCGACGTCGGCAAGCTCGAGCCCGGGGGCGGCGGCGAGATGGCGGGCGAGCCCCGCGGTCGCGGCCTCGAGCGCGGCCCGGCTGCGGGCCGAGAGGACGAGCGGGTGGGCGGGCCAGAGCCCGGCCTCGGCCGCGGCCGGGGCGGGCGCCTCCTCGAGGACGACATGGGCGTTGGTGCCGCCGACGCCGAGCGAGTTGACGCCGGCCCGCCGCGGCCCCTCGCCCTCCCAGGGGGTGAGGCGGTCGTTGACGCGGAAGGGCGAGCGCTCGAAGTCGATGGCCGGGTTCGGCGCCTCGTAGCCGAGCGAGGGCGGCAGCGTGCGGTGGTGGAGGGCGAGCGCGGCCTTGATGAGGCTCGCCACCCCGGCGGCGGTGTCGAGATGGCCGATGTTCGTCTTGACCGAGCCGATGCGGGCGAAGCCCGTCCGCGCCGTCGTGCGCCGGAAGGCCTCGGTCAGGGCGGCGATCTCGATGGGGTCGCCAAGGTAGGTGCCGGTCCCGTGGCACTCGACATAGCCGACGCTGTCGGCACCGACGCCGGCGGCGGCGAGCGCCGCGGCCACGCATTCGGCCTGCCCCTCGACCGAGGGCGCGAGATAGCCCGCCTTGGCCGCCCCGTCGTTGTTGACGGCACTGCCCCGGATCACCGCCCAGACGTGGTCGCCGTCGGCGAGCGCGTCCTTCAGGCGCCGCAGGACGACGACCCCCGCCCCGGAGCCGAAGACGGTGCCCCGGGCGCGGTGGTCGAAGGCGTGGCACTCGCCGTCGGGCGAGAGGATCTCGCCCTCGGCATGAAGATAACCGCGGCCCTGCGGCAGCTCGATCGTCACCCCGCCCGCCAGCGCCATGTCGCAATCGCCCGCGGCCAGCGCCCGCGCCGCCATGTGGACGGCGACGAGCGAGGTCGAGCAGGCGGTCTGCACGCCGATGCTCGGGCCGCGAAGGTCGAGGATGTGGCTGACGCGGGTGGGCAGGAAGTCCTTGTCGTTGCCGGTGTGGCGGAGAAGGAACATCCCGACCTGGTCGACGAGGGCGGGGTTCGAGCAGAGGTTGAAGTAGAAGTAGCTGCCCATGCCGCAGCCGGCCCAGACGCCGATGCGGCCGGGGAAGCGCTCGGGCGGGTGGCCGGCATCCTCGAGGGCCTCCCAGGCGGTCTCGAGGAAATGGCGGTGCTGGGGGTCGAGGATCGCCGCCTCCCGGGGCGAGAAGCCGAAGAAGTCGGGATCGAAGTCGCGGTAGCCCTCGAGCGGGGCGGCGAAGGGGACATAATTCGGGGCCCGCATCCGCGCGGGCGATTCGCCCGCGGCGCGAAGCTCCTCCTCGCCCAGCCGCCGGATCGCCCGGCGCCCCTCGGCGAGCATCCGCCAGTAGTCGGCGACCGATCCCGCCCCCGGGAGGTGGGCGGCCATGCCGACGATGGCGATGTCGGCGGGGGCGGTCGGCGGGGTGGTGGCAGGGCCGGTCATGGGCGGATCGGAAACTCGCGGGTCCTCGGGTGCGACGACGGGAAGGGGTAGAGGGCGACCGTGGCCGGAACATGGCGACTTCGTGGGCCGGGCCGGCCCGGCGCGGACGGGGCCCGGCGATGTATACCAGAGCCCGGGGCGCGCTGGCGCCCCGGCCGCGGCGGGGGGCGGCCGGGCGCGTTCACAATTGGGTGCGCGGGCGCGCCCCCGCCGCCCCCGGGAGGGGCGCCGGGCGGGGCGCGCGCCGGCCCCGTGCCAGCGCCTCGGCATGGCCGGTGAGCGCGCCGGCGACGAGCCAGGTGAAGGGGATGAGCGAGGCGTTGGGCAGGAGGTCGATCATGTTGGCGCCGAGGATCAGGGCGAGGACGCCCGCCGGCGCCGCCGCCGCGGCGCCATGCCGCAGCCCGAGCCAGACGAGCGGCAGGGCGAGGAGCCCGAACTCGGCGAGGTAGCCGAGCCAGCCGAAGACCCCCATGACGATGATCCAGCGGCCGTCCGAGACCGTGAGCATGCGCCCCGTCGCGGGGTCGTAGAGGTGGTTTCGCCCCCAGCTTCCCCAGCCGAACCACGGCCGCAGGGCGGCGCGGTCGAGGAGGAGATCCTCGTTCTCGAAGCGGAAGGCGAGCGAGTGGGCGCGGTCGGGGGCGAACTCGGCAATCCGGGCCACGATCGCCTCGGTCGGGATCAGCCCCGCCCCGCGCAGGAGGGGATAGAGGACGGCGACGGCCGCCATCGCCGCGGCCAGCCGGTGCTGCCAGCGGCGCGGCGCCAGCACCACCGCCGGGGCGAGGGCGACGAGCAGCACCAGGGGCCCGAGGGTGCGGCTGAGGACGAGCACCGCGGCGAGCCACAACGCCGCCGCGATCCAGGCCGGGCGGGCCTCGGCCGCGGCCTCGCGGGCAAGTGCCAGGGCCGCGAGGACCGCGGTCATGGCGAAGAAGGCGACCCACAGCGCATGTTCGAGAAAGACGATCGGCCGGAACCCCCCGCCCCGCATCATCTGGAGGAAATCGTGCTGGAAGAAGCCGTAGACCCAGACGTTGAGCTGGGGACTGAGGCGGATCTCGAGCAGCATCGGCAGGCTCAGGGCGAGACCGGCGAGGGCGAGGGCGCGGACGAGGTCGCCGAGCGCCGCGGCCGAGGCGAGGAGCCGGCGGGCGAGGAAGAAGGGGACCAGCAGGATGCCCTGCTGGACGATCACCGAGACCGAATCGTAGAGCCGGAGGCCGGGGATCGCGTGCACGGCCGGGCCGTCGGCGTAGAGCGCGGGGTCGGTGTTGGTGAGGACGGTGGCGAGCGGGCTCGCGAGGAAGAGGGCGAGCAGGAGCCAGATCGCGGGGGGCGGGCGCAGGGCCTCCGCCAGTGCCGCCGCCGGTTCCTCCGCGGGCGTCCGGACGGCGCCCATGACCGGCGGGCGGGCATGGCGGCGGGCCGCCGCCGCGAGCCGCCCGGCTCGCAGCGCGACGACCGTCGCCACCAGCGCCGCGAGGTTCGGGATCGAGACCTTGTCGAGCGCCGGCACCCCGGGGAGGTTGAAGGCCGCGACCGGCGGCAGGAGGAGATAGCCGCCGAGGATCGACCAGACCAGCGCCCGCGGCACGGGAAGCCTGAGGAAAAGCCCGGCGACGACCAGCGGCCAGGCCATGAGCGCGAGATAGGCAAGGGCGTTGGGCATCGCCTCACGGGTCGCAAGCCCCCCGCCGCGGGATCGCCCGCGGCCGGCGGCGCCGCCCCCCCGCGCCCTTCTCTAGCACCCTTCGCGGCCCTTGTCGCCCCGCCCCGCGCCCGCCCCGCGCCTGCCCCGCCCGGGCTGTGGCGCCGCCGCCGCGAGCCGGCGCGGTCCCCCCGTGAGAGGCGTTTCCATCCCCCGGCGATCCGGCCTAGGAAGGCCGCGCGGCGGCGGCAGGGACAGGGGCCGGCATGGACTTCCGTTTCGGCCCCCACCGAATCGCGATCACGACCCCCGACCAGGCGCGGCTGCTCGACCTCGTCGGGGCCCGCCTCGCCCGCGGCCAGGGTTTCGCGCTCGCGACGCTGAACCTCGACCATCTCGTCAAGCTCGGCCGCGACGCCGACTTTGCCGCGGCCTACGCCGCCCACGAGTTCGTGGTCGCCGACGGTAACCCGGTGGTCTGGCTTTCGCGCCTTGGCGGAAAGCGGGTGGCGCTCGTCCCGGGGGCCGACCTCGTCCTTCCGCTCGCCCGCCTTGCCGCCCGCGAGGGGGTCGCCGTGGCCCTCGTGGGTTCGACCGCGCCCGCCCTCGCCCTCGCCGCCGCCCGCCTCTGCGAGGCCGCGCCGGGGCTGCGCGTGGCCCTGATGCGGGCCCCCTCCTTCGGCTTCGACCCGGCCGGAGAGGAGGCCCGGGCGATCCTGGCCGAGGTCGCCTCGGCGGGGGCCGGGCTCTGCCTTCTCGCCCTCGGGGCGCCGCGCCAGGAGCGCCTGGCCGCCCGCGGCCGCGCGCTTGTCCCCGGGGTCGGCTTCGTCTCGATCGGGGCCGGGCTCGACTGCCTTGCCGGGACCCAGCGGCGGGCGCCCGCCTGGCTCCGCCGCCTCGCGCTCGAATGGCTCTGGCGCCTCGCGACCGACCCCCGCCGCCTCGCCGCGCGCTACCTCGCCGCGGCCGCGATCCTCCCCGGCCACGCCGCCCGCGCCCTCGCCCGCCGACTCGGGCGGCGCTGAGGCGCCCCCGGCCCATTCGCCCGCCTGCCCGCGCCCGGGGCGCGCGCACGCGCGAGGGGGGGGGCCGCGGCCGGCCCGCCCCGGCCGGCCGGCCGTCGACGGGGGCCGGCCTCCCGGGGACTTCACGGCTGGCGGTATTCGATGAGCCCGCGCCGCCGCCCCGTCAGGCGCGAGAGGTGGAAGCCCGCGACCCCCAGGGCCTCGGCAAAGCGGCCGACGACGACGAGGAGGGCGCGCTCGAAGCCCCTCCGGCCGCCCCCCCAGCGGCGGGCCAGGCGCAGGACCTGCACCGGCCAGGCGAGGGCGAGGGCGAGGCCCGCGGGATGGACCGCCGCCGCCGCGAGCGTGGCGAGGGGGAGCGCGATCCCCCAGAGGACCGCCCGCCGAGTCTCGGCCGCCCATATCCGCAAGGGGCTCCGGCGGTGGAGGCGGGAGACCTCGGCGAAGGCGTGGCCGGCCCGCCGCGCCCGCCGCCAGAACTGGCCGAAGCGCTGGAGGGCGGCGTCGTGGCGTGTCATCGCGACATCGAGCCGCCAGACCTCCCACCCCAGGGCGCGAAGCCGCAGACAAAGCTCGGGCTCCTCGCCGGCGATCAGGCTCCCGTCGTAGCCGCCGGCCGCGGCCAGCGCCTCGAGCCGCATCAGGGCGTCCCCCCCGCAGGCGGGCGCGGGCCCCGGGGGCGTGTCCCATTCCCAGTCGGCGAGGCGGTTGTAGGCCGACCGTCCGGGGTTCTCCTCGCGCCGGCGGCCGCATGCCACGGCAACCCCGGGGCGGGCGTCGAGGAAGGCCCGCGCGGCGGCAAGCCAGCCCGCCTCGAGCGTGCAGTCGCCGTCGACGAACTGGACGTAGC
>JADLCV010000110.1 GCA_020846995.1 Paracoccaceae bacterium
CGCCCGGCCGCGGCCCCCGGCCGCGCCGCGGCCGGCCGCCGCCGCCGCCGGGCCTGCCGTCATCCTGTCGCCGCCGGCGGCCGCGCCGGTGGCCGTCGCGGGCGCGGGCGGCGCGCCCCTGCCGGGATCCGTCGCCGTCGCCCTGGCGCCGGCGGCCCCGGCCCCCGCGGGGGCCGGCGCGGACGGCGCGGCCCTCGCCGCCGCGGCCGCCGCGGCCCCCGCCGCCGGAGCGCCCGGCGCCGCCCCCGGGCCTGTCCCCGGCCGCGCCCCCGCTGCGGCCGCGGGCGGTGCCCCGGCCGTCGCCCTCCTTGCCGCGCCCGCCCCGGCGCCCGCCCCCGCGCCCGCGCCGGCGGCCGCCCCCGCGCCCGCGCCGGCGACCGCGCCGCCCCCGGCGGCGGCGGCCGAACCGGCGCCGCCGCCGGGGGCCGCGCCCGTCCCCGCCGCGACGGCCGCGGCCGCCGGCCCCGCGCCCGACCCCCTCGCCGCTGCCCCCGGGCCCGCCGCCCCGCCCGCCGTCAACCCGGGCGCGCCGGGCGTCCTTGCGGCGGCCCCGCCGGTCGTCGCCGCCACCGCCCCGGCGGCCCCGCCCGCGGTCCTGCTCGCGACCGAATCCGGGGTGCGCGTCATCCAGCCGCCGGGGGCGGGCCCCGAGATCCAGGACGAGGTCGTCGTCGACGCCATCTCCTACTCGGTCGCGGGCGAGGTACGGCTGGCCGGCCGCGGCCTTGGCGGCGAGTTCGCGCGCGTCTACGTCAACAACCGCCCCGTCCAGACGGTGCCGATCGGCGAGGGCGGCGACTGGAGCACCGACCTGCCCGACGTCGCCTCGGGGGTCTACACGCTGCGCGTCGACCAGGTCGATGCCGGGGGCCGCGTCACCTCGCGCTTCGAGACCCCCTTCCAGCGCGAGGATCCGGCGGTGCTGGCCGTGGCCTTCGCGGCCCAGGCGCCCGAGCGCGGGGTCCGGGCCCAGATCCTCACCGTCCAGCCCGGCTACACCCTCTGGGGCATCGCCCGGCGCACCTACGGCAACGGCTTTCTCTACGTGCGGGTGTTCGAGGCCAACCGGCGCCAGATCCGCGACCCCGACCTCATCTATCCCGGGCAGGTCTTCACGCTGCCCGAGTAGCGACCCCTCTGGCCTTCGGGCGGCGGGCGGCGTAGCGTCCGCCGCCCGAGGAGCGCCCGCATGTCGCCAGCCACCCCCGCCGCCGCCCCGGCCGCCCGTCCCGGGCGGCCGAGCGGCTGGCGCACCATCCGCCGCGTCGCCCCCTATCTCTGGCCGCCGGGCGAGACCTGGGTCCACCGGCGGGTGGTCGGGGCGCTTCTCGCGCTCGTCCTCTCCAAGCTCGTCTCGGTTGCCACCCCCTTCTTCTACAAGGCGGCGGTCGATGCCCTCGACGGGCGGGCCGAGGGGCCGGCGGCGATGGTCGCCCTGGGGGCCGTCGGCGTCACCGTCGCCTACGGGGTCGCGCGGGCGATGTCGGTCGGCTTCCAGCAGCTCCGCGACGTCGTCTTCGCCCGCGTCGGCCAGCGGGCGCTGCGCCAGATCGCGCTCGAGACCTTCCGCCACATCCACGCCCTCAGCCTGCGCTACCACATCACCCGCAAGACCGGCGCCCTGAGCCGGATCATCGAGCGCGGGGTGAAGGGGGTCGACTTCCTCCTCCGCTTTCTCCTCTTCTCGATCGGGCCCCTGGTTCTCGAACTCGTGCTGATCGGGGCCGTACTGTGGTGGGTGTTCGACGTCTGGTATCTGGCCGTGGTGGCGGTGACGATCTGGCTTTACAGCTGGTTCACCTTCCGCGTCACCGAGTGGCGGGTGAAGATCCGCAAGGAGATGAACGACCAGGACACCGACGCCAACCAGAAGGCGGTCGATTCGCTCCTGAACTTCGAAACCGTGAAGTATTTCGCCGCCGAGACCCGCGAGGCCCGGCGCTACGACGCCGCCATGGCCCGCTACGAGGAGGCCGCGGTCCGCACCAACAACTCGCTCGCCTTCCTCAACTTTGGCCAGGCGCTCCTGATCACCGCCGGGCTCGTGGCGGTGATGGTGATGGCGGCCCTCGGGGTCCAGGCGGGGCGGCTGACGGTCGGCGACTTCGTCATGGTCAACGCCTACATGATCCAGATCACCATGCCGCTCAACTTCCTCGGCACCGTCTACCGCGAGATCCGCCAGTCGCTCGTCGACATGGGCGAGATGTTCGAACTCCTCGAGAGGCCGGCCGAGGTCACCGATGCCCCCGGCGCCCGGGCGCTGGCGGTGCGGGGCGGCGAGGTCGTCCTCGAGGACGTGCACTTCGCCTACGATCCCGCGCGGCCGATCCTCAAGGGAGTGACGCTCAGGGTACCGGCCGGGCACCGGCTTGCCATCGTCGGCCCCTCGGGTTCGGGCAAGTCGACGATCGGCCGGCTCCTCTTCCGCTTCTACGACGTCACCGGCGGCGCCATCCGGATCGACGGCCAGGATCTGCGCGAGGTCACGCAGGCGAGCATCCACGCCGCGATCGGCGTCGTTCCCCAGGATACCGTGCTCTTCAACGACACCATCCACTACAACATCGCCTACGGGCGGGACGGGGCGACGGCGGCCGAGGTCGAGGCGGCGGCGCGGCTCGCGCGCATCCACGACTTCGTCGTCTCGTTGCCCGAGGGTTATGCGACGCGGGTCGGCGAGCGCGGGCTCAAGCTCTCGGGCGGCGAGAAGCAGCGCGTGGGGATCGCCCGGACGCTCCTCAAGAACCCCCCCGTCCTCCTCCTCGACGAGGCGACGAGCGCGCTCGACACCCAGACCGAGCGGGCGATCCAGGAGAGCCTGCACGCCGTGGGCGAGGGCCGGACGGTGATCGCCATCGCCCACCGGCTGTCCTCGATCGCCGACGCCGACGAGATCGTCGTCCTCGAGGACGGCCTCGTCGTCGAGCGCGGCCGCCACGACGCCCTCCTCGCCCGCGGCGGGCGCTACACCGCCATGTGGGCCCGCCAGTCGGCCGAGGAGGCGCGCGAGGCGGCCGAGTGAGCCCCCCCGCGGCCGGCCGCGCCGCCCGCGCCCCTCCCCGCCCGGGCGGGCCCGGGCTTGGCAAGGCCCGGCGCTTCCCCTATGACGCGACCCGAGGAGTGGGGAGGCGCGGGACGTGAGCAACCCGGACAGTTTCATCGCCGAGGTCACCGAGGAGGTGCGCCGGGACCGGCTGTTCGCGCTTTTCCGCCGCTACGGCTGGATCGCGGTGCTGGCCGTCCTTCTCGTCGTCGGCGGGGCAAGCTGGCACGAATGGCAGAAGGCGCGCGAGCGGGCGGCGGCCGAGGCCTTCGGCGATGCCGTGCTGGCGGCGCTCCGAAGCGAGGATCCGGCGGCGCGGGCCGCGGCGCTGGCGGCGGTTCCGGCCGAGGGCGGGCGCGGGGCGGTGAAGGGGCTCCTCGGTGCGGCGGCGGCGGTCGCGGCCGGGGACAAGCCGGCCGCGCTCGCCCTCCTCGCCGCCGTCGCGGGCGACGCGACCCTCCCCGCGAGCTACCGGGCGCTCGCGACGCTCAAGCGCGTGATCCTCGGCGGCACCGACCTCGCGCTCGCCGAGCGCGAGACCGCGCTCGCCCCCCTGGCCGCGGCCGGGGCGCCCTTCCGCACGCTTGTGCTCGAGCAGCAGGCGCTCCTGCGGCTCGAGGCGGGCGACACGGCCGCGGCCGCCGGGCTCCTCCGGCAGGCGCTCGAGGCGACCGACATCACCGCGGGCGAGCGCCGGCGGCTCACGCAACTCATGGTTGCGATCGGGGCGCCGCCGGCCGGGGCGGGCTGAGGGGGGCGCGGGGCGGGCGATGGCCGACAGGATGGCGCGGGCGACGCGAGGCTGGCTTGCCGCGGTGGGCCTGGGGCTGGTGCTGGTCGCCGGCTGCGGCGAGCGCGAGCGCCTGCTCGAGGGCCCCCGGCTCGACCTCCGCGCGACGCTCGACCCGGCGGCCCCGGCCGGCGAGGCGCCGGCCGCGACGCCAGCCGAACCCGTCGCGCCCGGGGGCCCGGCCCCGATCGCCCTGCCGGCGATGGTCGGCCACGCCGCCTGGACGCACCGCAACGGCGGCCCGACCCACACCATCACCCACCCCGCGCTCCGCGCGACGCCGCTGCTGGCGCTGGCGTGGACGACGCCGATCGGCGAGGGCGAGGGGCGGCGCTTCCGCATCACCGCCGATCCGGTGGCCGAGGGCGGGCGCATCTTCACCCTCGACGCCCGCGCCGGGGTCAGCGCCGTCGGCGCCGACGGCACCCGCCTCTGGCAGCGCGATCTCACGCCGGCGGGGCAGCGCGACCCCTCGGCCTCGGGCGGCGGGCTCGCCCTCGGGGGGGGGCGGCTCTTCGTGACCACGGGCTTCGGCCGCCTCGTCGCGCTCGACGCCGCGAGCGGGGACGAACTCTGGACCCAGCGCTTCGACGCCCCGGTGACGGCGGCGCCGACGGTCGACGGCGATCTCGTCTATGTCGTCGCCGGCGACGGCACGGGCTGGGCGGTCGACGCCCTGAACGGCCGCATCCGCTGGCAGATCCCCGGGACACCCGCGCCCGCCGGCATGGTCGGCGGACCGGGGCCGGCGGTGACTGACCGCATGGTCCTTCTGCCCTTCGCTTCGGGCGAGGTGGTGGCGGCCCTGAAGCTCGGCGGGCTGCGGGTGTGGAGCGCGACCCTGGCCGGCCAGCGCCGCGGCTTTGCCTATACCGGCGTCAGCGACATCACCGGCGATCCCGTGGTGGTCGGCGATGTGGCCTATGTCGGCACCCAGTCGGGGCGGCTCGCCGCCTTCGACCTCGCCACCGGCGAGCGGCGCTGGACGGCGACCGAGGGCGCGCTGAGCCCGGTCTGGCCGGTTGGCGGCGCGCTCTTCCTCGTCTCCGACGCGGGCGCGCTCGTCCGCCTCGACGCCGCGACCGGGGCCACGGTCTGGAGCGTGCCCTTGCCCTACTGGACGACCGAGCGCGAGCGCCGCCGTGCCGCCGTCCACACCCACTTCGGCCCCGTCCTCGCCGGCGGGCGCCTGATCGTCGCCTCGGGCGACGGGCGCCTGCGCTTCTTCGACCCCGTCTCGGGGGCCGAGACCGGGAGCCTCGCGATCCCCGGCAAGGGCGCGGCCTCGGCCCCGATCGTCGTCAGCGGGACCCTCTACGTGGTGACGCGGGCCGGCGAACTCGCGGCCTTCCGCTGACCGCGGGCCCGGGAGGAAGCGCATGGGCTTCACCCTCGCCATCGTCGGCCGGCCCAACGTCGGCAAGTCGACCCTGTTCAACCGCCTCGTCGGCCGCCGCCTCGCGCTCGTCGACGATCGTCCCGGCGTCACCCGCGACCTGCGCGAGGGCGAGGCGCGGCTCGGCGACCTCCGCTTTCGCCTTCTCGACACCGCCGGGCTCGAGGACGTGCGCGACGAGAGCCTCCCGGGCCGCATGCGCCGGCTGACCGAGCGGGCGGTGGCCATGGCCAATGCCGTCCTCTTCGTCATCGACGCGCGGGCCGGGGTGACGGCGGCCGACCGCGTCTTTGCCGACCTGCTCCGGCGTGGCCCGGCGCGGCTGATCCTCGCCGCCACCAAGGCCGAGGGCCGGGCCGGCGAGGCGGGCCTCCTCGAGGCCTTCGGCCTCGGCCTCGGCGAGGCGGTCGCGCTCTCGGCCGAGCACGGCGAGGGCATGGAGGACCTCTACCGCGTCCTCAAGCCCCTCGTCGATGCCGCCACGGCGGTCGAGGGCGGCCTCGCCGCCGCCGCCCCCGAGGTCGATGTCGACGTCGCCGCGGGCGAGGGCCCCGAGCCCGACCGCGCGCCCTCGGCCGCCCGCCCGCTCCAGGTCGCCGTCCTCGGCCGTCCCAACGCCGGCAAGTCGACGCTCGTCAACCGCATCCTCGGCGAGGACCGGCTGCTAACCGGGCCCGAGCCCGGCATCACCCGCGACGCGATCGCCGTCGAGACGGTCTGGGAGGGCACGCCCGTCCGCATCTTCGACACCGCCGGCATGCGCAGGCGGGCCCGCATCACCGACCGGCTCGAGGAGCTTGCGGTCGCCGACGGGCTCCGGGCGGTGCGTTTCGCCGAGGTCGTGATCCTGCTCGTCGACGCCCTCGCCCCCTTCGAGACCCAGGACCTGCGGCTGGCCGACCTCGCCGAGCGCGAGGGGCGGGCGGTGGTCGTCGCCCTCAGCAAGTGGGACCTCGTCGAGGACCGCGCCGGCCGGCTGGCCGAGCTGCACGAGCTTCTCGCCCGCCTCCTGCCGCAGTTGCGGGGGGTGGCGCTGGTCGCCGTCTCGGCCCTCGCCGGGCAGGGGCTCGAGCGGCTGCACGCGGCGGTCCTTGCCGCCCATGCGGTCTGGAACCGCCGGGTGCCGACGGCGCGGCTGAACGAGTGGCTCGCGGCCCGGGTCGCGGCCCATCCCCCCCCGGCGCCGGGGGGGCGGCGGATCCGGCTGCGCTACATGACCCAGGCCAAGACCCGCCCGCCGGGCTTCGTCATCATGGCCAGCCAGGGCCGGAGGCTGCCCGAGGACTACCTGCGCTACCTCGTCAACGGGCTGCGCGAGGACTTCGCGCTTGCCGGAACCCCGATCCGCATCCTTCTGCGCGACCAGTCGGCCGCCAACCCCTACGCCGCCCGCCGCCCCCCCCAGAGGTCGCGGCTGGCCAAGCACCTGCGCGGCGCCCGGGAGGGCGGCTGAGGCCACCCCGGGCGGGCCCTAGACGCCCATGGCGCGGAGGACGGCCGGAAGGGTGTCGGCGAGGTCCTCGGCGATCAGCCCCGGGCCGAAGGCGCGGGCGCATTCGACATGGAGGACGGCGGCCGTCGCCGCCGCCTCGAAGGCCGGCAGGCCGCGGGCGAGAAGCCCGGTCACGAAGCCCGCGAGCACGTCCCCCGACCCCGCCGTGGCAAGCCAGGGCGCCGCCCGCCCGCCGCGTGCGGCCGAGGTCGCGACCCGCCCCTCGGGGTCGGCGACCACCGTCAGCGCGCCCTTGAGGAGGACGACGGCGCCGGCCCGCCGCGCCGCCGCCGCGGCCGCCGCGAGGCGCGCGGAATCCTCGTCCAACGCCGCCGCGAGGTCGGGAAAGAGGCGCGCGAACTCGCCCGCGTGCGGGGTCAGGACCGTCCGCGGCGTGCAGAGGGCAAGGAGGGCCGCGGGATCCCCGGCATGGGCGCTGAGGGCATCGGCATCGACGACCGCCGCGCGGCCGGCGCCGAGCGCCACGGGAATGAGGGCCCGCGCCCGCGCGAGCCCGAGCCCCGGGCCGAGGCCGAGGGCGGTGAGGCGGGCATCCTCGAGCAGGCGGGCGAGGGCCGCGGCGTCCGCGACCTCGGCGAGCATGACGGCATCGAGGCGGGCGGCGTTCTCGGCCATGGCCGCGGGCGGGCAGCCGACCGTCACGAGGCCCGCGCCGATGCGCAGCGCCCCCCGCGCCGCGAGCCTTGCCGCCCCCCCCCGCCCGGGCCCGCCGGCCAGGATCAGCGCGTGGCCGTAGCCATACTTGTGCGCCTCGCCCCGTTTGGCCAGCCGCTCGCGGATCGACGCGGGGTCGAGGGGCAGCGCCATCGCCTCAGCCGCCCGCGGGAAGGCCGATGCCGGCGACGCGGACGCGGCCGATGGGCGGGGCCCCGCCGTGGGCGCGGTGGCCGGGCTTCGGGGCGTGGAAGGTGACGGTGAGATCGGCGTCGAAGGCGCAAGGCGGCGCGGGCGGGCGCCCGTCCGCACCGGGCGGGGGCAGGCCGGTGTCGGCGTCGATCCCCGTCGGGACGTCGATCGCGACCGTGTGCCAGGCGCGCCCGGGCGGGCTCCAGCGGCGGAAGAGCGGGGCGAGCGCGGTTGCCGGCCGGGCGAGCCCGATGCCGATCAGGGCGTCGACGGCAAGATCGCCCGCCCCGAGCGCGGGCGCCGGCGCATGGCCGGCAAGACCCGATCCGGGGCTCGTGCGGGGCAGGGGATGGATGGGGCCGAGGCCGAGCCAGCGCGCGCGCATCGCCTCGGCCGCGGGCGGAAGCGGTTCCCCCGCGCCCCAGTGCCAGACGCGGACGTCCCAGCCGCGGGCCGCGAGCAGGCGGGCGACGACGAAGCCGTCGCCGCCGTTGTTGCCGGGCCCGCAGAGGATGTCGGCGCGGCCGGGCGTGGCGGCGAGCGGGGGCCATTCGGCAAGGATCGCCGCGACCACGCCCGCGCCTGCCCGCTCCATGAGCTCGGCGCCGCCGACGACGCCGCGGGCGATCGCCGCCGCCTCGAGCGCGCGCATGGCGGCCGTCGTCAGCACCGCCGGCCCCGCGGCCGCGCCACCGTTGCGTTCCTGCCCGGCTTTCGGGCGATCTGCCCAATCCATGTGCATCGCCCCGGAATTCCCCGCCCGCCCCGCCCTCGGCCCCGCCCGCCCGGGTTGGCACTGCCCGAAGGACGTGGTGAGAGGGCGGCGGGCCCCCGGCCGGAGGCAAGGAGTCGACCGATGAAGAAGATCGAGGCGATCATCAAGCCCTTCAAGCTCGACGAGGTCAAGGAGGCCCTCCAGGAGGCGGGCGTCCAGGGACTGTCGGTGATCGAGGTCAAGGGTTTCGGCCGCCAGAAGGGGCACACCGAGCTTTATCGCGGGGCCGAGTACGTCGTCGATTTCCTGCCCAAGGTGAAGATCGAGCTGGTCGTCGCCGACGAGCAGGTCGACCAGTGCATCGAGGCGATCATCGCCGCCGCCCGCACCGAGAAGATCGGCGACGGCAAGATCTTCGTGATCCCGGTCGAGCAGGCGATCCGGATCCGCACCGGCGAGACCGGCGAAGAGGCGATCTGAGGCAAGGGTGCGGCCGCTGCCGCCCGGGACGGGCAGCGGCGAGCCGCGGATGGATGCGAACAGGGGACACACCGGCATGAGCAAGGACAAGGTTCTGGCGACACTCAAGGACGAGGAGGTCGAATACGTCGATCTGCGGTTCACCGACCCGCGCGGCAAGCTCCAGCACGTCACCGTGCAGGCCGATCTCGTCGACGAGGAGTTCCTCGACGAGGGCTTCATGTTCGACGGCTCCTCGATCGCCGGCTGGAAGTCGATCGACCAGTCGGACATGAAGCTGATGGCCGACCCGGCCTCGGCCTATCTCGATCCCTTCTACGCCGAGAAGACGCTCTGCCTGCACTGCACCGTGGTCGAGCCCGACACCGGCGAGGCCTATTCGCGCGACCCCCGCTCGACCGCGCTCAAGGCCGAGGCCTACCTGCGCGCGAGCGGCATCGGCGACACCGCCTTCTTCGGGCCGGAGGCCGAGTTCTTCGTCTTCGACGACGTCCGCTTCTCGGTCCGGATGAACAAGGTCTCCTACGAGGTCGACGCGACCGACGCGCCGTGGAACTCCGACACCGAATACGAGCAGGGCAACTCCGGCCACCGCCCCGGCGTCAAGGGCGGCTACTTCCCGGTCGCTCCGATCGACTCCTCGCAGGACCTGCGGTCCGAGATGATGTCGACGATGAAGGCCATGGGCATGAAGGTGGACAAGCACCACCACGAGGTCGCCGCCTGCCAGCACGAGCTCGGGCTGATCTTCGGCACCCTCACCCGCCAGGCCGACGAGATGCAGAAATACAAGTATGTCATCCACAACGTCGCCCAGGCCTACGGGCGCACGGCGACCTTCATGCCGAAGCCGATCAAGGGCGACAACGGCACCGGCATGCACGTCAACATGTCGATCTGGAAGGACGGCCGGCCGCTCTTCGCCGGCGACAAGTATGCCGACCTGAGCCAGGAGGCGCTCTACTTCATCGGCGGGCTCCTCAAGCACGCCAAGGCGCTCAACGCCATCACCAACCCCTCGACGAACAGCTACAAGCGCCTGATCCCGGGCTTCGAGGCCCCGGTCCTGCGCGCCTATTCGGCCCGCAACCGCTCGGGCTGCGTGCGCATCCCGTGGACCGAATCGCCCAAGGCCAAGCGCGTCGAGGCCCGCTTCCCCGACCCCTCGGCCAACCCCTACCTCGCCTTTGCCGCCCTCCTCATGGCCGGCATCGACGGCATCCGTAACAAGATCGACCCCGGCCCCGCCTCCGACAAGGATCTCTACGATCTGCCGCCCGAGGAACTGGCCGGCATCCCGACCGTCTGCGGCTCGCTCCGCGAGGCGCTGGAATCGCTCGCCGCCGACCACGACTTCCTGCTCGCCGGCGACGTCTTCACCAAGGACCAGCTCGAGGGGCTCATGGCCCTGAAATGGGACGAGGTCTACGCCTTCGAGCACACCCCGCACCCGATCGAATACCAGCTCTACTACAGCTGCTGATCGCGGCCCGCGGGCCCGGAGGGACGGAAATGGGGGCGCCCGCAGGGGCGCCCCCGATTGCCCTCGTGCCGGCGACAATACCCGCGGTTGAGCGCCATTATCCAGCATTCGCCCGATACACTTCTCAATTTCGTCGCGATTCGGGGCGAGGACGGGTCCAGGCGGCAACGGAGTGTGTCGAGATGGCAAACAGATCCTGGAGTGCGCTGGTCACCCTCCTCCTCGCGGGGGATCAGGATCAACGCTTCGCCGCGATCCTCTCCGGCCTCACCCGGCAGCTTCTCGCCGAAGGCGTGGCGGTCGAGGAGGTCGAGCTCGAGGGGCCGGGGCTGGTGACGCTGCGCTTCGGCGACGTCCGCCTGACGGCGGCCTGGCGCAAGGGCGCGGCCGTCCGCAGCGACTATGCCGACTATCGCCGCCCGGCCCGCCACTGCGACCCCGCCAACGACGAGGTCGCGGTCGACCGTCTCGCCGCCCATGGCTGCCGGCTGATCCTCTCCTGCGCCCCCGTCGAGGGCGACGACGCGACGGCCGAGCAGGGCTTCCGCCGCGCCCTCAGCCATCTCGTGCGGGTCGAATCCGGCGCCATCGCGCTCCTGCCGCGCGACCGCATCCTCCTGACCGCGGACGAACTCGGCCGCTTCCTCGCCGACGGGGCGACGCGGCTCGGCGGCCGCTCGGGCCCGCGCCCGGCCGAGGTCGAGACGGCCGCGCCGGACCTGCCCGCGCCGGCGCCCCTGCCCGCGGCGCCCGTCCTCCTCCTGCCGCCGCCGCGCGTCGAGGCGCGCCGCATCGCCCGCCGCCGCCCCGCCGCCGCCGCCCCCGCGCCCGACGCGGCCGAGGTCGCCAACGACCGCCCCGACCTGCCGGCGCTGCCGCAGGGCCAGCTCCGGCGCATCCGCGCCGCGCTCTACCCCGAGACGCTCGCGGCCGCGACGGCGGCCGCCGCCCCGCCGCCGGCCGCCCCCGGCGAGACGACGCTCGCCATGCGCCTCAGCGCCGCGGCCATGGACATGACGCTCCTTGTTGTCGCACTGCCGGTCGGGGCCGCGGTCGTCACCCACAACCTCCTGCGCGGGCGGACCGACATGCGCGTCTCGGCGCGCATGATGGCGCTCACCGGGGCGGTTCTGGCGCTTGCCCAGTCCGACCTCGGCAGCGCCCTCTCGGCGATCCTCTGACGGCCGCGCCGGCCGCCCTCAGACGACGTCGAGGGCGGCCACCGCCTGCTGGAGCTCCTCCCGCGTCGCCGCCCGCTCGGTCACGGCGGCGAGGCCGAAGATGTGGTCGACGACCTTGTCCTCGAAGATCGGGGCCCGGATCTGCTGCTGGGCGCCCGCGTTCTTCTGCACGAACTCGAAGAAGGCGCGCTCCTGGCCGGGATACTGGCGGACCTGCGCCATCACCGCCTGCGTCATCTCGCCCTCGGTGACGGTGACCTCGGCCTTGCGGCCGACCTCGGCGAGGAGGAGGCCGAGGCGCACCCGCCGCTCGGCAAGCTTCACGTGCTCGTCGGTCGGGGTGACGTCGCCGTGGTCATGGCCATGAACCTCGGGGTGTTCCTCGTGCCAGAGCTGGTGCGCGACCTGGCGCGCCTCGGCGGCGACGAGCGAGGGCGGAAGCTCGAAGCTGACGCGGACGTCGAGGGCATCGAGAAGGGCGCGCTTCATCACCGACCGCGCCGCCGCGCGATACTCGGCCGTCATCCGCTCGCCGACCTGCTGCGTCAGCGCCGCGAGCGTCTCGGCCCCGAGCCGCTTGGCCAGGGCATCGTCGATCGCGGCCGGCCGGCGCAGCCTCACCGCCTTGACGGTGACGGCGAACTCGGCCGTCTGGCCGGCCAGCTCGCGGGCGCCGTAGTCCGCGGGGAAGGTCACCGAAAGGGTGCGCGCCTCGCCCGCGCGGGCCCCGTCAAGCTGCCCCTCGAAGCCCGGGATGAAGCTTCCCGAGCCGAGGACGAGGGGGTGATCGCTGCCGCTGCCGCCCTTGAAGGGCTCGCCCGCGACCTTGCCCTCGTAGTCGATGACGACCTGGTCGCCCATCGCTGCCGGCTCGCCCTCGGGGCGGTCCTCGAAGCTTCCCGCGCTGGTGGCAAGCCGCCCCAGGGCCTCGTCGACCGCCTCGGGGGCGGTCGCGACGACGAGCCGCTCGAGCGCGATGTCCGCGAAGCCGATCTCGGGCACGGCCGGAAGGGCCTCGTAGCTCATGAGGACGACAACGTCCTCGCCCTCCTTCCACTCCGGGCGCTCCATGCGGACCTCGGGCTGCACTGCCGGGCGGTCGCCCGTGGCCTCGAAATGCGCGCGCATGGCGCCGTCGATGGCCTCCTGCATCGCGTCCGAGAGGAGGCGCGGCCCGAACTGGCGGCGCAGGATCGCGACCGGCACCTTGCCCTTGCGGAAGCCCTTGATCTCGATTCCGGGGCGGGCCTCGGTGATCTTCTCCTGGACCTTCGCCTCGAGCTCGCCCGCCGTCACCGTGATGGTGCAGCGCCGTTTCAACCCCTCGCTCTCGGTCGCGGTGACCTGCATGCCTTCGTCCTTTCCTGCCATCCTGGTGCGGGTGGAGGGACTTGAACCCCCACGCCTCGCGGCGCCAGAACCTAAATCTGGTGCGTCTGCCCGTTCCGCCACACCCGCAAGCACAGCAGGGCGCGCCACCCCGCCGCCAGCGGGGCGCCGGCCCGGAAAACCCGAGCCCTTCTAGCAAAGCGCCCCGGGCGATGCGAGGGGAAAAGCACGCGGCGATTATCCCGCCGTCAACCAAATTGCGCCACATTCCCCGGGCAGGCTCGGGGGCCGCGAAGGAAGGCGGGGACGGATCATGACGCTCGACATCGCCGGGGGGCTCGCGGCCGGTGGCCAGCGCGGACGGGGGGTGACGGGGCTTGCGGCCGGAACCCGCGTCCTGACCCGCGACGGGGCGATCCCGGTCGACTGGCTGATGGCGGGCGACCGCGTCATCACCCGCGACGCGGGCTACGCGACGCTCCTCGCGCTCGAGGGGCGGCCGGCGACCGGCGAGGGGCTCGTGCGGCTCGCGCAGGGCGCGCTCGGCCGCGACCGGCCCGACCGCGACCTCCTCCTCGCCCCCGACCAGCCGGTCTTCCTGCGCGGCGCGACGGCGCGGGCCCTCGCCGGCCTCGACGCGGTCGCGGTGCCGGTCGCGGCCCTCGTCGACGGCCGGGCGATCGCCGCCGTCGCCGCCGCGGAGGGCGCGCGCCTCTGCACCCTCGTCTTCGCCGAGCCCCACGTCGTCTATGCCGACGGCGTCGAACTCGTTGCCGCCACCCCGGCCTTCGCCACCGCCGCCTGAGGGGCGCCGCCCGGGAAGGTCCCAGGGGGCTGGATCCTGCGGGCCACCACCGAAGGCGGCGCGCCGGCAGCATGGCTGCCCTCGCGGCATCGCCGGAGGCGCCGCGGGGCACGCTTCCGCAGCCGGCCCCTTCGCGCCCCGGGATGCTGGCCGACGGCCGGTTCGCGCGCGGTCCTGCCGGAGCCCGGGGGTCCCGGGCCCGCCGGCCTCGTGCGGCCCCGGCCGGGCCCCGATCGGGGCCGCGAGCCGTTGCAGGGGCGGGCCCACGGCTTGCCGGGCGTTTGCGGCCCCGGCCGGGCCGCGGTCGGGGCCGCGAGCCGGGGCAAGGACGGGCCCCGGGCCCGCCGGCCTTGTGCCGCCCCGGCGGCGGGCCTATAGGGGCGCGGCCCCCGAGGACCCGCCCGCGCCCGTGCCCGCCGCTTCCGTCCCCGCCGCCGCGTCCGCCCCGAAGGGCCCGCTGCGCCTCCTGCGGGCGGCGCTGCGGGCGCCCGCGGTCGCGCGCCACCTCCGCGCCCGCTTCCCCGGGGCCCCGCTCAACTGGGGCGCGACGCGGCGCATCGCCGTCTTCCCGGGCCTCGGGCTTGCCTACAACCGGGTCAAGAAGAACGCCAACACGACCGTCGTCATCCTCCTGCGCGAGCTCGAATCGGGCGTGATCGAGGATCGCGACGTCGCCAAGGACCGCGCCCGCCTGCTCTTCGACCTCGCGCCGGCCGAGCTCGCCCGCCCGCTCGCCTTCCTCGTCGTCGTCCGCAACCCCTATTCGCGCGTCCTCTCGGCCTTCCTCAACAAGTTCGGGGCCGAGCGCTACCGCCGCCGGCACGGCGACTTTCCCCGCACGCGCGAGGGGTTCGCGGCCTTCGTGCGCTGGCTCGAGGGGGGCGGGCTGGGCCGGGACGCGCACTGGAACCTGCAGACGCGGCTCATGCTCCTGCCGCTCGCGCGTTACGACCACGTCGTCCGCTTCGAGGCCCTGCGCGAGGGGCTCGAGGCCGTGCTCGCGGCCCATGGCCTCGCCCTTCCCGCGGGGCGGCTCGACGCACTCTACCCCTCCGACCGCGACAAGCAGACCTCGGCCGACGCGAGGCTCGGCGCCTTTTACGACCCCGCCACCGCCGCCCGCGTCGCCCGCCTTTACGGGGAGGACTTCGCGGCCCTGGGCTATCCGACCGCCTTCCCCCGCGCGCTCGCGGGCTGAGGGGCGGGGCCGCGCGACCCTACGCGCGCCGGTCCCCGGCGACCGGCGCCGTCGCCCGCTCGAGCCACGCGCCCACCGCGGGGGCGACGCGGGGGGCGATGCGGGTCCGGACCTCGGCGTGATAGGCGTCAAGCCAGGCCCGCTCCCCGGGGCCGAGCAGGTCGGGGACGATCAGCCGGCGGTCGATCGGGACGAAGGTCAGCGTCTCGAAGGCAAGCATCGGCCGGTCGTCGGCATCGGCCAGCGCCGGCGCCTCGATCACGGCGAGGAGATTCTCCGTGCGGATGCCGAAGGCGCCCTCGCGGTAGTAGCCGGGTTCGTTCGAGAGGATCATGCCGGGCTCGAGCGCGAC
>JADLCV010000111.1 GCA_020846995.1 Paracoccaceae bacterium
ACCTCGGCATCGAGGATGGCGACTACATCTACGTCGATGCCAACCCCGCCGACCGGCCCTTCGTCAACTGGAGCGAGGATCCCGCCCGCCACAAGGCCTTCCGCCTGCTCACGCGGGTCAAGTACAACCCCGCCTATCCCTACAACGTGGTGATGACCAAGCACTCGGCCTGGATCGCCTCCGAGCGCACCGTGAAGGCGCACGAGGAACGCCCCGACGGCCGCGCGCTGGCTGCCGACACCGGCTACCAGTCGAACTTCCGCTACGGGTCGCACCAGAGCATCACCCGCGGCTGGGCCCCGATCATGCACCAGACCGACAGCCTCTTTCACAAGAAGGTCGGGCGCATGGCCTTCACCTTCGGCTTCGACGTCGACAACCACGCCGTCAACACCGTGCCGAAGGAGACCCTGGTCCGGATCGAGCGCGCCGAGGCGGGGGGCCCGAACGGCGAGGGGGCCTGGCCGCCGACCGAGACGGGCTTCACGCCCGGCCACGAGAGCACGGCCATGACCCGCTACCTCTCCGGCCAGCTGACCCGGGTGGAGACGAAATCATGAAGCCCGCTGCCGAAGACGACCCGATGGAGTTCGTGGCCGTCCCCCTGCCGGGGGGCGATCCCGACCACATGGCCCTGTGCGTGATCGAGGAGTTCCTCCTCATGGGCTGGACCGAGCAGCAGCTCCTGACCCTGTTCAGGCATCCCCGCTTCGGCGCCACCCACCGCATCTACCTCGAGCGCGGCGAGACCCATGTCCGCGCCCTGATCGCCCGCGTCTGCGCCGCCTGGCGCCCGGTCGCGCAGGGTGCCCGGGAAGGAGCGAGCAATGCCTGACGTCTTCAACTGGCAGCTCGGCCGGACCATGCGCTACCCCTATGCCGAGGCGCATCCCGACCGCCAGTTCGCCTTCGTCTTCAACATCAACCGCTGCATCGCCTGCCAGACCTGCACGATGGCCTGCAAGTCGACCTGGACCTTCTCGAAGGGCCAGGAATACATGTGGTGGAACAACGTCGAGACCAAACCCTTCGGCGGCTACCCGCAGTCCTGGGACGTCAAGCTTCTCGACATGCTCGACCAGGCCCATGGCGCCGCCGGCCGGGTGGCGTCCTGGAGCGCGGGCGACGGCACCGACGCGACCCGTCCCTACGGCACCTACGACGGCATGACGATCTTCGAGGCCGCCCAGTCGGGGCCGCAGCGCGAGGAGGTCGCCCTCGGCTACGAGCCGTCGGACCGCGAATGGTCCTCGCCCAACTTCTACGAGGACACCGCCGCGGGGTCGACGAACCACCGCGACAAGCTGACGATGGAGCCGGCGACGCTGCCCGAGCACGGCACCTGGTTCTTCTACCTGCAACGGCTCTGCAACCATTGCAGCTATCCGGCCTGCCTTGCCGCCTGCCCGCGGGGAGCGATCTACAAGCGGCCCGAGGATGGCATCGTCCTCATCGACCAGAAGCGCTGCCGCGGCTACCGCAAGTGCGTGGCCCAGTGCCCCTACAAGAAGCCGATGTTCCGCTCGACGACGAGGGTCAGCGAGAAGTGCATCGCCTGCTATCCGCGCGTCGAGGGCACCGATCCCCTGACCGACGGCCTGCCGATGGAAACCCGCTGCATGACCGCCTGCGTCGGCAAGATCCGCCTCCAGGGGCTCGTCCAGATCGACGCCCAGGGCCAGTGGGCCGAGGACCGCCAGAACCCGCTCTATTTCCTCGTCAAGGTCGCGAAGGTGGCGCTGCCGCTCTATCCCCAGTTCGGCACCGGGCCCAACGGCTACTACATTCCGCCGCGCTGGGCGCCGCGGCCCTACCTGCGGCAGATGTTCGGGCCCGGCGTCGACGCGGCGATCGAGGCCTACAGCTTCCCCTCGCGCGAGCTCATGGCCGTGCTCCAGCTTTTCCGGGCCTCGCAGACGATCGTCTTCCGCTACGAGATCGAGGAGGGCGAGAAGATCTTCGAGCGTACCGTCAACGGCAGGCCCTGGGAGATCTACAACGACACGGTCATCGGCTTCGGTCGCGACGGCCGCGAGGTCGCCCGCGTCACCGTCGAGGAGCCACGCCATGAACGCCCCGACAAGCACTACAACTCGATCTGACCGCCGCCGCCGGCCCGGCGCCCCGGCGCCGCGCCGCGCCACCCTGCGGGCGCAGGTCTACCGCTTCCTTGCCCTTGCCTTCGCCGAGCCCGTCCCCGGCGCGGCGGCGGCGCTCGCCTGCCAGTGGCCGGTGGCCGAGGCCGCCCTCGCCGGGCTCGGCCTCGGCGCGGCGGCGGCGGCGGCGGCGGACGCCGCCGTCCCGGTCGATGACGCCGCCCGCGCGCGCGCCCATCTCGAGGCCTTCGGGCACGCCATCTCCAAGGAATGCCCGCCCTACGGCGCCGAATACGGCCAGGCCCACATCTTCGAGAAGTCGCAGACGCTTGCGGATGTCGCGGGCTTCTACCGCGCCTTCGGGCTCGAGCTTGCGGCGGGCGTGCGCGACCGTCCCGACCACGTCGCCTTCGAGCTCGAGTTCATGGAGTTCCTCTGCCTCAAGGAGGATCTCGCGCTTCTCCGCGAGGAGGAGGCCGGTCGCCTCGCGATCATCCGCGACGCCGAGCGCGCCTTCCTTTCCGGCCATCTCGGGCTCTGGGCCTTCGCCTTCGCCCGCCGCCTCCAGCGGCGGGCCGTGACGGGGCCCTTCGCCGCCAGCGCCCGCCTGCTCGAGGCGTTCATGGCCGCCGAACTCGCGGCGATGGCGATCGCCCGCCGCCCCGATCCCTTCGTCAACGACGGCACCGCCGATCGCCCCGACGACTGCGCCTGCGGTGCCTGCCCGGTCGCGGCCGGCGGCCTCGCGGCCGCCACGGAGGTATGAGATGAGCCTGTTCGACATCCGGCTCCTGCGCCGCAGCGTCCTCTTCTCGCCCCTGGTGCTGGCGGGCGGCGCGCTTTTCGGGGCGCGGCGCGCGGCGGCCCAGGAAAAGGCCTCGCTCCTCGCCAAGTCGGTCGAGCGTGTGCCCGAGGCGCCCGACGATGCCCTCTGGCAGTCGGCCGACCTCCTGCCGGTGCCGCTTGCCCCCCAGGCCGTGGTCAAGCCCCGCGTCTACGAGGCGGGGGTGAAGGATCTCGCGGTGCGGGCCCTCTACGATGCCGAGCGGCTGGCGCTCCTGATCGAGTGGGCCGACGGGCGCGAGGATGCCGCGATCGGGGGGGTCGCCGACTTCCGCGATGCGGTGGCGGTCGAGTTCCCGGCCGATCCCGCCGCCGGCATCCCCTATTTCGCGATGGGCGAGCCCGGAAAGCCGGTCACGATCTACCAGTGGAAGGCCGACTGGCAGTTCGCGGCCAAGGGCGACGTGACCAGCCGGCGCGCGGACATGATCGCCGACTGGTATCCCTTCAGCGGCCGGCCGGCAGGCGAGATCGCGGGCCTCGACGACTATGCCGAGGAGCGCGTCTTCCTGACCTCACAGGCCGCGGGCAGCCCGCTCGGCGATGTCGCGCTCCAGTCGCGCACCGCGGTCGAGAAGCTCCAGGCCGAGGGCTTCGGCACGCTCACCTCGCTCGCGGCCGAGGCCCAGGACGGCGGCGGCCGGGGCGCCCATGCCGACGGCCGCTGGCGGGTCGTGCTGACGATGCCGATCGCGCAGGCGGGCTTTACCTTCACGCCCGGCATGACCCTGCCCATGGCCTTCGCCGTCTGGGATGGAGCCAAGCTTGAACGGGGCGGCGAGAAGGCGGTCTCGACCTGGTATTTCGTGAGCCTCGAGAAGCCCGTCGGCCTTGCCCCCGACTGGGGGCCGGTGGTGGCGGCGGCGGCGGTGCTGGTGGCGCAGTTCGCGGCCCTCGGCGCCCTGCGGCGGGCGACGGGCGCGGCGGCGGGGACGTCCGATGACGCTCGCTCCTGACCCCGGGCCCGGCGTCGCGCCGACGGCGGGCTTTCCCGCCCATGTCCTCGTCGCCCTGGATGCCTCCGACCCCGCCAACCGGGCCCTGACCGAGGCCCTGCGGCTCGCCGGCCTCGGCGGCGGCCGCGTCACCGGCATCCACGCCTATGCCGCGCGCCTCCACGACCGGCGCTTCCGCCAGATGGAGGGCGGCCTGCCCGAACGCTACCGCAGCGAGGAGGGCATCGAGGCCCAGCGCAGAGTGCACGATACCCTCATCAGCCGCGGCCTCGGCATCATCAGCGACAGCTACCACGAGGTGGCCGAGGGCGCCTGCGTGGGCGCGGGCATCGCCTACGGCCGGCTGAGCCCCGAGGGCAAGAACTACCGCCGCATCGTCGAGGCCGCCGCCGGCGGCGGCTTCGACCTGCTCGCGATGGGGGCGCAGGGCCTCGGGGCGGCGCCCGGCACGGGGCTCGGCAGCGTCTGCGAACGGGTGGCGCGTCGCGTCGCGATCGACCTCCTGGTGATCCGCGACGCCGCCCGCGCGCTTGGCGAGGGGCCGATCGTCGCCGCCGTCGACGGCTCGCCCCGCGGCTTCGGGGCGCTGCGGGCGGCCCTGCGGCTTGGCCGCGCCACCGGCGCGCCGGTCCATGTCGTCGCGGCCTTCGACCCCTATTTCCACTACGTCGCCTTCAACCGCATCGCCGGCGTGCTCAGCGACGAGGCCGGCAAGGTCTTCCGCTTCCGCGAGCAGGAGAAGCTGCACGAGGAGATCATCGACGACGGGCTGGCGAAGATCTACCGCGCCCACCTCAACGTCGCCGGCCGCATCGCCGCGGCCGAGGGCCAGGAGGTGACGGCGCGGCTTCTCGACGGCAAGCCGCATCTCGCCGTCGCCGCCTATCTGGCCGAGGTCGGCGCGAGCCTCCTCTGCATCGGTCGCACCGGCATCCACGCCGATCCCGACCTCGACATCGGCGGCAACGCCGAGAACCTCCTGCGTCGGGCGCCCTGCCACGTCTGGCTCGGTGCCGCGGCCTTCACCCCCCCGCTCGACGATCTCGCCGCCGAGACCGTCCGCTGGACCGAGGAGGCGGTGGCAAGGCTCGACCGGGTGCCCGAGATGGCGCGGGCCATGGTCCGGCTGGCGGTCAACCGCTTTGCCCAGGAAAGCGGGCACACGATGGTTACCTGCGACCTGATCGAAGAGGCGACGCGCAAGCTCTGCCCCCATTTCCAGGGCAGCGGCGCCAGGGGCGGCGAGGACTCCGAGGCCGGGCCGGGCTGGAGCGGGGCGGCGGCGGCGCTGGCGGAGACGGCGGGCGACGGCGCGGCGGTCGCGGCGGTGCGCCTGCGGGCGGAGAAGCGGGCCCGCCGCGAGGGTGCGGGCGCGGTCCTCGCGGACCATGTCCGTCCCTTCCTTCTGGCCGGGGCGCCGCCGCGCTGGGCGACCGGGGCGCTCGCCCGCCTCGCCCGGGTGCCCGAGCTCGTGCGCGCGAGCCTGCGCGAGCGGGCCGAGGCCGAGGCGGCGGCGGCGGGCGCGGCCGAGGTGGACCTCGCCCGCCTCGAGGCGGTGATCGAGGCGTCGCGCCGGACCATGGGAGCGATGATGCGGGCCGGCGGCCATCCCGCCGGCGCCGGCGGGGAAGGCTGAGGAGGTGGACGACGTCCCCCCTCCCTATGTGGTGGCGCTCAACCTGACGCGGCGCTGCAACCTCGCCTGCGCCCACTGCTACCTCGACGCCCGACTGCGCCGGGACGGCGACGCTCGGGAACTGACCCTGGCCGAGGTGGCCCGCGTCCTCGACGAGATCGCGGCCCTGAGTGCCGAGACCATGGTCGTCCTGACCGGGGGCGAGCCGCTCCTGCGCCGCGACCTCGAGGCCATGGCCGGCCACGCCGCCGGCCTCGGCCTCATGGTCGTCGTCGGCACCAACGGCATGGCCCTGACCGCGCGCCGCGCCGCCGCACTGAAGGACGCGGGCGTCCAGGGCGTGGGAATCAGCGTCGATTCACTCGACCCCGCCCGCCACGACCGCTTCCGCGGCCTCGCGGGCGCCTTCGCCCGCACCATGGCGGGCATCGATGCCTGCCGGGAGGCGGGCCTCGCGCTCCAGATCCACTTCACGGTGACCGACGACACGGCCGGCGAGCTCGACGACATGATCGCCTTCGCCCGCTCGCTCGGGGCCATCGCGCTCAACGTCTTCTTCGTCGTCTGCACCGGCCGCGGCCGCCATCTCGGCACCGTCGGCGCCGCCGTCCACGACCGCGTCCTGCGCCGCCTGACGGCTGCCGCGCGGGCCGAGGAGGGGCTCATGGTGCGCGCGAAATGCGCCCCGCACTTCAAGCGCATGGCGGTCGAGCTCGATCCCGGCTGGGCGATCACCGCGGCCCGCGGCTACGACGCCGGCGGCTGCCTTGCCGGGACCCGCTACGCGCGGGTGACGCCGGACGGCGAGGTGACGCCCTGCCCCTATATGGAGGTCAGCGCGGGATCGGTCCGCCGCCAGGTGTTCGCGACCATCTGGCGCGAGGCGCGGCTTTTCGCCGCCCTCCGCGCCCCCCGCCTGCGCGGCCGCTGCGGGGCCTGCGAGTATGGCGCGATCTGCGGTGGCTGCCGGGCCCGGCCGCTCGCCCTGAGCGGCGACATGATGGGCGAGGATCCGCTCTGCCTCCACGTCCCCGCGGGTGCCGCCGCCGCCCCGCCGGTGGCCCCGCCGCCCGCCCCCGCGGGCCCTGCCTGGAGCCCCGAGGCGCTGGCGCGCCTGGCCCATGTGCCGCCCTTCGTCCGCCGCATGGTGCGGGAACGCGCCGAAACCCATGTCCTCGGCGAGGGCCGGGCCGAGGTGGCGGTGGCCGATCTCGAGACCCTCATGCGCCGTCGCTTCGGCGCCGCCGGCCCGCCGCGGCCGGCCCCGGCCCGGCCTGCGCCATGACCGTCGACGTCGCGGTCATCGGCGGCGGCATCTCGGGCCTCGCCACGGCCCACGACCTCGCCGGCCGCGGCCGCGAGGTCCTCGTCCTCGAGCGGCAGGCGGCGACCGGGGGCAAGGCCCGCTCGCTCGAGCTCGGCGGCTTCCTCATGGAATGTGGCCCCTCGACGATCAACACCGCGGTTCCCGCGGCCCTCGCCGCCGCCCGCGACCTCGGCCTCGAGGCCACGCTCATCGGGCTCGGGGCCGGGGTTCGCCGGCGCTACCTTCTCGACGAGCGGGGGCTTGCCGGCATCTCCGTCCATCCCTTCGGCTTCCTCACCTCCTCCTACCTCCCGGTCGGGGCGCGGCTCTCGCTTCTCGCCGAGGCGCTGCGCCCCCCCCGCCCGCCCCGGCCCGACGAGACCGTCCACGACTTTGCCGCCCGCCGCTTCGGCGAGGGCGTCGCGCGGGGGCTTTTCGATCCCCTCTGCGCGGGGATCTTCATGGGCGACGCCCGCCGCCTCACGGTCGCCGACACCTTTCCGCGCCTGCCGGCGATGGAGCGCGCCCACGGCTCGGTGATCCGGGCGGCCCTCGCCGCCCGCCGCGGCAGCGAGCCGGGGCGGCGCCTCGTCTCCTGGCCCGGGGGCCTCGGGACGCTGCCGCGGCGGCTGCAGGGGCTGCTCGGGGCGCGGGTCAGGACCGGGGCGGCCGTCCGGCGCATCGGCCGCACCCGCGAGGGGCTGCGCATCGAGCTTGGCGACGGCGGCGTGGTCGCGGCCCGCGCGGTCGTCCTCGCCGTGCAGCCGCACGTCGCGGCGCAACTCGTGGAGCCGCTCGACCCGGCGGCGGCTGCGGCCGCGGGCGCGATCGAGGCCCCGCCGGCGACGGTCGTCTTTCTCGGCTACCGCCGGGAGCAGGTCGGCCATCCCCTCGACGGGCTCGGGTTCCTTGCCACCTCCGGCGCCGGCACCCCGATCTCGGGGGCCCAGTTCGCCTCGACCATGTTTCCCGGCCGCGCGCCCGCGGGCCATGTCGCGATCGCCTGCTACATCGGCGGCGCCCGCAGTGCCGATGCCGCCTGCCTGCCGGCCCCGGCGCTCGAGGCCCTCGCTCACGAGGAACTCGGGCGCCTCCTCGGCATCACCGGGCCGCCCGCCATCGCCCGCAGCCAGCACTGGTCGCGCGGCCTGCCGCACTACACCGCCGGGCACGGAGGGCGGCGGCGCTGCCTCGAGACGACACCCGCCCGCACGCCCGGGCTGTTCCTGACCGGGAACTTCCTTCACGGCGTCTCGGTCGGCCACTGCCTGGCGCTTGCCCGGGGCACGGCGGGCGAGGTCGAGGCCTACCTCGCGGCCGCGGGCAGGCACCTGCCGCAGCCCGCCGCGGCGGGCGGAGGCTGAGGCGATCGCCCGGCCCGGGACCGGGAGCGCGCCGGGCCGCGGCGGGCGGGCGGGTGCCGGCGGTTGCCTAGCCGGGGAGGGCGGCGAGGACCTGGATCTCGACCCGGATGTCGGGGAGGGCGAGGCGGGCCTCGACGGTGGCGCGGGCGGGGGTGTGGCCCGGGACCACCCACCTGTCCCAGACCGCGTTCATCGCGGCGAAGTCGCCGATGTCCTTGAGCCAGATCGTGACCTGCACGAGGTGGCGCCGGTCGGTCCCGGCCTCGGCGAGGAGTTCGTCGACGCGGGCGAGGATGTCGGCCGTCTGCTCGGCGGTCGTGCGGCCCTCGCGGCGGGCGGCGGTCAGGCCCGAGAGGTGGACGCGGTCGCCGTGGATGACGATGCTGCTCATCCGCGGGCCGCTGTTGATGCGGGTCAGGGTCATGGCCGGGCTCCTTCGGCGTGGGCATGGGCATGGACGGGGCAAGGGGGCAGGGGGTCCTCGGGCGTCGGCCACATCGGCGCCCGGGGGCCGGTCCGGCGGGCCCGCTCGACCGCCGGATCGGGGACCGGCACGGCATCGAGGAGGCGGCGGGTGTAGGGATGGCGGGGGTCGGCGATGACCTGCCGGGCGGGGCCCACCTCGACCATCTGCCCGCCATACATGACGCCGATGCGGTCGCTCAGCCCGGCGACCACGGCGAGGTCGTGGGCGACGAGCAGGTAGGCGACGCCGAGGTCGCGCTTGAGTTCGGCGAGGAGGTCGAGGATGTCCTGCTGGATCGAGACGTCGAGGGCCGAGACGGGTTCGTCGAGCACGACGAGGCGGGGATCGAGCATGAGGGCGCGGGCGATGGCGATGCGCTGGCGCTGGCCGCCCGAGAACTCGTGCGGGAAGCGGCCGAGCGCCGCGGCGGGCAGGCGCACGCGGTCGAGGACGCGGGCGGCGCGGGCGCGGATCTCGGCCGTGGCCATGCCCTCGATGCGGCCGGGTTCGGCCAGGAGCTCCCAGACCGTCATCCGCGGGTCGAGCGAGCTGTAGGGATCCTGGAAGACGACCGACATCTGGCGGGCGGCATCCCGGCGCGCCGCCGGCAGGGAGAGGTCGCGGCCGTCGAAGACGACCCGGCCGGTGGTGGGCGCGTAGAGGCCGAGGACGGTGTTGAGAAGCGTCGTCTTGCCCGAGCCGCTCTCGCCGACGATGCCGAAGGTCTCGCCCGCCGTGAGCGCGAGATCGACGCCGCAGAGGGCATGGATGGTGCGGTCGGCGCCGCGGCGGACGGCCCGGCGCGGACGCCGGAAGTGGCAGGAGAGGTTCTCGACGAGGAGGAGCGGGGCCCCGGCCGCGGCCGGCGCGGGAGGGGCGGGCGGCGCGGCCGGGGCGGGGGAACGGTCGAGCCGCGGGGCGAGCGACAGGAGGCGGCGCGTGTAGGGATGGCGGGGGCGGGCGAAGAGGTCCGCGACCGGCTGCTCCTCGACGACCCGGCCCTCGCGCATCACCGCCACCCGGTCGGCGACCCCGGCGACGAGGGCGAGGTCGTGGGTGATGAAGAGCATCGCCGCCCCGGTCCGCTCGCGCGCCAGGCGCAGGCTGTCGAGGACCTGCGCCTGCACGGTGACGTCAAGCGCGGTCGTCGGCTCGTCGGCGATGATGAGGTCGGGGCGGTGGATCATCGCCAGGGCGATGACGATGCGCTGGCGGATGCCGCCCGACATCTGGTGGGGATACTGGTCAAGCCGCGCGGCGGCCTCGCGGATGGCCATGAGCTCGAGGAGTTCGGTCGCCCGCCGCCGGCTCTCGGCGGGGCTGACCGGCCCGGCGACGGCGAAGCTTTCGTGGAACTGGGCGCCGATCGTCAGGACCGGGTTGAGGCTTGTCGAGGGATCCTGGAGGATGGTCGTGATCCGCCTCCCGCGGAGGTCGCGCCAGGCCGCAAAGCCGAGCCCGCCGACATCGCGGCCGTCGAAGCGGACCTCGCCCCCGGCCCTGGCCCCGCCCGGCAGGAGGCCGGCGATGGCGAGCGCGGTCAGGGACTTGCCCGAGCCCGATTCGCCGACGAGGGCGAGCACCTCGCCGCGGGCGATGGTCAGCGCGACGCCGTCGACGGCCCGCCGGGCGCTGCCGGGAAAGGCGACCTCGAAGCCCGCGAGGCCGACGAGCGGCGCCTCCGCGCCGGTGTCCGCCTCCGCGCCCGCCGCCGGCGGCCGGGCGGCGGTGGCGCCCGCCCGGCGCTGGGCCGGGCCGGGGGCGAGCGGGCTTGACGCCAGCACCCTCGGGTTGAAGGCGTCGCGCAGCCCCTCGCCCACGTAGTTGATCGACAGGACGATGAGGATGATGAGCACGCCGGGCGCGTAGAAGAGCCAGGGCCGGGTCAGGACCGCCGTCTGCGCGTTCGAGATCAGGATCCCGAGCGAGGTGTCGGGCGGCCGGACCCCGAAGCCGAGGAAGCTCAGCCCCGTCTCCGACAGGATCGCGACCCCGACGAGGAGTGCCGTGGCGACGATGATGTGGTCGGCGACGTTGGGCAGCATGTGGCGGAACATGATGCGGGCGGGGCCGGCCCCCATCACCTGGGCGGCGCGGATGAAGGGCATCTCGCGCAGGCTGAGCGACACCCCCCGCACGAGCCGCGCGACCGAGGTCCAGAAGAGCCCGCCGAGGACGAGCGAGAGGCCGAGCCAGGAGACCCCCGAGTTGCTCAGGGCGTTGCCGAGGAAGGCCGCGAGCGCGATGGTCGGGATCGTCAGCACGAGATCGACGAAGCGCATGAGGGCGGCATCGGTCAGACCCCCGAAATAGCCCGAGACGATGCCGAGGAGGGTGCCGAGGACCCCGGCGATGAAGGCCACCGCGATCGCGATCAGCATCGACTGCTGGAGGCCGCGGATCGCCATCGCCAGCATGTCGCGGCCGAGCGTGTCGGTGCCGAGGGGATGGGCGAGCGAGGGCCGCTGCGAGAGGTCGGGCGTTATCTCGGCATGGCCGTAGTGCCAGAGCAGGGGCCCGAGGGCGGCGAGCGCCACGAGCAGGACGAGGACGACGAGCCCGATCATCGCCATGGGATTGGCGCGGAAGCGCGCGAGCGCGAGGGCCAACCGCGAGGTCGGCCGTCCGGCCGCCCCGCCGGGCTTCGGATCAGCCGCGGCCATAGCGCACCCGCGGATCGATGGCGAGGTAGAGGAGATCGGCGAGGAGGTTGAAGAAGACGACCGCGACGGCGGCCACGAGAAGCCAGGCCATGACCGCGTTGGCGTCGCGGTTGGCGATCGATTCGAGGAGGAAGCCGCCCATGCCGCGCCACTGGAACACGGTCTCGGTGATGATCGCGCCCGAGAAGAGCGCGGGCAGGTCGAGGGCGATCACGGTGACGATGGGGATGAGGGCCGGGCGCACGACATGGGCGCCGATGATGCGGGCCCGCGAGAGGCCGCGCAGGACGGCAAAGCGGACGTGGTCGGAGGCAAGCGATTCGACGACCGCGGTGCGCTGGTAGCGGCTCCAGCTCGCGAAATGGATCATGGTCAGGACGATGGTCGGCAGGATGAGATGGGCCGCCATGTCGGCCATGAGCGGCAGCCAGCCCTCGGGGGCGGGCACCGAGACGTCGCCGACGGTGAAGAAGACCCGCGTCCCGCTCGCCTTGTTGATGGCGATGCCCAGCTGCTTGAGAAGCACGGCGAGCCAGAACGAGGGCAGGGCGATGAGGATGAAGGCGGTCGTCGAGAGCAGGTGATCGGTCGGCCGGTTGCGCCGCAGGGCCGCGACCGTCCCCGCCGCGAGGGCGAGGACGGCGGCGATGACGATCGCGGTCGTGACCAGCCGGAGCGTCACCCAGACCCGCGGGGCAAGCTCGCGGCCGATGTTCTGGTTTTCCCGCACCGAGGGGCCGAAGTCCCCGCCGACGGCGCCGGCGAGCCAGGTCGCGTAGCGCACCGCGACCGGCTGGTCGAGGCCGAGGCGGATCTCCTCGGCCCGGATGACGCTTTCGGGGACCGGCGGCTGGCGGTCGCGGAGTTCGCCGAGGGGATCGCCGGCCAGCGCCACCAGCGTGTAGACCACGAAGGTCGAGACGAGGAGGATGAGCAGGCTGTTGAGGATGCGCTGGCCGATCAGGACAAGCATCGGTGCTCCCCCTCCCGAGGGTTCGGTCAGCCGGCCTTCGCCGGCACCGGCCGGATGCGGCCCCAGTGCCACCACGGCACCGAATACTCGAGCTGGTCGGCCCAGCCGAAGAAGCGCCGCGAGCGCACGAAGTAGGTGCCGTACCAGAACAGCGGCACGAACTCGCAGTCGCGCCGCCAGACCTCCTGGAGGTGGCGGTAGGCGGCCCCCCGCTCGGGCCGTGTCAGGGCCCGCCGGCCCGCCTCGTAGGCGGCATCGACGTCCTTGTTGTGGTGCAGGCCCATGTTGTTGAGCCCGTTCGAGGCGTATTTGGTGGCCGTGATCTCGATGTCGGGCGACATCGTCCCGCCGACGATGATGAGGTCGAAGTCATGCTCGCGGCGGATGCGGCGCGACCATTCGACCGAGCTCAGGGGCTCGTAGACGACCTTGAAGCCGAGGACGCCGAGGTTGCGGGCGACGATCTCGGCCAGCACGCGATGGCCGAAGAAGCTGTCCATGAGATAGAGCCGCAGCGTCCCGCGCGAGCCCGAGGCGTCGCGGGCAAGCCCGCTTTCGTCGAGGAGCCGGTCGGACTTCGCGGGGTCGAAGCCATGGGCCTTGACGTCCTTGTTGAAGGCCCAGTCGACGGTCTCGATCAGGTAGTGGTCCCAGGCGAAGCTGACCCCGGGATCGGCGACCCGGTCGATCTCGCGGCGGTCGATGGCGTGGGCCACGGCCTCGCGCCGGCGCCGGTCGGCCCAGCGCGGGCTGCCGTGGTTGAAGTCGAGCAGCGCCATGCCCGGCCCCTTGCGCGGCATCAGCTCGACGTTGTCGGCGCCCGCAACGAGGTGCAGCCGGTCGTGGGTGAGCGTGTCCTGGGGGATGAAGTCGGCCTCGCCGCGCAGGACCATGCGGACGCATTCGTCGCGGTCGGGCTCGATCTTCAGGATCAGCCGGTCGATCTCGGGCTGCGGCCCCCAGTGGTTCTTGACCTTCTCGAGGATGATCTGCTTGCCCTTCTGCCACTCGACGAAGCGGAAGGGGCCCGAGCCGACGGGCTTGAGGTTGTAGGGGTTGGTGTCCCAGTCGGTGCCTTCGTAGAGGTGCCGGGGCAGGAAGTGCGAGAAGATGAAGTTGCCGAGCTGGACGAGGAAGCCCGCGTTCGGCGCGCTCAGGTGGTAGTCGACGGTGTAGTCGTTGACGGCGACGATGTCGTCGACGTCGGTCAGGAACATCGCCCCGGTGTAGCCCATCTTCTTGGCGTGGAGGTGGGTATAGACGACGTCATGGGCGGTGAGCGGGACCCCGTCCTGCCAGCGCGCCGCCTGGTTCAGGTGGAAACGCCAGCGGCGGGCGCCGTCGAGCATCTCCCAGTGGGTCGCGAGGTCGGGGTAGGAGCCGGAGAAGTTGTACCACTCGGTCAGCACCATCCGGTTGTAGATGTTGTTGCACACGAGGTAGCCGGCGGTGGCGGTGTAGTTGCGGTGCACGTCGTTGAAGTGCACGGCATCGTGCGGTGTCGCCACCACGAAGTCGATGGTCATCGGGGTCTCTCGGGCTGGAGGGGTGACGGGGGGCGGCAGGGCCGCCCCGCGGGACGCGGCGCAGGGGGGCCGCTCAGTCGGCCTTCAGGCCCCATTCCTCGACGTTCATCGTCGTGCCGTATTTCGACGGGTTGACGAAGATGTTGGCATAGGCCTCGTCGTAGACGGCCATGTTGATGGTCGGGAACAGGGGCACGATGATGCCGTCGGCGAGGAGCGCCCGGTCGAGTTCGTTGGTCAGCGCGACGGTCCGCGCGTCGTCGAGGGTCACCGAGACCTCGTCGATCAGGCGGTCGACCTCGGCCGAGGAATAGCCGAAGTAGTTGCGCGCTGCCCCGGTCTGGTACCATTGCGCGAGCGACATCGCCCCGAGGTCGAGGGCCGTGCCGGTGGTGTAGATGTCGAAATTGCCGGCGCGGGCGTCGGGGGTGTAGCGCGAGCGGTCGGCGGCGTCGATGAAGGCCGTGATGCCGATCCTGGCCAGCTGGGCCTGGGCGAGTTCGGCCAGCTGGACGCGGATCGGATCGACCGAGTAGGTCAGGATCTCGAGATCGCGGAGGGCGGTGCCGTCGGGCTTGTGGAGCTTGCCGTCGACGAGCGTGTAACCGGCCGCCTTGAGGTGGGCGATGGCGCCCTCGACGTCGCCGCCGCCCATGCCGGTCGCGCCGGTGTTGTCCTCGAGGCCGGCCTGGCCGGGGATGTAGGCCGCGCTCGTCATCGGCTCGGCCGATTCGACATACTGGCCGACGGTGCGGCGCGTCATGTCGGCGATGTCGAGCGCCCGGGCGATCGCCTGGCGCAGCACCGCGTCACCCATGACGTCGCCGGAGGCCTTGAGGCTGAAGTGGTAGTAGGTGAGCGTCGGCCCGATCTCGACGCTGACCCCGTCCATGCTGTTCACCTGCTCGACGGTGTCGAGCGTCGCCCCGCCGTAGACGGCGTCGATCTCGCCGTTCTGGAGGGCCGTGATCTGCTCGCCGACCGAGGCGATGTAGCGGATGCGGATCGTGTCGAGATGGGCGGGGTTGCCGTACCAGGCGGGGTTCTTGACCAGCGTCATCACGACCCCGTTCTCGTAGGCCGCGACCATGTAGGGGCCGCCCGAGACCTTGGGGACGTTGTCGGCAAGGCCGCTGTTGAACGAGGTCGCGAGGTCGCCGTAGGTCCTGGCGACATGGGCGGGCAGGATGTAGGGGAAAAGCGTCTTCCACGGCGCGAAGGGCTTGGCGAAGGTGATCCGGACGAGCTTGCCGGTGTCGTTCGTCTCGATCGCGCTGACGAGGTCGTAGCCCTGGGTGAAGGCGGCCTTGCAGTCGGCGCAGGCGCGGGGGTCCTGCACCGCCTGGGTATAGCGGAAGTCCTCGACCGTGATCGGCGTGCCGTCCGACCACACCGCCTCGTCGCGGATGACGTATTCGACGATCATCGGATCCTGGCTGACGACCGCGGCCGAGACGAGGAACTGGGTGTTGACCGTCACCGCGGCATCGGTCCCGGTCAGGAACGGATGGGGATAGAGCGGCCACTGCTGCTGGCGGTTGGTGGTGATGTCGCCGGTCGCAGTCACCGGGTTCCAGTTCGGCGGCGGGTTGGTCGAGGCGAGGATCATCTCGCCGCCGTCGCGGACGGCGACGGCATCGGCGGCCGGTGCGGCCAGGGGGGCGAGCGCAAGGGGAAGGGCCAGCGCGGCGAGAAGGCGGGCCGGGCGATACGACGGCACGGGGGGGATCCTTTCCCGGTGGGAGGGGGGCGAGGCCGGAGGCGGGCAGGGAGGGCGCGGGCAGCGGATTCCTGCCGGGGGCGCAGGCTAGGTCATGGCATTGTTCCGGTCAATATGTGTATGTTCATAAACAAATCACGGAGTCCCCCGATGCTCGACGTCCTGGCGCGACGGGTGCCGGTGCGCAATCCCCGGGCCCTGAGCCGGACCATCATGGAGATGGTGGCCGCGGGCGAGATCGCGCCGCAGGCGCGGATGCCGACCGTCCGCGAGGTCGCCCGCGCCCTCGGCATGAGCCCCACGGGCGTCGCCGCGGCCTGGCGCGAGCTCGTCGACTGGCGCGTGCTCGAGACCCGCCGGCGCGGCGGCACCACCGTCCGCGGCCCCGCACGCGCGCCCCGGGCCAGCCGCTACGACGTGATGATGCGGGCCTCCGAAGGCATCCCCCTCAACCTCGGGCACCTGACCCCCGACCCCGCGATCCTGCCGCGGCTCGACCGCGCCTTCGCCGCCGCCCTCGCCGGCGGCGACGTCAACGGGCCCGACACGCCCCCGGTCACGGCCGGGCTGCGGGCGGCCATGGCCGCGGCCTGGCCCTTCGCGCCCGAAGGGATGATGGCGACCCCGGGGGGCATCGCCGCCGCCCAGCTCGTGCTCGAGGCGACGGTGCGCCCCGGCGACCGGGTGGCGGTCGATTCGCCCACGGTGTCGCGGGTGCTCGACATCCTCGATGCGATCGGCGCGAGGCCGCTGCCGGTGACGCTCGGCGCCGGCGGCCCCGACCTCGCGCTCCTGCGCCGGGCGCTGGCCGAGCGCCCGGCGGCCTTCGTCTACCAGCCGTCGGGGGCCTTCCCGGGCGGGCAGTCGGTCACCGAGGACTGGATCGCCGCCGCCGCGCCGCCCCTCGCCCTGGCCGGCATCCCGGTGATCGAGCTCGTCCAGGCGCCCCTCATGGCGCGCCGGCCGCCGCTTTCGCTCGGCCGCCTCCTGCCCCGCCGGGTCGTCCACATCCAGGCCTTCAACTTCTTCACCGGCCCCGACCTCCGGGTCGGGGTCGCGGGCGGCAGCGGCGAACTGGTCGACCGCATGTGGCAGCGGCTGACCTTCTCCTCGGGCTGGGTCAGCCGCATCCTCCAGAACGCGCTCGCCTTCCAGCTGACCGACCGGCGCGCCCGCGAGGAGGTCGACGCCTATGTCGCGACCTGCCGGCAGCGCCACCAGGCGATGGTCGCGGCCCTCCGCAGCGAGGGGTTCGCCCTCCCCGACGGCGACGGCCCGGCGATCTGGCTGCCGGTCGGGGACGAATACGTCGTCACCCACCGGCTCTCGGGCCGCGGCATCGTCGTCCACGCCGGAAGCTACTTCGGCCCGACCGCCGACGGCGGCGCCCACGTCCTCCTCAACGGCACCCGCCTCGCCGGGGGTCAGGCCGGGATCGCCCGCCTCCTAGGCGCCGCCGCGGCCGCGGGCCCGCCTTCCGGCGCGGCCGGGCGCGGCGTCTCCTGACCAGGCCTTGACGCTTCCGTGGCCGGGCCTGTCGCCGGGCCCGGGCCCGGGCCCGGGGCAGCCGCGGCGGCGGCCGCGGGCCCGCCTTCCGGCGCGGCCGGGCGCGGCGTCCCCTGGCCGGGCCTGGACGCGGCCGTGGCCGGGCCTGTCCCCCCGGCCCGGGCCCCCGGAAGCCCCGCGACCGCGGGGTGGCCGCGCGGGGGCGGCCGGGCCCACGCGGCCCGGCCCCGCCACCGCAAGACCCCGCCGCCGCCGGAATCGGCCCTTGCTTTCCGCGCCCGGAAGCCCTAATTGGTATGGATAAACGCATTCGCCAATGATGAATCAAGAGGAGCCCCCCGGTGCGACGCGAGAAGGAGGACGTGGCCATGGCCGAGGTCGGGGCGACGGGGCCGCGGCTGTTCCGGCCGCTGACCATCCGCGGCGTGACGCTGAAGAACCGCCTCGTCATCTCGCCCATGTGCCAGCACGAGGCGCGGGACGGGCTGGCGCAGGACTTCCACCTCGTTCACTACGGCAAGTTCGTCCTCGGCGGGGCGGCTCTGGTCCTGACCGAGAACACCGCCGTCCTCAGCTACAGCCTGGTCGGCATCGACGATCTCGGCATCTGGTCGGACGACCACATCCCCGGCCTGCGCCGCATCGCCGACTTCGCCCATGCCCACGGCGGGCTCTTCGGCATCCAGCTTGCCCATTCCGGGCGCAAGGCCTTCTGCGAGCCGCTGTGGAAGGGGGGCGACGCGCTGAGCCTCGAGACCCTCGCGGAAAGCGGCGTCGCCTGGCGGCGGGTGGGCCCGAGCCCGATCGCGGCCGGCCGCCTCTGGTCGGTTCCCGAGGAACTCTCGCGCGAGGAGATCCACGCCATCACCCTCGCCTTCGCCGATGCCGCGCGGCGCGCCGATGCCGCCCGTGCCGATGTCGTCGAGCTCCACTTCGGACACGGCTATCTCGCGGCGAGCTTCCTGTCGCCGCTCGCCAACCGCCGGAGCGACGAATACGGCGGCTCGCGCGAGAACCGGATGCGCTTCGCGATCGAGACCGCGCGCGCCGTGCGTGCGGCCTGGCCGGCGACGAAGCCGCTCTTCGCCCGTCTCTCCTGCGTCGACGGCGCCGAGGACAGCTGGGGGCTCGAGGACAGCGTCGTCCTCGCCGGCGCCCTCCGGGACGAGGGCGTGGACGTCATCGACTGCTCCTCGGGCGGGCTCACCGAGGAGACGCGGGTCGGCAACCTCGCCCGCGGTCTCGGCTTCCAGGTGCCCTTCGCCGAGGAGATCCGGGCCCGGACCGGCGTTCTCACCCAGGCGGTCGGCATCATCCTGACCCCCGGGCAGGCCGAGGAGATCGTCGCCGGCGGCCAGGCCGACCTCGTGGCGCTCGGCCGCGAGGCGCTGCGCACGCCCTACTGGCCGCTCGAGGCGGCGCGGGCGCTGGGCGACCCCGACGACTTCGGCCTCTGGCCGATCCAGCACCGCGACTGGCTCCAGCGCCGCCAGCGGGTCCTGAACCGCCTGCGCGCCGAGGGGGCGTTGCAGGAGAAGGAGAGAACGCCATGATCGCCCGCTTCGGCCTCCTGACGCGCAGGGCCGGCCTCTCCGAGGCGGCCTTCGACCACCACTGGCAGCACAGCCACGGCCCCATCGCCGCCCGCTTCCCGGGGCTTCTCGCCTACTGGCAGCACCGCGTCGTCGATCGCGAGCAGTTCGGCATCACCCACGCCCGCGACCGCGCCTCGGCCCTCGACGGCTTCTCGGAACTCCATTTCGCCGACATGGCGAGCATGCTCGCCGCCGTCCGCGCCCCCGTCTTCGCGCCGAGCCTCGTCGACGAGCGCGACTTTCT
>JADLCV010000112.1 GCA_020846995.1 Paracoccaceae bacterium
ACCAGGGGGTGTCGAGGCCGTTGATCCGCACCGAGAGCGTCTTCTGCCCCCAATCCACCTCGCGGGTGGCGGCGACGGCATTGGCGCGCGCGACGTCCTTCTCGGCCGCGGCGACCGAATCCTCGAGGTCGAGGTTGACGACGTCGGCGGCCGAGGCGGCCATCTTGGCGAAGAGCGCCGGCCGCGTCGCCGGGCCGAAGAGCTGGCAGCGGTTGGGGCGGGCGGGGGCGGGGGGCTGGAGGCGGAAGGACATGGGCGAGACTCCGCTCGGGGTCGCGGGACGGCCCTGCGATAGAGGCTCGGGCGGGCGCCCGCAAGCGCACCCGGGGCCGGGCGGGCGGGTTGCCGCGCCGGCGGCGGGAGCGAGAGGCCGCGGCCGCACCGGCCGGGGCCGGCGGGGGAGGGCGGCGCCCGCGGGCGGGTCCGGGGAGGGGCCGTGGACCTGAGGGTGGAGGAGGCGCGCTTTCCGCTCCCCGGGGCCTTCACGATCGCCCGCGGCAGCCGCAGCGAGGCGCATGGGGTGACGGCGACGCTCGTCCGCGACGGGATCGCGGGGCGGGGCGAGTGCACCCCCTACGGGCGCTACGGCGAGACGCCGGCCGGGGTCATGGCGACGATCGCGGCGCTCGGGCCGCCCGCCGACCGGGCGGCGCTCGCGCGCGCGCTGCCGGCCGGGGCGGCGCGCAACGCGCTCGACTGCGCGCTCTGGGATCTCGAGGCGCGGGAGCGGGGCGTCCGCGTCTGGGAGCTCGCCGGGCTCGACCCGCCGCTGCCGGTCACGACCTGCTTCACGCTCTCGCTCGCGAGCCCGGAGGAGATGCGGCGGGCGGCGGCGCGGAACGCCTGGCGGCCGGTCCTCAAGGTCAAGCTCGGCGCCCCGGGCGACATGGCCCGCCTCGAGGCGGTGCGCGAGGGGGCGCCGCGGGCGCGGCTGGTCGTCGATGCCAACGAGGGCTGGACGGCCGAGGTCTACCGCGACCTTGCCCCCCGTCTCGCCGCCCTCGGCGTGGCCGTGGTCGAGCAGCCGCTGCCGGCGGGGGCCGACGACATGCTGTCCGAGATCGCCCGCCCGGTTCCCGTCTGCGCCGACGAGAGCTGCCACGACCGCGCCTCGCTCGCCGCGCTCGCCGGCCGCTACGACCTTGTCAACATCAAGCTCGACAAGGCCGGCGGGCTGACCGAGGCGCTCGCGCTCCGGGCCGCGGCACGGGAGGCGGGGTTCGGGGTGATGGTCGGCTGCATGGTCGCCTCGAGCCTCGCCGTCGCGCCGGCGGTGCTTCTCGCGCAGGGGGCCGACCTCGTCGATCTCGACGGCCCGCTCCTCCTGGCTGCCGACCGGCCCCATGGCCTCGTCTACGAGGGCGCGGCCGTCCACCCGCCGGGGCCGGCCCTCTGGGGCTAGGGCAGGCCCGGGCGCGGGGCGGGGGGGTCCCTCACGGCCCGGCCCCGGGAAGGGAGAGCCCCGGCCGCGGGGTGGGGGTGCGGCCGGGCAGGGCGGCGAGGGAGCAAGGGGCGCGCGGGGGGCGCGGGGGCGGGGGGGGGAGCGGGGCGTGAGCGGGGCGGGGTCTCAGGTGCGCGGGCCCATCTCGACGCAGGGCCAGCGCTTGCCGTTGAAGCGCAGGACCATCTGGATGTCCTGGATGGCGTAGGCGTCGCCGAAGAGGATGGTCCCGGTCGAGGCCGGGCTGCCGAGCGAGGAGGCGAAGCTTCCCGAGGTGGTGACGATCGCCCCGCTCCGGGCGCCGTAGCGGATGACCCGGATCTCGTAGGTGCCGGCGAGCGGCCGGTCGGAGGCGATGTGGCCTTCCATCAGCATGCCGCCGAGGTCGTAGCGCAGCGTGTAGCCGCACTGGAAGCCGCTGGCGGCGGAGAGGCCGGGCATGAAGGCGTGGGCGTCGGTCGAGGCGACGGCGGCAAGGGTCGCCCCGGCGAGGAGTGCGGCGACGGCGGCGGGGGCGCGGCGGCGGCGGGCGAGGATGCGGGACATGGCGGTCTCCTTGCGGGTCTGAGGGGGGAGGAGGGGGGGGCCCGGGGGGAGGGGGAGCCGGGCGCCCCCCGGGCGGCTCGGGCTCAGTTCTGGACGATGACGACGACGTTGCCGCGCCCGCCCTGGACGACGCGGGCGCTGTCGCCGTCGCCGCCCTGGATGATCGCGGCCGCGTTGCGGCTGCCGCGCTGGCCGATCGAGGCGTCGTTGCCGTCGCCGCCCTGGGCGATGCCGGCGATGTTGCCGCGCCCGTCCTGGTAGGTGTCGGCGTCGTTGCCGTTGCCGGCTTGGATGACGACAGCGCGGTTGCGGCGGCCGTCCTGCGAGGAGAGCGCGGTGTTGCCGTCACCGTCCTGGACCATGGTGACGCGGTTGCAGGGGCCCGACTGGCCGATGCCGGCGGCGTTGCCCGTGCCCCACTGGGTCACCGAGGCGACGGTGCAGGTGGCGTGGGCGGGAAGGGCGGTGACGCCGAGGCCGACGGCGAGGGCGAGGGCGGTGGTCTTGAGCGTGGCGGCGAGTTTCATCGGTCGGGTCCTTCGGTTCGGGGTGGGTGCGGGCGGTGCCGCGGTTGCTGGTCTTCCTTCCCGGGTCCGGCGCCCTGCGACCGCTTGGGCCGCCCCGGCGTCGTCCGGTGCCCCCCTGATCGGCCCGCCCCGCCCGGACAGGCAATATCGCCGCCAGGCTATCCCCTGACCCCGCCCCGGTTATCCGACAGCGCCCCGGCGGAGGGCCGCGGCTATCCGATAGCAGCGATGCCAACACCCTGACCGTAAAGGATTACCGGCCGTCATCCGGCCCCGGCCGGCGGCGGCCCCGGCGCCTCGTGCCGGGGCCGCGGAGAGGGGCCCGCGCGCCGTGCCTGCCGGGCCCTGCCGCCCGCCGCGGCGCGCGGCGCGGGCGGCGGGCGGCCCGCGGGGACCACCGGCCGCATTCCTCGCGGTCGCGGGGCGGCGCCGAATCGCGGCCTCCCCGCCGCGCCCGCCAGGCGGAGCGGGTTGGCGGGCGGGAGCGCGGGTCGCCCGAATCGTTCCCGTTCCCCGCCCGCCTCGCCGCCGGGGACGGCGCGGCGGCGGCACCACGGGCGCGGCGGCGATCGCGAATCGCTCCGGCCCCGGCGGGCGGGGGCTCCCGTCCCCCGGGGCCCGCGGGGCGATGCGAGCCTTGCCCTCTTCCCGACGTTCCCGGTGCGGGCCGCGGGGCCCCCCGGGCGCGCGGAGGGGTGCCGGCGCCCCCGGGTCGCCGGCGGACCGCTGCGAGGAGGTTCCGGGCGGGCGCGATCTGGCCTAGGGTCGGGCGCCGGGCCGCCGGGAGGGCGGGCGCGGCGGAGGGCCCCCATGGCGTTGACGGTCGCGACCTGGAACATCAACTCGCTCCGCCTGCGGGCGGGCCTCGTGGCCCGGCTCCTGGCCGAGGCCGCGCCCGACATCCTCTGCCTGCAGGAGATCAAGGCCCCGGTCGACCTCCTGCCGCTCGCGGATTTCCACGCCCAGGGCTACGTCCACGCCGTCGCCCGCGGCCAGAAGGGCTACAACGGCGTCGCCATCCTCTCGCGCCTGCCGCTCGAGGATCTCGGGGGCGAGGATTTCGCCCTTCCCGGCCACGCCCGCCACGTCGCCGCACGCCTGCCCTCGGGCCTCGTCGTGCACAACCTCTACGTCCCCGCCGGCGGCGACGTTCCCGACCGCGCCGCCAACCCCAAGTTCGGCCAGAAGCTCGACTTCCTCGCCGCCCTCGCGGGCTGGCTCCGGGCCGCGCGGCCGGCGCGGGCGATCCTCGCCGGCGACCTCAACATCGCCCCCCGCGAGGACGACGTCTGGGATCACCGCGCCCTCCTGTCGGTGGTCAGCCACACGCCGGTCGAGGTCGCAGAACTCGCCGCGGTGCAGGAGGCGGGCGGGCTGGTCGACGTCGTCCGCGCCGCGATCCCCGCCGGCCGGCTCTATTCCTGGTGGTCCTACCGGGCGGCCGACTGGGCGGCATCCGACCGCGGCCGCCGGCTCGACCACATCTGGGCCACCGCCGACATCGCCCCGGCCGGCCGCGGCGCCGAGGTCCTCAAGGCGGCGCGGGGCTGGGAACAGCCCTCCGACCACGCCCCGGTCCTCGCCCGCTTCGACCTTGACCCCTGACGCCCGGCGCCCCGGGGCCGCCCCGTCAGAGGTTGAGGATGCGGCGGTGGTGCTTGCGCAGGAGCATGATCCCGAGAAAGCCCGGCACGAGGATCCAGACGCCGACATAGACGGGGCTGATGTAGGTCGGATCGTAGGTCGGGTAGAACCCCTCCCGCATCAGCCCGGTGACGTGCATCAGGGGATTGTACCACAGGACGTCCTGGCCGATCTCGGGCAGGCCCTCGTAGATGAAGAAGATCCCCGAGGCGAGGGTAAGGGGGGTCGTGAGGATGCCCCAGACCGATTCCCAGAGCGGAAAGGTGGGCAGCAGGTAGGCGTTGAGGCAGCCCATGGCGAGGCCGAGGAGGGCAGCGAGGCCGAGCGCGGCGAGGATCGGCGGCAGATCGAGGATGACCCGGGTCTCGAAGCCGAGGAGGATGCCGCCGAGGACGACGTAGATGACGACGAGCCGGGTCAGGAACTCGAGCAGGAAGCGGGCGAGGATGGCCTCGACGAAGCCGATGCCGGGATAGAGGAGGAGCGGGCGCGAGTAGCTGAGCGACCGCTGCACCGCCGTCACGATGCCCTGGTAGACGTTGAGCGTCAGCATGCCGGTGGCAAAGAAGAGCGGGAAGTTGATCCCGAGCGCGGGGGTGCGGAGCTTGAGCCCGACGGTGAAGACGATCACCATCATGGCGATGCTGCCGACCGGCTCGGCGATGGTCCAGAGGTAGCCGCCCGGGGTTCCGCCGTAGCGGGTCACCATCTCGCGCAGCATGAGCGCCACCACCGAGCGGAAGAAGCGCGGGCGGTGGGGCGGGCGGCGCGGGGGACGGAGGGCATCGAGGGGCATCGGAACCCGGCGGGGAAGGGGCGAGGGGGACCATGGCGGCGCCACCATCACTCTGGCCATTCTGGCGGAAGGCGCGCAAGATGCAAGGCGGGGCCGGGGCATGGCGGGACGGGTCGGAGCAGGACGGATGGCGCAGCTCGCGCGGCAGGCACTGAAGCGGCGCGCCGGGCCCCGCCGCCGGCGCCGGGCCGAGGAGGCCGAGGCGGCCGCGGCCGAGGCGGCGGCCACGGCGGACCTCGAGCGGCTGCTGCCGCCCGCCGGGGAGAGCGAGGTCCTCCTGCCTGAGGCCGCCCCGCGGGCGCGGCTGCGCCTGCGCCACCTCCTCGTCCTTCTCTCCTTCCTCGGCGTCGTGCTGGTGCCGGCGCTGGCGACGGCCTGGTATCTCTATGTCCGGGCCGAGGACCAGTATGCCTCGACGACGGCCTTCACCGTCCAGGCCGCCGATGCCGGGTCCTCGCTCGACGTCATGGGCGAGGTCGGCTCGCTTTTCGGCGGCAACGTCTCCAAGGACGCCGAGATCCTCTATCAGTTCATCCAGAGCGAGGAGATGGTGGCGCGGATCGACGCCCGCCTCAACCTGCGCGCCCTCTACGGCCGCCACTACGACCGCGATCCCCTGTTCGGCCTCGCCCCCGGGGCGACGATCGAGGATCTCGTCGAGCACTGGGGCCGGATGGTGCGGATCGCCTTCGATTCGGCGACCGGGCTGACCGAGATCCGCGCCCTCGCCTTCGATCCGGCCGAGGCCCGCGAGATCGCCCGGGCCATCATCGCCGAGAGCACCGAGCGCATCAACGCGCTCTCGCAGCAGGCCCGCAGCGACGCCACCCGCTACGCCCGCGAGGAACTCGACGCCTCGCTCGAGCGCCTCGCCCGCGCCCGCGAGGCCCTGACGGCCTTCCGCGTCCGCACCCAGATCGTCGATCCCTCGGCCGACCTCCAGGGCCAGATGGGGCTTCTCAGCACCCTCCAGGCCCAGATGGCCGAGACCCTGATCGAGCTCGACCTCCTGCGCGAGACGGCGCGCGAGGGCGACCCGCGGCTGGTCCAGCTCGAGCGGCGGATCGAGGTCATCCAGGCCCGCATCGACGAGGAGCGGGCGCGCATCGGCGGCGGCGCCGGGCCGGCGGGGCAGAACTATGCCACCGTCGTCGCCGAGTTCGAGCGGCTGAACCTCGAGCGGGAGTTCGCCGAGCAGGCCTATCGCTCGGCGCTCTCGGCCCGCGACGCGGCGGTGGCCGAGGCCCAGCGCCAGAACCGCTACCTCGCGACCTACGTCGCCCCGACGCTGGCCGAGAGCTCGCGCTATCCCGAGCGCGAGATGATCCTCGGCATCGTCGCCCTCTTCCTCGTCCTCGGCTGGGGGGTGATGGTGCTCGTCGCCTACTCGATCCGCGACAGCCGCTGAGCGATGCTGCACCTGCTCGCCCGCCCCCGCGCCGCGGCCCCGCCGGAGGGGCCGATCCTCGAGCTTCGGGACGTGTGGAAGACCTGGTGGGTGCGCGGCCACGGCCATGTCGTCGCCCGCGGCCTCAATGCCGCCATCCCGCGCGGCATCGGCGTCGGGCTCATGGGCCGCAACGGGGCCGGCAAGTCGACGCTTCTGTCGATGATCGCGGGCACCCTCAACCCCGACCACGGGCGCATCCTCCGCCACGGCAGCATCTCCTGGCCGGTGGGCTTCCGCGGCAGCTTCCACGGCGAGCTGACGGGGGCCCAGAACGTCCGCTTCATCGCCCGCCTCTACGGCGTGGACAGCGATGCGCTGACGGGCTTCGTGGACGACTTCGCCCGGCTTGGCGACCACTTCCACCTGCCCTTCCGGACCTATTCCGCCGGCATGCGCTCGCGGCTCTCGTTCGCGGTCTCGATGGGGGTGCCCTTCGACCTCTACCTCATCGACGAGGTGACGAGCGTCGGCGATGCCGTCTTCAAGGAGAAGAGCCGCCGCATCCTGATGGCGCGGCTGGCGCGGAGCGGCGCCATCCTCGTCTCCCATTCGGTCAGCAAGGTGCGCGAGATCTGCAAGTCGGGCATGGTCCTCGATGGCGGCCGGCTCTACTGGTACGACGATGTCGAGGCGGCGATCGAGCACCACCTCGCGGTGATGGCGGCGGCGCTTGAGGGCGCCGACGCGCAGGCCGAGCGCGACGACGACTGAGGCCGCGGCCGGCCCCCGCCGCCGAGCGCGGCCGGCATCAGCAGGAAAGGCCGAAGCGGGCGATGGCGGCGGCCGGGCGCGCCGCCGGCCAGAGGGCGCGGAACTCGGAGAGCGTTGCCTCGACGGCGGCCTCGGCGGCCGGCCGGGCCGCCCGCGCCGCACGCGAGACCGCGGTTCCCGCCTGGGCATCGGCGGCGGCGATGCGGGCGAGGGCCTGGGCGTCGGGCAGGGCCCCGGGCAGGAAGCCCGACCGGGCGAGGCGCGCGAGGGCGGCCGCGGGGTCGCGCGCCACCTCCTCGTAGGCGAGGACGGCGACGGGGGCGCCGGTGTCGGCAATGCCGGCGAGGGCCCGCACCGCCGCCCCGAGCGTTGCCACCAGCCGCGGCGCGTCATGGCCGAAGGCGGTGACGAACGAGCGCACCCAGGGCTCGGGGTCGCGGAAGAGGAAGAGGAAGCGGGCGGCGGGAAAGGCGGCGCGGATCGCCGCCGCCGCCGGGTTGGCCTGCGAGCGGAGCTTGAGCGCGAGGGTCGCGGGCGGGCTGCCGGTGGCGCGGACGAGCGAGGCGACCGTCGCCCGCAGGACCGCGACCGCATCGGCGCGGATGGCGGCGGGGTCGCGCCCCTCCTGGCCCGGCAGGCGGCCGAGAAGGCCCGCGGCCTGGGCGAAGACGTCGGGTTCTGAGACCGCGACCAGGCCCGCCGCCCCGAGGAGGGCGTTGACGAAGGTCGATCCGCAGCGGCCCGGCGACATCACGAAGAGGGGGGCGGCGCGATCGTCCGTGACCGCGGGGAAGGCGGCGGCGAGCCCGTCGAAGGGCAGGAAGGCGAGCGCGCGGGCGGACTCGCGCTGGGCGCGGTAGAAGAAGGGAGCGTCCAGCAGCCGGGCCTCGGGCGCGGTCGCGACGAGGGCGAGGCGGCGGGTCGCGAAATCGGCCGCATAGGCCGTGGCCCCCCGCGGCAGGACGGGGAAGTGGAGCGGGGGCCCGAGGGTGAAGTCGTCGGCGGCCGCGACCCGCCAGCCCCGCGGGGCCCGGCCGGTGACGGCGTGGTGGATGATGCCCGCGCCCTCGCCCGCGTCCGCGGGAGGCAGGAGGTCGCGGGCAAGGGCGGCCGTTCCCGGGCCGAGCCCGGGCAGGACGCTCGCCGGGAGGAGAGCGGCGAGCGCGGCCTCGGCCGCCTCGGACCCGCCCGTGGCCGGACCGGGACCGGTGACGGGGGCGAGCGGCAGGGTCCGGAGCGCGCGCGCGAGCCCGGGCAGGATGCGGCCGCCGGCCTCCCCGCCCTGGGCGGCGAGGCGGGCGAGGCTGCGCTCGATCCGCCGCAGGAAGGCGGCCGTGTCGGCAGCGACGGGGTGGTAGAGCCGGCCGTCGGGGCGGGCGAAGACGGGGGCCTGGGGATGGATCGGGAAGTGCCAGCCCCAGCCCCGGCCGCAGACCTGCCGGCCGCCGTCGTCGAGGTCGCGGAGCGTCATTCCGGCGGCCTTGAGCTCGGTCGCGACGAAGGATTCATCGTTCGGCCATTTCGACGCCGGGCCGGCGGCGTTGGCCGTCTTCCAGCGCGCGAGGAGCGCCCGGCGGGCCGGCAGCAGGTGGTCGATCGCGGGGCCCGAGATGCGCAGGAACGAGAACAGGCAGCCCCAGACCTCGGCCCCGAAGCGCGCCATCGCCGCGTGATGGGCCCAGCCCGCGGGCCTTGGCCCGACCCCGGGGGCGAGAAGGTCGGCGTCGATGCCGGCGAAGCGGGGAAAGAAGCGACCGGGACGGGCGTTGATGACGACGTCGCTGTCGGTGAGCCAGTAGAAGCGGGCGTGGGGAAAGGCGGCGCGGACGGCATAGAGGGCGTAGTCGCCGCAGCGCCAGCCCCAGTCGGCGGGGGTGGCGAGGCCCTGGGCGGCAAGCCCCGCCTCCTCGAGCGCGACCGCGGCCACCCCCTCGGGCAGGTCCACGGGCCCCTTCCCGCCCGCGACCGCGACGACGAGGCGGAGGTCCGGAATGGCGAGAAAGCGCGCGACCGCCGCCGCCCGGCCCGGATCGGCGGCATGGGTGCGCAGGATGAGGACGTCGGCCGGGCTCACGCGGGGCTGCCCGCGCCGGCCATCGCCCCGGCGGCGGTCCCGGTCCCGGTCCCGCTGCCCCCTCCCGCGGCCCGGCGCCCGGCGGCGCGGGCAAGGGCGGTGCGGGCGCGGCGCAGGGACGTCGCGGCGGGGGCCTGGCCGGCGAGCGCCTGGGCGAGGGCGGCGAGGGCCGCGGGCGTCAGGGCGGCGAGGAGAAGCCGGCGCAGCGCCGCCTGCTCGGCCGCGGGATCGGCGGGCAGGGTGTCGCCGGGCGGGGTCTCGGGCAGGGGCGCCTGGCCGGCGAGGAAGCGGCGGTTGAGCCAGCGGCAGTCCGCGGCCGTCGCCCGGGCGAGCGCGGCAGCAAGCAGGGGATCGTCGAGCCGGAGGCGCGGCAGCGCCGCCACCTCGGCCGAGGCGACGAGGCGGCGGATCGCCTCGCGTCGCGCCTCGGGGGGATGGCGGGGGTCGAAGACGGGGTTCGAGAGCGCGAGCCAGGCGAGCGCCGCCGCCGGCAGCGATTCGTTCGCCCGCACCGGGCGCGGCTCGGCGACGGGGGCGAAACGGCGCAGGACGGCGAAGAAGTCGGTGACGACGTCGCCCCCGGCGAGGTTCTCGCGGGCGAAGTTGCGGACGACGAGGCTGGCCTCGCCCGCGACCTCGGCCCAGCCGGCGAGGAGCCGCCGGTAGGGATAGCGGTAGCCCCCGGGCAGGGGCAGGTCGCCGATGCGGTGGCGGCCGGCGCGCAGCGACTGGGCGAGCATCGACAGGAAGAGCCCCTCGGGGGCGCGGGCATAGGCGACGACGGTGATCGGGGCGAAGTGGCGGGCGAGGCGGGCGAAGACCGGGCCGGGCAGGCGCGGGGTCGCGAAATGCTCGCTCGAGAGGACCGCGACGGGGGCGCCGCTCGCCTCGGCCGCGGCCTCGAACTCCTGCCAGCGGCCCTCGCTCCAGTCGCGGGCGAGGGCGGCCGAGGCGAAATGGCGGCGGGTGTCGGGCTGGTCGATGAGGCCCGGCCCGGCGAAGGCCAGCGCCAGCGCCTTCTCGGGCATGCGGTCGGCGAACCAGGTGAAGACCCCGGCGGCGGCGAGCGCCTCGCGCCCCTGCCAGAGCGCCTGCTGGATCGCCGTCGATCCGGTCTTGTGGGGCCCGATGTGAAGGACGAGGTGCATGGCGGGACTTCCCCCGGGGCCGACCGACGGGCGGAGGGGACTGGCCGCGGCCCGCCCCGGCCCTGCGCGGGTTTCACCCGAAGTCGGCCGCAGATGCAAGCGCCGGCGCCCCTGCCCGGGGCGGCCGCCGGCGGCCCTCCGCGGGTCTCGGTCCGCGGGCCTCGGTCCGGGGGGCCTCAGTCCGGGGCGGCGAACTCCCTGAGGTAGGCCGCGACCTTGCCGACGATCGCGGCGGTCGCCTCGGGCAGGCGGGTGGCG
>JADLCV010000113.1 GCA_020846995.1 Paracoccaceae bacterium
CGGTGAGGAAGAGGTGCACCGGGCGTTCGAGGAAGGCCGCGATCTCCTCGCGCGCGGCCTTGCCGATTGCCCCGATGGTCTCGCCGCCGGCGCCGAGCACGATCGGCCGGTGCCCCTCGCGGGCGACAAAGATGACCTGCTCGATGCGCACCGAGCCGTCGGCGCGCTCCTCCCAGCCCTCGGTCTCGACCGTGAGCTGGTAAGGCAGTTCCTCGTGCAGGCGCAGGGTCAGCTTCTCGCGCGTCGTCTCGGCGGCGATCAGCCGCAGGGGGAGGTCGGCGATCTGGTCCTCGGGGTAGAGCCATGGGCCCTCGGGCAGGGCCGCGGCAAGCCAGCGGCGGAGGGCGTCGATGCCGTGGCCGCGGCCGGCCGAGATCATGAAGGTGGCGGCAAAGGGATGGGCCGCGTTGAGGGTCTCGGCCAGGGGCAGGAGGGCGGGGGCGCGGACGCGGTCGATCTTGTTGATGGCGAGGACGACGGGCGGCGCCCCCCGCGCCTTCAGCCCGTCGAGGATCGCCTGGACCCCGGCCGTCAGCCCCCGGTGGGCCTCGACGAGGAGGACGACGATGTCGGCATCGCCCGCCCCCTCCCAGGCCGCCCTGACCATCGCCCGGTCGAGCCGGCGGCGGGGCACGAAGAGCCCCGGCGTGTCGACCAGCACGATCTGCGTCCGCCCCTCGAGGGTGATGCCGCGGATGCGCATCCGCGTCGTCTGGACCTTGTGGGTGACGGCCGCGATCTTGGCCCCGACAAGGCGGTTCAGCAGCGTCGACTTGCCGGCGTTGGGCTCGCCGATGAGCGCGACGAAACCCGCGCGGGTCGCGGCGGGGGTGGCCTCAGTCATCGCCGGCCTCGATGCGGTCGAGAAGGGCCCGCGCCGCCGACTGCTCGGCCGCCCGCTTGGAGGCGGCCGTCGCCACCGCCCGCGCCCCCCCGACGAGGCGCGCCTCGACAGTGAAGCGGGGGGCGTGGTCGGGCCCCTCGCGGGCCAGCTCGACATAGTCGGGGGGCGGGTCGCCGCGGCCCTGCGCCCATTCCTGAAGCGCCATCTTGGGGTCGCGGCGGACCCCCTGGGCCGTCGCCACGCGCCCGCCCCAGAGCCTGAGGACGACCGCCCGCGCCGCCTCGAAGCCGGCATCGAGATAGATCGCGGCGATCACTGCCTCCATGGCGTCGCCGAGGAGCGCGGTCTTGCGCCGCCCCCCCGACAGGGCTTCGGAGCGGCCGAGGCGGAGGACCGGGCCGAGCCCGACCTCGGCCGCGACCTCGGCGCAGGTCTCCTTGCGGACGAGGAGGTTCAGCCGCGGGGCGAGCGTGCCCTCGCTCGCCCCGGGGTCGGCCGCCATCAGGGCCTCGGCGACGACGAGGTTGAGGACGCGGTCGCCGAGGAACTCGAGCCGCTGGTAGTCGGGGCGCACGCCCGCCGCCGCCGAGCCGTGGGTGACGGCGCGGACGAGCAGCTCGGGGCGTGCGAAGCCATGGCCGATCCGTGCCGCGAAGGCCGCGAGATCGCCCGCGAGCTTCACTCGATCCCCTTGAAGAAGCGGTCGCTCCGCCATGTCCAGAAGTAGAGCATCGAGGTTCCGGCCGACGAGAACATGATGCGGTCGGCGCGGCCGATGAGATGGTCGAAGGGCACGAAGCCGACCCCGCCCACGGCCTGGGAGAAGCGGCTGTCCTGGCTGTTGTCGCGGTTGTCGCCGAGGAAGAAGTAGTGGCCCGCGGGGACGGTGAAGACGGCCGTGTCGTCGCCGAAGGAGTCGTCGATGTCGAGGATGTCGTGGGTCCGCCCCTCGGGCAGGGTCTCGCGCAGGCGCGACTTGGTGCAGACCCCGCCCTGCCCGACGGGCGCGTTCTCGCAGCGCGGGAAGCCGCCGGCGGGGCCCTGGCGGTCGTAGATCTCCTCGAAGGTGCCGGCCGGCTCGAGCGTGACGGGCACGTCGTTGATGTGGAGGACGCCCGCCTTCATCTGGATGCGGTCGCCGGGCAGGCCGATCAGGCGCTTGATGAAGTCGGCCCCGTTGACGGGATGGCGGAAGACGACGACGTCGCCGCGCCTGGGTTCGGAGCCGAGGATGCGGCCGGGAAAGGGACAGAGGCCGAAGGGGCAGGAATAGCGCGAATAGCCGTAGGCCATCTTGTTGACGAAGAGGAAGTCGCCGATCAGGAGCGTGTCCTTCATGCTGCCCGAGGGGATCCAGAAGGGCTGGAAGAAGAGGGTCCGGAAGACCCCGGCGATGAGAAGGGCATAGACGATGGTCTTGATGGTCTCGACGATGCCGCCGCCGGTCTTCGTCCTCGTCGTCATGCTGCCCTGCCCGCCCCGGTGACCGGCGCTTCATGCGCGGGGGGCGGGGCCAAGTCAAGCCGAGGGCGATGCCCGCGGGCCGGGCTGTCGCATCCGGAGCGTCGGCCGGTGCGGGAGAGGGGGAGCCCGGGCCTTCCGGTTCACGGGAGGTCGGGGTGCGGCGGCCGGGATGGCGGAGGGCGGGGTTCCGGTCACGCCAGGGCGGCGAGGCCGGCCGGGAGGGGGCCGCGGACCGCGGCTGCGAGGGCGCCGCGCCCGCGGCCGAGGGCGACCCCGTCCCCGGCCACCGCCCCGGGGCCGGTGCGGGCGATCGCCGCCGGCCGGCGGCGGGCACGCCCCCCTTCCGGACTCAACCGGCATCCGAGGCCGGGACCCGGCCGGATCCCCCGCCGATCCGCTCGCGGGCCGTCCCGCTCCCGCACGCGGCGCGGCCGGAGCGGCCTTCTCCCGGACGACGAAGCCCGGCCTTGCCGAGGGACCGATCCGCCACGGGGAGGTGCCGGCAGGACGGCGGCCGCCCGGCCCCGCCGTCCTCGCGCGGGCGGCGCCTCAGGGCAGCGGCCGCATCGCCAGCAGGCGCTCGGCGTTGCGGAACATGATGTTCTCCATCGCCTCGGGCCTGATCGGCAGGGACTGGAACCACCTGGTGTAGTCGACGACCGGCGTCATCGGGTAGGCGGTGCCGAACAGGAAGCGCTCGGACAGGAAGCTGTTGGCGGCCTTGATGTAGTCGTCCATCCCGGGGAGGTGGTGCAGGTACATGTCCGGCGAGAGGTAGAGGTTGGGGCGGCGGAAGGCGACGTGGATGATCTGCTGCGCCCATGGCCAGCTGCCGTGGGCCGAGATCACCGTCAGCGAGGGAAAGTCGTTCAGGACCCGGTCGATGTGCTCGGGCGCACTGTAGCCGACATCGGGGCCAGTGTTGCCGCCGCCCATGAGGATGACGGGCATGCCCTTGTCCTCGCAATAGGCGTAGATCGGGTAGAGGCGGCGGTCGTCGAAATGGAGCGGGACGGCCGACAGGCCGGGCTCCATGTTGATCATGTTCATGCCGAGGGCGCGCGCCTCCTCGATCTGGCGCATCGCGTCCTTGCGCGTCACCGGATCGACTGAGGCGACGGCGACGAACCTGTCGGGGAACTGGCGGACGATGGCGGCGACGTCGGCGTTGGAGACGGCGCCGATCTGGGCCGTGTTGCGGCCGACCACGACCCCCTTCGTGATGCCGGCCTGCCTCATCTCCTCGAACAGGAGGTCGATCGAGAGCTCCTTGACCGAGCGCGGCTGCTCGAAGCCGAGCTGGTTGGTGAAGCGCTCGATGATCTTCACGCGCGAGAAGTTCGCCTTGAGGAACCCGCCGTAGGGCGGCCTCAGCCTGAAGTCGATGATGGGCATCGCGGGTCCGGTCCTTATGTGGTCAAATCCCGAGGAGCTGCTTGGCATTGAGCCCGGTGCAACGGGTGACGATCGCATCATTGGCGAAGGGAAGCTCCCTGAACTGTCGCAGGCTCTGGCCGAGGGGTCGCACCGGGTAGCTGCTCGCGTAGAGCAGGCGGTGCGAGAGGTAGGTGTTGGCGGCCTTCACATACTCGTCCGCGCCGGGCAGGTGCGGCACGTTCAGATAGAGGTCGGGAACGGGATAGACGTTCGTGCACTGGAGCGCCACGGCGCAGAACTGCACCGTCCATGGCCAGGACGCATGCGGAACGACGATCCGGAGCCCGGGAAAGCGCCGGGCGACGCGCTGGATGGCGACGGGCGAGCTGTAGGAGAGGTCGGGCCCGAGAAAGATGCTGCTGGTGATCGAGAGGATCAGCCCGAGGTCCTGGCACTTCTCGTAGATCGGCAGCAGCGTCGGGTCGTCGTCGTAGAGCGGGGGGTCGCAGTAGCCGTTGTCGACCGCGACCCCGACCAGGCCGAGATCGACGATGCGGTCGAGTTCGGCCAGCGCGCCCGCGACATCCATGCCGCTGACGGCACCGAAGCCGATGAAGCGGCCGGGATAGTCGCGCAGCAGCGCGCTGACGTCCTCGTTCGGAACGCCGTTGTAGGGCGGGGGCGCGGCGCGTCCCATGACGACGCCGATCGCGATGCCGGCCTCGTCCATCTCCTCCATGAAGGCCGGCATCGAGCGCTCCTCGAACGAGCGGTAGTGCTCGATGCCGATCTGGAGGCCGGAGCGGGTCACGGGATCGGGATGCGGATCGCGCGGGCGATAGAGGAAGCTCGAGAGAAAGCCCCTGAAGGGGGGCCGGACGCGGAAATCGATGATCATCGGCAGGCATCCGAAGGGTGGCGAGGGCGCCCGCGGCGGCACGGAACGCCGCGGGCGGCCGCGGTCAGGCGCTCATGACCGAGCGCCACTTCTCGAGGATGGCCTCGCGCTCCTCGAGCAGCTTCGCATAGTCGAAGGGCTCGACCCGGAGGCTCGAAAGCGCCGGCAGGCCCGCCGGGGGGGCGACGTTCGGGAGGACGCTGTAGCCGCCGAGATCGGTCGCGACGCGGGTCTGGTATCTCTCCGAGAGCATGTAGTCGAGGAAGTGCCGCGCCGCGTTCGGGTGCGGCGCCTGGGCCGCGATCGACGCCGCGAACTCGGCCGCGATCGGACGGTCCGGGAAATGGATGCCGATCGGCGCGCCGGCCTTGATCTGGGCGGCGGGAGCGGTCTGGGCGACGACGGCAAGGACGCGCTCGCCGCGCGCCACGAGATCGGCGCCCTCGACCTCGCGGTTGGTCTCGATCAGGCCGTTGGCCGCCAGCGCCTCGAAGAACTCCCAGCCATACATGTCGACCAGGGTCTTGATCATGACCATGGCAGAACCGCTGTTCTCGGGCGAGCCGACGACGAGCTTGTCCTTGAACTCCGGCTTGGTGAGATCGGACCACTGCCGGGGAAGCTGGTCCTCGGGCAGGAGGTTCTTGTTGTAGACGGCGACATGGAAGGAGGCGATGACGGTATGGGCATAGCCGTCCTTGGAGCGGAAGGCCTCGACCACGCTGGCGTCGTTCGGCGGCTGGAAGCTCGCGAGCATCCCGTCGTTGGTGGCGATGATGGCGGCCGACTTCTCGAGGACGATGACGTCGGTGAGATACTGGCCGACCTTGACCTCGGAATAGAACTTCTGGAGCGTCGGGTTCGTGCCGCCGATCCGGCTGTACTCCATGGTGACGCCGGTATCCTCCTGATACTGCATCATCATCAGGGATTCGACGGTCTGGGGAAAGATCGAATAGACGACGACCTTGCCGTCCTTCCTCGCCCCCTCGAGGAGGTCGCCGCCCCCCTGGGCCCAGGCCCGGCCGAGGCCTGTCTGGAGGGCGAGCGGCGCCCCCGCGATCAGGCCGAGGGCGTTGCGGCGCGAGAACCGATGATCGTATGGCATGAGATGCTACTCCCCTGTCTGCATGGGCTTCCGGGCGCCGGCGGAGGGCCGGCAGGGCGCTGCTAGATCATCTTCACTCCCGATCTCCGCAAGACGAACCAGCAGATGACGTAGACCCCACCCATCACCAGGATGAAATGGATGGTGCCGGCGGCAGCTCGCGAGATCTCTCCCTCCGACCACATGAAGAAGATCCGCGACGACATGACCTGGGTCGAGGGCGTGCTCAGGAAGATCGGCGTGATGAGGTCCCGCATGCTCGACATGAAGAGGAGGAGCATCGTCGCCACCAGGACCGGCCGGATGAGCGGCACCGAGATCTTGCGCAGCGTCTGGAGCTGCGAGGCCCCGCAGGTGCACGCCGCCTCCTCGAGCGAGACGTGGATCTGGTTGAGCCCGTCGCGGAAATGCTGCGTGGCGAGCGGAAGGAAGCGCGCGACCTGCGCGAACACCATGATGAGCAGCGTCCCGTAGAGCACGACGGGAGGCTGGATCCACGCCCACATGACGCCGATGACGAAGGCGACGGCCGGCACCGCGACCGGGAACATCGCCAGCACCGACACGAGGCCCGAGGCCCGCGACGGCATCCGCATGTCGAAGAAGGCGATCGTCAGCGCCACCGCCGCGCCGAGGACGGCGGTTGCCGTCGCCAGCCCCAGCGTGTTGAGGATGATCTTCGGCATCGCCGGCGCCGACAGCTCGCCGAGATGGTGCGCGAGCGTGGCCTTGAGCGAGAAGCCGTAGATGTCGGCCGACAGCGACAGGTAGAGGACGACGAGATAGGGCAGGAGGATGGCGGTCGCGACGATCGCCAGGTTGACGGCGGCGATGGGCAGGCGCAGGCCGCCGACGTCGAGATCCATGCGCTTGTGGCCCTTGCCGCCGACGACCTGGAAGCGGCCGCTCTGGGCCTTTCGCACCAGGCGGAAACCCAGCCAGACGAGCGTGCCGGCAAAGACCGCGAAGATGACGGCGATCGCCGAGGCGAGCTCGAGCTTGGGCGGAAAGCCGTTGAGGAGGAAGAAGAGGTAGGTCGCGAAGACATAGATCTTCGAGGGCATGCCGAGCAGGGCCGGGATCGAGTAGAGTGACCAGATCATGATCAAGGAGAAGATCGTGCAGGTGATGATCGCCGGCGTGACGAGCGGGATCGAGATCGTGGCGAGCGTGCGGATCGGCGAGCAGCCGGTGGTGATCGCGGCCTCCTCGTAGGAGGAATCGATGTTGTCGAGGGCCGACAGGACGGTCAGGAAGACGTATGGATAGAGGAACAGGACCGAGCAGAAGACCATGCCGCCCATCGAGAAGATGTTGAACGGCTTGAGGCCGATGGCGGCATCGACGAGGAGGTTGATCCCGCCCGCGTTCGGCGACATCAGGTAGGCGTAGGCGATCGCCGCCACCCAGGGCGGGCTGACGAAGGCGACGATGCTCGCGGTGCGCACGAAGCCGCGGAAGGGAATGTCGAGGCGCGCCACGGTGACGGCCGAGAAGATGCCGAGGACGAGCGCGATCGGGATCGACCAGAGCGCGAGCCGCAGCGAGTTCCAGATCGTGCGGATGTTCGAGACGGCGGTGAAGGCGTCGACGTAATGCCCGACCGTCAGGCCGGCGCGGCTGGTGAGGCTGCCCATGACCAGCCAGGCGAGCGGAAGGACGGTGAGCGCCAGGACGAGAACGGCCGAGAACCAGAAGAGCGGCTGGCGCAGCGTGTCGTGTTTCATCCCTCGCGCTCCGCGGGGAGAAGATGGATGCGCGTGGCGTGGAAGCCCACCTGCACGGGCTGGCCCGGACGCCACTCGCCATCGGGGTCGGTGCGGACGCGGACCTCCCGGCCACCCATGTCGACGACGCAGTCGATCGCATCCCCAAGGAAGGTCGCGCGCCGCACGGTTCCGGGCACGCCCCCTGCCCCGGCCGCCGCCGGCCGGAGCGACAGGTCGGCCGGCCTCACGGCGAGGGTCACGGCCGCGCCTGCCGGGCCGTCGCCCTCGACCCGGAGCGTCCCGTCATCGCCCAGCGCGACGACCCCGGGCGGCCCCGGCCGGGACGTGACGATGACGGCGGGGATGAGGTTGGAGCCCCCGAGGAAGGCCGCGACGAAGCGGTGGCGGGGCTTGGAGAAGACCTCGCGCGGCGCCCCTTCGCTGACGATCCGGCCGCCGCTGAGGACGAGGATGGTGTCGGAAAGCGCCATCGCCTCGGCCTGGTCGTGGGTCACGTAGATGCTCGTGAGGCCGAATTTCTGCTGCACCTCGCGAAGCTCGAACCGCATCTCCTCGCGCAGCGCCGCATCGAGGTTGGCGAGCGGCTCGTCGAGGAGCAGGACCCGCGGACGATAGACCAGGCAGCGCGCGAGCACCGCGCGCTGCTGCTGGCCGCCGGAGAGCTGGTTGGGATAGCGGCCGTGGTGCGCCTCGAGCCCGACGCTCCGCAGCGCGTCCATGACGTCGGTCCTGAGCTTCGCCTTCGGCACGCCCCGCAGCCGCAGCGGAAAGGCGACATTATCGAAGACGGTCAGATGCGGCCAGATGGCGTAGGACTGGAAGACCATCCCGATCTCGCGCTTCTCGGCGGGCACGGCGATGTCGGCCGCGCGGTCGAAGACCGCCTGCTCGCCCAGCATGATGCGCCCGGCCGACGCCCATTCGAGCCCGGCGATGCAGCGCAGGATGGTAGTCTTGCCGCAGCCGCTGGGGCCAAGGAGCGTGAGCACCTGTCCGGACGGGACCGTGAACGAGACATCGTCGACGACGGTGACCGCCCCGAAGCTCTTCCGCAAGTTCTCGACGACAACCTGCGCCATGTGGCGAGTCCCCCTCCCGAGCCGAAGCGCCGATTTCACCTCCCGCCCGTCGTCGGGAGGACCGAGGGACACTCCCTTTCCTGCGAGCCTACAGCCCGCCGGTCGCTGGGTAAAGC
>JADLCV010000114.1 GCA_020846995.1 Paracoccaceae bacterium
CCCCACCTTGCCCCCGAGGGGGCGCGGGCGCTCTGGGACACCGCCGACGCGATCTGGACGGCGCTCGGCGATACCGCGACCGGCGGCACCTTCGTCAGCAAGCGGGCGACGCTCGCCGCCGTCTGGGCCGCGACCCTCCTCTACTGGCTCGGCGACGAAAGCCCCGGGGCCGAGGCGACGGCGGCCTTCATCGACCGCCGGATCGCCGATGTCATGCGCCTCGAGGAGGCCAAAGGGGCGCTGCGCAGGAACCCCCTGACGCGGCCGCTCGCGGCGCTTCCCGACTGGATCCTCGCCCGCATCCCCGCCCCCGCGGGCAGGCCTGCGGGGCCGCCGTCCGGGACCCCGCCCGAAACCCCCGCGGGCCGGCCCTGAGCCGGCCCGCGGGGGGGCCGTGATTTGCGCCTTTCCCCGCCCGCGAATCTCGGCTAAGGGCGGGGCCTTGCCGGCCATGCACCCTTGGAGGATGGCCGGCGCAGGCATGGCATGAAGGAGCGAACCATGGCCAAGGAGATCCCCGATCTCGTGGCCGAGGTGCGGACGGGGACAGGCAAGGGGGCCGCCCGTCAAGCCCGGCGCGAGGGCAGCGTACCCGGCATCGTCTACGGCGGCGGCAGCGCGCCGCTGCCCGTCCGGCTCGAATACAACGCCCTCCTGAAGCGGCTGCGGGCCGGCCGCTTCCGCTCGACGCTCTTCAACCTCAGGGTCGAGGGGCAGGAGGACGTCCGCGTCGTCTGCCGCGGCGTCCAGCGCGACGTGGTGATGGACAAGCCGATCCATGTCGACCTCCTGCGGCTCGGCCCCGATTCGCGGGTCAGCCTCTTCATCCATGTCGAGTTCATCAACCACGGCCTCTCGCCGGGGCTGAAGCGGGGCGGGACGGTGACGATCGTCCGCCCTGAGGTCGAGCTCGAGGTGACGGCCGGGGACATCCCCGACCACATCACCGTCGACCTCGCCGGCCGCGACATCGGCGACGTCATCCACATCGGCGACGTCGCCCTGCCCGAGGGGGCGAGGCCGACGATCGCCCGCAACTTCGTCATCGCCAACATCGCCACCCCCTCGGGCCTGCGCTCGGCCGAGGACGAGGCCGCCCCGGCCTCGGGCACGACCGCGGCCTGAGCCGCGGCGCCTTGCCCGGGGCCCCGGGCCGGGCCTTCGGGGCCCCGCCCGTGGCCGGCGGTGCGGCAGCCCGGGCGGGCCGACGGCCTAGCGCCCCGGCCGCAGCATGCGCAGGAGGCTCTCGTCCTGGCGCCAGAAATGGTGCCAGAGGGCCGCGGCCGCGTGCATGAGGACGAGCGCGATCAGGGCCGGCACCAGCGTCACATGGACGGCCGCCGCCGGCGCCACGCCGAAGAACCAGGCCGCCGCCCCGGAAAGCGGCATGACGACCATCAGCGCGTAGAGCGCGAGATGGGCGAGCCCGGCGAGAAGACGGAGAACCGCGGGCCCCGCGGGCGGTGGCGGGGCGCCGCGGCGGATGCGCAGCACCAGCCGCCAGAGCGCGAAGGCGAGGATCAGGAGCCCGCCCGCGACATGGCCGGCGATGGCGGGGCCGAGGGTGACGGGGCGGCCCTCGCCCAGGGCCTCCCATGCCTCGGCCATGGGCTCGTGCAGGACCACCTGGAGGACGATCAGGATCGCCGCCAGCCAGTGCAGGCGGATCTGGGCGGGCAGATAGCCGGTCGCGGACGTCATCGCACTCTCCCTCGGACACGGGGCCGGGCGCACCTGCGCCGGGCCCTCGCCCTGATCTCGGGCCGCCGGCCCGCGGCCTCAAGCGCGACCGGGCGCCGCAGCCCCGGACGCCCGCCTGAGGATCGCCGCGCCCGGCCACCGCCGGTGCGGGGGGCACGCCGGGAAGGGGTCGCGGGCCCGCCCCGCGATGCGCCCCCGCCCGGGGCCCGCGGGCACGCGGCAGGGGGCCCCGCGGAGGGCGATCCTCACCCGCCCCCGGCGCCCCTTCCCCCGGGGCCGCCCGGCCCCCCGGCCACCGGGGCGAGGGTGAAGCCCTCCGCCCCGAGCCCCGCGCGGAGCTGCCGCGCCATCGCCACCGCCGCCGGATTGTCGCCGTGGACGCAGACGGACTCGATCGCCGCCGGCAGCCGGCCGCCGCCCTCGGCGAGGATCGCCCCGGCCCGAAGCATCGCCAGGACCCGCGCGACTGCCACCGCGGGGTCATGGATCACCGCCCCCGGCAGCCCGCGCGCGGCGAGCGTGAAGTCGGGCGCATAGGCGCGGTCGGCGTAGATCTCGGCGATCGGCCGCAACCCCTCGCGCTCGGCCGCGGCAGGAAGCGCTGTCCCCGGCATGACCATGAGGGCGAGTCCGGGATCGACGGCGCGGACCGCCCGGGCGAGGGCGCGGGCCAGCCCCTCGTCCTCGGCGGCCATGTTGGCAAGCGCGCCGTGGGCCTTGACATGGGTGGCGCGGTGGCCGGCAAGGGCCGCGACGGCGGCGAAGGCGCCGGTCTGGCAGGCGACGAGCGCCTCCACCTCGCGCGCGGTGATTCCCGCCGGCCGCCGCCGGCCGAAGCCCGCAAGGTCGGCCAGGCCGGGATGGGCGCCGACCGCCACCCCCCGGGCGCGGGCACGCTCGGCCGTCAGGCGCATGATCGCGGGGTCCCCGGCGTGAAAGCCGCAGGCGACGTTCGCGGTCGTGACGAGGTCGAGCATCGCCGCGTCGTCGCCCATCGTCCAGGGCCCGAAGCCCTCGCCGAGATCGGCGTTGAGGTCGATCCGCATCCCCTGCCCCCTCTCCTGCCCTGCCTTCCTCCGTCCGGGGGAAAGCCTTCCACGCCGCCCGCCCGCGGGCAAGCCGCCCGGTCCGGGGCCGCCGCCGCGCGGCCGTCAGCGCAGGGCCGCCAGCGCCCCCCTGAGGGTGTCGTGGAGGTCCGCACGTTCCCCGGGGGCGAGGAAGGCGCCGAGTTCGACCTCGCGCCCCCCGCCCCGGAGGGTGAGGTAGTTCGCGACCGGCCCGCCCTCGGCGCAGAGGGTGACGAAGACGAAGCGGGGATGGGCCGACCAGCGCCGCTCCTGGCCCCCGGGCTCGCGGCGGACGAGTTCGACGCGGTCGCGCTCAAGCACAAGATCCTCGGTCCGCCGGCCGTCGGCGCGGCTGCGGCCGAAGGCCCAGAGGAGGAGCCCGGGCACGAGGGCGAGGAAGGGCAGGAGCCCCCAGACGACGGGCCGGCCGATCAGCGCCAGCACCGGCAGGGCCGCGAGGGCGGCGGTCGCGGCGACGAAGGCGACGAGGCCCGCGGGCGACAGCGACCGGTTGGGCCAGAGCCGAAGCCGCCACGGCGGGGCCGTGCCGGGGCCTGGCTCAACGCTCCAGCGGTAGGGCATCGGACCTCACGCAGGGCGCGGAGGCGGGCCGGGTCGGGGGTGCCCGGCCCGGCCGACCCGGCCGGCCGGGGCGCGGGCGGCGGGGGCCGACCCCTGCCCGCGCCGGTTCCGGTCCCCGGTCCCCTCCCCCGGCCGGCAGCGGGCGGCCGGCGGAACGGAATGGGCCCCTGCCGGGCGCCCGCGCGCGCGTCCGGGGGGCCCCCTGTCGGCGGGACGGCCCCGCCTCAGTGGGCGTGGCCGCGATCCCAGTCCTCGCGCCGCGGCAGGGTCTCGAAGGTGTGGGCCGGGGGCGGGGTCGAGACCGTCCATTCCAGCGTGTCGGCGTGCTCGTTCCAGTAGTTGTTCTCGGTGATGCGGCGTCCGTAGAAGACCGTGTAGACGACGATGCCGATGAAGAGAAGGAAGGAGGCGAAGGCGATGAAGGCGCCGATCGAGGAGACCCAGTTCCAGTAGGCGAAGGCCTCGGGATAGTCGATGTAGCGCCGGGGCATGCCCTGGCGGCCGAGGAAGTGCTGGGGAAAGAAGGTCAGGTTGGAGCCGACGAACATCATCCAGAAGTGGAGCTTGCCCGCCCATTCGGGATAGCGCCGGCCCGACATCTTGCCGATCCAGTAGTAGAAGCCGGCGAAGATGCAGAAGACCGCGCCAAGGCTCATCACGTAGTGGAAATGGGCCACGACGTAGTAGGTGTCGTGGTAGGCGCGGTCGAGCGGGGCCTGGCTGACGACGATCCCCGTCACCCCCCCCATGGTGAAGAGGAAGAGGAAGCCCAGCGCCCACATCATCGGCGCCTCGAAGCTGACCGAGCCGCGCCACATCGTGGCGATCCACGAGAAGATCTTGATCCCCGTCGGCACCGCGATCGTCATCGTCGCCAGCATGAAATAGGCCTGCTGGGTCACCGACATGCCGACCGTGTACATGTGGTGGGCCCAGACCACGAAGCCGAGGACGCCGATCGCCACCATGGCGTAGACCATCGGCAGGTAGCCGAAGATCGGCTTGCGGCTGAAGGTGGCGATGATGTGCGAGATGATGCCGAAGCCCGGCACGATCAGGATGTAGACCTCGGGATGGCCGAAGAACCACAGGATGTGCTGGTAGAGGACGGGATCGCCGCCGCCGGCGGGATCGAAGAAGGTGGTGCCGAAGTTGCGGTCGGTGAGCAGCATGGTGATCGCGCCGGCGAGCACCGGCAGCGCGAGCAGGATCATCCAGGCGGTGACGAAGATCGACCACGCGAACAGCGGCACCTTGTGCAGCGTCATCCCCGGGGCGCGCATGTTGAGGAAGGTCGTGATCATGTTGATCGCGCCGAGGATCGAGGAGGCGCCCGAGAGGTGGACGGCGAAGATCGCGAGATCCATCGACCAGCCGTCCTCGCGCGTCGACAGCGGCGGGTAGAGGACCCAGCCGACGCCCGCCCCCGACTGCCCGTTGCCGCCCGGCGACAGGAGCGAGGCGACGGCGAGCGAGGTGCCGGCCACGAAGAGCCAGTAGCTGAGGTTGTTGAGCCGCGGGAAGGCCATGTCCGGGGCCCCGATCATCAGCGGCATGAAGTAGTTGCCGAAGCCGCCGAAAAGCGCGGGGATGACGACGAAGAACATCATCAGGACCCCGTGGGCGGTGATGAGCACGTTCCAGAGGTGCCCGTTCGGGGTCGCGCAGGTGCCGTCGGCGAAAAGCCTCGTCCCCTCGAGGCACAGGTACTGGACCCCGGGATGCATGAGTTCCAGGCGCATGTAGACGGTGAAGAGGACCGAGATGAAGCCGACGACGCCGGCCGAGAAGATGTAGAGGATGCCGATGTCCTTGTGGTTCGTCGACATGAACCAGCGGACGAGGAATCCCCGTCCGTCGTGATCGCCGTGGCTGGCCGCGTCTGCCATGCGCCGCTCCCGTTTCCCTCGGGCCTTCGTGGCCCCTTGCCTTGCCGCGGCCGGTGGCGCCGGTTGCGGCCCTGTGTCGCGGGTGTCCCCCGTGCCATCCTTTAGGCGGTCGCGCCGGGGGCTGCAATGCTCGAGATGTCCGCGGCTTCGGCGCGGCGCCGGGGCTCAGCCCGCGAGCGCGGGCGCGAAGGTCGCCCGGAGCGCGCGGTCGAGATCCTCCATCGACGCCCCTCGGCCGAGGTCGGCAAGGCTCGTCACGCCGTGGCCGGTGATGCCGCAGGGGACGATGCCGTCGAACTGGGCAAGGTCGGGGGCGACGTTGATCGCGAGGCCGTGGAAGCTGATCCAGCGGCGGAGCTTGACGCCGATGGCGGCGATCTTGTCCTCGCGCGGGGTGCCGTCGGCCAGGGGCGCCCGGTCGGGCCGGGCGACCCAGACGCCGACCCGGCCCTCGCGCCGCTCGCCCCGGACGCCGAGTTCGGAGAGCGCCGCGATCGCCCAGCGCTCGAGCCCGCAGACGAAGCGGCGGACGTCGCGGCCCCGCGCGTTGAGGTCGAGCATGACGTAGACCACCCGCTGGCCCGGCCCGTGATAGGTATACTGCCCGCCGCGGCCCGCCCGCTCGACCGGCAGGCGCGAGGGATCGCGGAGGTCGGCGGGCCGGGCCGAGGTGCCGGCGCTGTAGAGCGGGGGGTGTTCGAGGAGCCAGACGGCCTCGCCCGCCGTTCCCGCGGCCATGGCCGCAACATGGGCCTCCATCGCCGCGACGGTCGCGCCGTAGGGCGCAAGCCCCGGCAGGTGGCGCCAGGCGACCCCGCCGGCGGGCGCCGTCGCGGCTGTCCCGAACCCCCTCATGCCCCCGCCCCCTGCGACACCCCGCACACCCCGCGTCCCCCTCTCTCCACGGCTGCCGGCGTCCGCGCAAGGGCGCCGGGCGAAGCGGGGCGCCGATTGCCCCTTTTCAAGCCCCGGGAACCCCGCTAAGAGGCGGCTCAGCCGTCGAGGCTTGCGGTCGTGGCGGAATTGGTAGACGCGCAGCGTTGAGGTCGCTGTGGGCTAACCCCCGTGGAAGTTCGAGTCTTCTCGACCGCACCATCCCCCCC
>JADLCV010000115.1 GCA_020846995.1 Paracoccaceae bacterium
CGCCACCCACATGCCCCGCCCCGGCAGGCGCCCGAGGATGTCGGGGACGACCTCGCCCCCGGGCGACAGGACGAATCGGATGAGGCCCGCGGTCGGCCCCGATTCGCCGCTGGCGATGCAGCGTCGCTCCGGCCCGTCCCGGTCGCGGCCCCTGCCGCCGCGGCCCATGTCGGGCCCGCTCAGGGGTGCTCCTCCGCCGCTGCCTCGCCGTCGCCGGCCGCCTCCGCGCCCCCGCTCCCGCCGAGTTCCTCGAGCGCCGAGGGATCGACCCAGCCGAGCAGCACGCGCGCGGTCATGACGAGATGGCGGGCCTCGGCGATGCCGAGGTCGAACTTCTCGAGCAGCCCCTCGTCCTTCACCCGCTCGCCGTTGACCGTGGTCCAGCCGCCGGCCAGTTCCCAGTCGGCGCAGGTCGCGAAATCGTCGAGCGTCCTGATGCCGTTCTTCGCCAGTTCCTCGATCATCTGCGGGGTCAGCCCCTCGAAGGTGACAAGGCTGTCCTCGGCGCCAAGCTCGCGGGCATGGGCGATCGCCTTGCGGTTCTGGGCCTCGATCCAGTCGTTGGCACGGGCCTGGAGCTCGGAGGCGGTGTCCTCGTCGATGCCGGCGATGGCGAGAAGCTCGTCCATGTCGACGAAGGCGACCTCCTCGAGGTTGGCGAAGCCCTCGGCGACGAGCAGCTGGGCGAGCGTCTCGTCGAGGTCGAGCGCCTCCATGAAAAGCTTCGTGCGCTCGGCGAACTCGGCCTGCCGGCGCTGGCTTTCCTCGGCCTCGGTCAGGATGTCGATGTCAAGCCCGGTCAGCTGGCTGGCCAGCCGCACGTTCTGGCCCCGCCGGCCGATGGCGAGCGAGAGCTGGTCGTCGGGCACCACGACCTCGATCCGGCCGGCATCCTCGTCGATCACGACCTTGGCCACCTCGGCCGGCTGGAGGGCGTTGACGAGGAAGGTCGCCTGATCCTCGTTCCAAGGGATGATGTCGATCTTCTCGCCCTGCAACTCGCCCACCACGGCCTGCACCCGGCTGCCGCGCATGCCAACGCAGGCGCCGACGGGGTCGATCGAGCTGTCGTAGGAGATGACGGCGATCTTGGCCCGGCTCCCGGGGTCGCGGGCCACCGCCTTGATCTCGATGATGCCGTCGTAGATCTCGGGCACCTCCATGCGGAAGAGCGCCGCCATGAACTCCGGCGCCGTGCGCGAGAGGAAGATCTGCGGCCCCCTTGCCTCGCGGCGGACGTCCTTGACGAAGGCGCGGATGCGGTCGTTGGGCCGGTAGGTCTCGCGCGGGATGCGGTCGTTGCGGCGCAGGATCGCCTCGCCGCGGCCGACGTCGACGATCAGGTTGCCGTATTCCTCGCGCTTGACGACGCCGTTGACGATCGAGCCGACGCGGTCCCTGTATTCCTCGAACTGGCGGTCGCGCTCGGCCTCGCGCCCGCGCTGGAGGATGACCTGCTTGGCCGACTGGGCGGCGATGCGGCCAAGCTCGACCGGCGGCACCTCGTCGCGGATCTCGTCGCCCGGCTTGGGGTCGGCCAGGTGGCGGCGGGCATCCGCGACCGTCATCTGGGCGTGGTGGTTCTCGACCGCACCATCCTCGACGACGGTGCGGACGCGGGTGAAGGTGGCCTTGCCGGTCTTGCGGTCGATGCGGACGCGGATGTCGAGTTCGGCCCCGTAGCGCGACTTGGCAACGCGGGCATAGGCATCCTCCATCGCCTGCACGACGAGGTCGGGGTCGATCATCTTCTCCCGCGCCACCGCCTCGGCGGTCTGAAGGAGTTCCAGCTGGTTTGCCGTGGTGATGGCCATCTCTCACTCCCTGTCGGCGGCGGGGGCGTCCCCGTCGTCCTGGTCGGTTTCGGTCTCGACGGCGTCGAAGCGGCCGCCGTCGATCGCACCCTCGTCGATCGCACCCCCGTCGCCGGTGCCGCCGCGGTCGCGCGCGCCCCGGAGCGCCTCGGCGATCAGCGCATCCGTGAGCACGAGCTTGGCGTCGGCGAGCCAGTCGAAGCCGAGGCCGATCGTCACCGGCCCCGCCTCGCCCGCGATCTCGATCAGGACCTCGCCGTCCTCGGTCCCCTGGAGGACGCCGCGGAAGCGGCGGCGGCCGTCGATCGCCTCGCTGGTCTCGATCCGCGCCTCGTGGCCGGCCCAGCGGTCGAAGTCGCCAAGCCGCGTCAGCGGCCGGTCGATGCCCGGCGAGGAGACCTCGAGCGTGTAGGCCTCGGCGATCGGGTCGGCGACGTCGAGGGCGGCCGAGACGGCCGTCGAGATCGCCGCGCAGTCGTCGATCTCGATCCCGCCGCCGGGCCGGTCGGCCATGATCTGGAGGGTCTTGCGCTGCCCGCCCATGAGCCGCAGGCGGACGAGCTCGAAGCCCATGCCGGCGATCACGGGTTCGACGACGCCGGCCAGGCGGCGGTCGATGGCGGTCCTGGCGATGAGGTCGGTCATGTCGTCCTGCCCCCGGAAACGAAAAACGGGCCGAGCGGCCCGTCGCATCCTCCGGTGGTCCGCGGGGGTGGAAGCCGCAGCGCCGCTATGGCCGTCGATATAGCCGCCTCAGGGGGGCTTGGCAACGGGGGGCGGCACGGAATCCTCGCCCGCCCGGATGCAGGCCACCCGCCACCCCGGCGCCACCTCGACCAGGGCGGGGTCGGTCGCGGCGCAGGCGGGGATGGCGCGCGGGCAGCGGGGGCGAAAGCGGCAGCCGGCGGGAATGGCGAAGGGCCCCGGCATCTCGCCCCCGGCGGCGGCCGCGCGCGGCCGCTCGCGCCAGGGGATGCGGGCGTCGGGGACGGCGGCGGCGAGGGCGGCGGTGTAGGGGTGGCGGGGGGCGGCGAGGATGGCCCCGCCCGGCCCCTCCTCGACGATGCGGCCGAGATACATGACCGCGGTGCGGTCGGCGATGCGGGCGACGACGCCGAGGTCGTGGCTGACGAAGAGAAGCCCCGTCCCGTGCCCGGCGCGGAGGCGGGCGAGGAGGTTCAGCACCTGGGCCCGGACCGAGACGTCGAGCGAGGCCACGGGTTCGTCGCAGACGAGGATCCGCGGCGCGCTCGCCAGCGCCCGGGCGATCGCCGCCCGCTGCAGCTCGCCCCCCGACAGGGCCCGCGGCCGCCGCCCGCCGAGGGCGGGGTCGAGCCCGACGGCGACGAGGAGTTCGGCCGCCCGCGCCGCCTGCGCCGCCCGCGGGAGGCCGAGGTGCAGCGCCAGCGGCAGGGCGATCGCCGCGCCGACGGTGCGGGCGGGGTTGAAGGAGGCGAGCGGGTCCTGGAAGACCATCTGGACGGCCGCCCGCGCCGCCCTGCCGACCCGCCCGCGGGCGTCCGCGAGCGCCGCCCCGTCGAGCGTCACCGTTCCCGCGTCGGGCCGCTCGAGCCCGACGGCGATGCGGGCGAGCGTCGTCTTGCCCGAGCCGCTCTCGCCCACGAGCGCCACCGTCGCGCCCGCCTCGACCGTCAGGTCCACCCCGTCGAGGGCGGTCGCCTGGCGGCCGCGGGGGCCGAAGCGGCGGTGGATGCCCCGGAGGGCGAGGCGGCTCATCGGGCCTCGCCGGGCCGGAAGCAGGCCACGGCTCCCGCCCCGAAGGGGGCAAGCACCGGAAGCTCGGCCCGGCAGCGGGCGACGGCGAGCGCGCAGCGCGGGGCGAAGGGGCAGCCCACCGCGGGCACGGGCCCGGCCGGCGGCAGTTCCGCGAAGGGCCCCCGCGTCGCCGCCGGGGCCGCCGCCCGGGCCAGCGCCACGGCATAGGGATGGGCGGGCCGGGTCGCGAGCGCGCGCGCCGGCGCCGTCTCGACCACCCGCCCGGCGTAGAGCACGGCCACCCGGTCGGCGACCGAGCCGGCGAGCGCGAGGTCGTGGGTGACGAGGGCGAGCGCCAGCCCGTCGCGGTCGACGAGGTCGAGGAGGAGGTCGACGACACCCGCCTGGACGGTGGCGTCAAGGGCCGTCGTCGGCTCGTCGGCAAGGACGATGTCGGGCCCCCCGGCAAGGGCCGCGGCGATCGCCACCCGCTGCATCAGCCCGCCCGAAAGCTGGTGGGGAAAGGCCGCCGCCCGGGCCCGGGCATCGCCGATGCCGACGCGGGCGAGAAGCGCCTCGGCCGCCGCCGCCGCCCGGGCCCGCCCGAGGCCGCGGTGGACGCGCAGCACCTCCGCGACCTGGGCGCCCGCGGCGAGAACGGGGTTGAGGCTGGCCGCGGGGTTCTGGAAGACCATGCCGAGGCGCCGCCCGGCGATCCCGCGCCGCCCCGCCCCGGGGGCGAGAAGGTCGCCCGCGATGCCGGCCAGCCGCAGGCTGCCCGCGACCCTGGTCCCGGGGCCGAGGAGCCCGGCGATGGCGAGCAGGATCGTGCTCTTGCCCGAACCGCTCTCGCCGATCAGGGCCAGGACCTCGCCCGGCGCCAGGGCGAGGTCCACGCCCCGCACCGCCGCCACCGGCGCCCCGCCCGCGCCCGCGAAGGCGACCTCGAGCCCGGTGAGGGCGAGGAGCGGCGCCCTCACCGCCGGCCCCCGAGGCGCCGGGCGAGGGCATCGCCGGTCAGGCTCGCGGCCAGCACGGCGAGGGCGATGGCGATGCCCGGGAGGACGACGAGCGAGGGCATCACCCGCAGGTTCGCGCGCCCGCTCGCGACCATCCTCCCCCAGCTCTGGAGGTTGGGGTCGCCGAGGCCGAGGAAGGCGAGCGCGCTCTCGACGAGGATCGCCTCGCCGACGGTGATCCCGACCAGTGCGACGACCGGGGCGAGGGCCCCGGGCAGGACCTCAAGGAAGGCGATGGCGAGCGGCGCCCGCCCGGCGAGGCGCGCCGCATCGACGTAGTCGAGCGTCCGCACCCGCATCACCTCGGCCCGCACCAGCCGCGCCGTCGGCGGCCAGGAGGAGAGGGCGATGGCGACGACGACGTTGGTCGCCGTCGCCCCCAGCACGCTCACGAGCGCGAGCGCGAAAAGGAAGGTCGGGATCGTCTGCGCGGCCTCGGTCAGCCGCATCAGGGCGTCGTCGGCCCGGCCGCCGAGAAAGCCCGCGACGGTGCCGGCCAGGATGCCCGCCCCGATCGCCGCCGCCGCCGCCGCCGCCCCGACGGCGAGGGAGACCCGCGCCCCGTGCAGGAGCCCGGCGAGGACGTCGCGGCCACGCTGGTCGGTGCCGAGGGGAAAGCGCGCCTCGGCCAGGGGCGCGAGCAGCGGCCGGCCGACCATGTCGAGGGGATCGCCGGGGGCGAGCCAGGGCGCGGCGAGCGCGAGCGCGATGCCGAGGGCGAGGACCCCAACCCCCGCCGCCGCCGCCCCGCGGGCAAGCGCCGTCACCGCCCGCCCTCGCCCGGGGCGGCGCCGACGCGCGGGTCGAGGCGGCGGTAAAGGAGGTCGACGACGATGTTGACGGCGACGACCGTCACCGTGCCGGCGAGGAGGATGCCGGCGAGGAGCGGCAGGTCGCGCTGGCTCACCGCCTCGTAGGCGAGCCGACCGAGGCCGGGGACGGCAAAGACCGATTCGATCACGACCGAGCCGCCGAGCATCCCCCCGGCCTGGAGCCCGATCATCGTCACCACCGGCAGCAGAGCCGGCCGCGCCATGTGCCAGAGGACGACGCGGGCCTCGGGCAGGCCGCGGGCGCGGGCGGCAAGCACCCAGCCCGACCCCGCCGCCTCGAGCATGGCCGCCCGCATCAGCCGCACGTAGAGCGCGAGATAGGTGAGCGCGAGCGTCACCACCGGAAGGACGAGGTGGCGGGCGAGCTCGGCCGCGGCGGCGACGGGGGGAAGGTCGGCCCCGATCGTGCCGAGGCCGCCGAGCGGCAGCCAGCGCAGGCGGACGGCGAAGAGGATGAGCCCGAGAAGGCCGAGCCAGAAGCCCGGCATGGCGTTGAGGACGAGGGCCGCGACGGTGATGGCGAGATCCTCGGCCCGCCCTGCCCGCCAGGCCGCGAGCCCGCCGAGGAGGACCCCGAGCCCCCCCGACAGCATCACCGCCGAACCCATGAGGAGGAGCGTGACGGGCAGCCGCTCGCCGATCACCTCCGCCACCGGCCGCCCGAAGGCTAAGGACGGCCCGAGGTCGAGCGTCGCCAGCCGCTCGAGGTAGGCAAGGAAGCGCACAGGCAGGCTGTCGGCCAGCCCGTACTCGGCCCGGAGCGCCGCCGCGAGGCCCGCGTCCCCGGCCCCGGTGCCGGCGAGGTAGGCATCGACGGCGTCGCCCTCGGCCAGCTCGAGAAGCACGAAGACGGCGACGGCGACGATGGCGAGGACCGGCACCGCCTGCAGGAGGCGGCGCCCGAGGAAGCGCCAGGGCACAGGCCTAGCCGGCGCCGGGCGCGCTCACCGCGCGATCCAGGTGTCGGCCCAGGACGAGGTCGCCCAGCGCGGGTTGTTGGCCACCCCCTTCACCTCGTCGCGGGCGACGGTGATGAAGGTGAAGTCGACGAGATGAATGATCGGCAGGTCGGTCTCGGCCTTGCGCTGGAACTCGCGGTAGAGGGCGATGCGCTTGTCGCGGTCAAGCTCGGCCGCGGCGGCGGCGATCAGCGCGTTCATCGCCGGGTCGTCGTAGCCATACTGGTTCGAGAACGGCACCCCCGCCGGCAGCCCGCCCTGGAAGAGGATGGTGGTCGAGATCGCGGGATCGTTGCGCCAGACCGGCGAGCCGATGGCCAGGTCGAAGTCGTGGTCGGTGTAGACGGCGGCCGTGTGGGCGCCGGAATCGGCGGTGACAAGCTCGACCGCGATGCCGACCTTCTGGAGCGCCTGGCGGACGTAGTCGCCCGTCGCCCGCGTCATCTGGAACCAGGGCGCCGGCCGCAGCCGGAGCGCGAAGCGCGTCCCGTCGGCTCCCCGCGGATAGCCCGCCTCGTCGAGCAGCCGCTCGGCGCGCTCGGGGTCGAAGGGATAGGTCGGCACGTCGGCGGTGTAGAAGTCCCTGGCCGTGCTCGGCACCGGCCCGGTCGAGGCGGTGGCGTAGCCAAGGAAGATCACGTCGACGATGAAGTTGCGGTCGATGGCATGGGCCAGCGCCTGGCGCACGAGCGGGTTGGCAAGCTCGGCCCGGCGGTGGTTGATCTCGAGCGTGATGTGATAGGTGATGCCCTCGTAGCCGCCGGGGATGACGCTGATGCCGTCGATGGCGTCGAGGCGCGCGAGGTCGGTCAGGGGCACGGCCGAGAAGGCGGTCAGCTGGATGTCGCCGGTCTCGAGCGCCGCCGCCTTGGAGGCGGCATCGGGCAGGACCCGGTAGACGATCTCGTCGAGGTAGGGCTTCCCCGCGTCCCGGTAGGCGGGATTGCGCGCCAGCCGGTAGAACTCGCCCGGCCGGTGCTCGGCGAAGAGGAAGGGCCCGGTGCCCACGGGGGCGGTGTTGAGCGGGTTCTTGGCGATGTCGGTGCCCTCGTAGAGGTGGCGCGGCAGCACCGCCGAGACGACCGGCAGCGCGTTCTCGATCAGTTGCAGCGGCGTCGGGCGGGCGAAGCGGAAGACCGCCGTCCGGGCGTCGGGCGTCTCCACCGCCTCGAGGTCGGCGAAGATCGTCCGCCCGAGGTTCTGGAGCGGCTTCCAGACCTGCATGGCGCTGAAGGCGACGTCGGCCGAGGTGAAGGGCGTGCCGTCCGACCACGTCACCCCCTCGCGGAGGTGGAAGGTGATCGTGTGCCCGTCGGCCGAGCCCTCCCAGCCCGTGGCCAGCACCCCGCGCAGGCCGCTCGCATAGTCCATCTCGGCGAGCGGCTCGACGACCTTGCTGGCGACGAAGAAGACGCCGTTCGAGGCGACGATGGCGGGGTTGAGGTTGCGCGGCTCGGTGTCGGCCGCGACCGTCAGCCGGCCGCCCGTCCGGGCCTCCTGCGCCACCACCGCCTCGGCCGAGGCGAAGCCCGCCGCGAGCGTGGCGGCCACCAGCGCCGCTGCCCGCATCCCGCCCGCCCGCCGGCCCCCCCTGTCCGCGTTACCCTGCATCGCCCGCTCCTCCCCTGCGCCGCCCGGCGCGCGCCCGCCCCGGCCCCTGCCGGCGGCGCCATTCTGCCCGAATGCGCGCCGCTGTCCACCGCCCCCGTGGCCGCCCGGCGAAACCGCGGGGACCGCCCGTGCCGGCCGGGCGCCCGCGGGGCGTCGCCCGCCGGCGGCGACGGGCGGGGCGGGGCGGCGCCGGCCCGCGGGCCCTCAGCCCGCCGCGAGGGCGGCAAGGGCCGCGGCGACGCCCGCGCCGGCGTCGGCGGGATGGCCGAGGGCCGCGAGCGCGCCGCCGAGGGCCGCGACCGCGGCGATGGCGTGGATCGGCCGGGCCGCGGGCCCCATGTGGCCGATCCGCGTGAGCCGCCCCGCCGTCTCGCGCCGGCCGGCCGAGAACAGCACGCCGTAGCGGGCCCGCGCCTCGGCCCTGATCGCCGCCTCGTCGATCCCCGGGGGCGTCCGCACCGCCGTCACCGTCGGGGCGGCGATCGCCTCGCGCGCGGGCCAGAGGGCGAGCCCCATCGCCCGGACCCCCGCCCGCGTCGCCCGCGCCGTCGCCGCGTGGCGGGCCCAGACCGCCTCCGGCCCCTCGTCGAGGTAGAGCTCGAGGGCGGCCTCGAGGCCGTGGATCTCGGCCACCGAGGGGGTGAAGGGGAAGGGCCCGCCCGCCCCCGCCGCCTCCCAGTCGAGGATCGACAGGAAAGAGCCGCGGGGGGCGGCGGGATTGGCGTGCATCTTCGCCCAGGCCCGGGCGCTGACCCCGAGGAGGGTGAGCCCGGGCGGCGCCCCGAGGCATTTGGCGGGCCCGGCGACGTAGAGGTCGGCCAGGGTCGCGACCGCATCGCTCGCCATGCCGCCGAAGGAGGAGACCGCATCGACGACGAGGAGCGCCCCGTGCCCCGCCACCGCCCGCCCGATCGCCGGCATCGGGTTGAGCGTCCCAGAGGGCGTGTCGATCTCGCAGGCCGCGACCACGGCCACCTCGGGGTGGCGCGCAAGCATCGCCGCCACCGCCTCGGGCGCGATCGCCTCGTCATCGGGCACCGCGAGTTCGAGGACGCGGCCGGCGTGGCGCCGCGCCCAGCCGCCGAAGCCCCGCCCGTAGACCCCCGAGACGAGGAGGAGGACGGTCTCGCCCGGGGCGATCAGCGCCGCCGCCGCGGCCTCGAGCCCGAGGACGGGCTCGCCATGCAGCACGACCGGCGGCAGCGGCGTGCCGAGGGCCCGCCGGGCCTTGTCGAGCACCCCGGCGTAGCGGTCGCGGAAGGGGCGGTCCTGGTCGTAGGCGACCGCCCGCGCCATCGCCCGGAGCACCTCTGGGTAGGCCGCGACCGGGCCTGTCGTCAGTTCCAGGACCGGCGGGCGGTCCTCGCCATGGCGCATGGTTCGCCCCCTCAGAGCCCGAGCATCGCCCCCCGCCCGCGCAGCCCGTCGGTCAGCCGCACGAGCTCGGCCGAGATCCCGGGTTCGGAGAGGGCATGGCCGGCCGAGGGGATCATCCGCAACTCGCCCCGCCCCCAGCCGGCGGCCAGCCGCCAGGCGGCCTGCGGCGGGCAGATCATGTCGTAGCGGCCCTGCACGATCACGCCCGGAACCTCGGCCATGCGCGGCAGTTCGGCCAGGATGTGGCCGTCGCGGTCAAGGAACCCGGCATGGGCGAAGTAGTGGTTCTCCAGCCGCGCGAAGGCGCGGGCGTAGTCGGCCGGCCCCTCGCCCGCCCCCGCCTCGTGGTCGATCGAGGCGAGCGCGTTCTCCCACGCCGCCCAGACGCGGGCGAAGCGGGTCTCCTGCACGAGGTCGCCCGAGAAGAGGCGCCGGTGGTAGGCGCCGATCAGGTCGGAGCGCTCGCCCTCCGGCACCATGCCGGCGAAGCGGGCCCAGAACTCGGGGAAGAAGAGCCCCGCGCCGCCGCCGTAGAACCAGTCGAGTTCGGCCCGCGTCATCAGGAAGACGCCGCGCAGGACGAGGTAGGCCGCCCGCCCGGGGTGGCTCTGGGCATAGAGAAGCGCGAGCGTCGCCCCCCAGCTGCCCCCGAAGACGATCCAGCGGTCGATGCCCAGGGCCTCGCGGATGCGCTCGATGTCGGCGACGAGATCCCAGGTCGTGTTGGCCTCGACCGAGGCATGGGGGCGCGAGCGGCCGCAGCCGCGCTGGTCGAAGAGGACGACGCGGAACTCGGCCGGGTCGAAGTAGCGCCGCATCGCCGGGCTGCACCCCCCGCCCGGGCCGCCGTGGAGGACGACGAGCGGCATCCCGCCGGGATGGCCGACCTGCTCGACATAGACGCGGTGGCCGCGGCCGACGTCGAGGAGCCGCTGGTCGAAGGGATCGACCGGCGGGTAAAGGAACTCGGCTGCGCGCTTATGGCCGGTGACCCTGTCCATTGCCGTCCTATATACCGCGAGCGGCGGCGGCGCCAACGGCCCGCGGCGCCCGCCCCCCCCCGTGCCGTGAGGGAGAGAGCCCATGCCTCTCGAGACCACCGTCGATGCCGGCGAGATCGCCAAGTTCGAGCGCATGGCCGCCGAATGGTGGGATCCGCGCGGCAAGTTCCGGCCCCTGCACATGCTGAACCCCTGCCGGCTGGACTACATCGCGGCCCAGATCGCGGCCGAGTTCGGCCGCGACCCCGGCGCCCGCCAGCCCTTCGCGGGCCTCCGCCTCCTCGACATCGGCTGCGGCGGGGGGCTCATCGCCGAGCCCATGGCGCGCCTTGGCGCCACCGTCACGGGGGTCGACGCGGCCGCGGGCAACATCCCCGTGGCCCGCCTGCACGCCGAGCAGTCGGGCCTCGCGATCGACTACCGCGCCGGCACGGCCGAGGCGCTCGTCGCCGGGGGCGCCCGCTTCGACGTCGTCCTCAACCTCGAGGTCGTCGAGCACGTCCCCGACCCCGCCGCCTATCTTGGCGCCTGCGCCGGCCTTCTCGAGCCCGGCGGGCTGATCGTCACCTCGACCATCAACCGCACCGCCAGGAGCTTTGCCCTGGCCATCGTCGGCGCCGAATGGGTGATGCGCTGGCTGCCGCGGGGCACCCATGACTGGCGCCGCTTCATCACCCCCGACGAGCTGGCCGCCCTCCTCGCCGGGGCCGGGCTCGAGCCCGTGGACCGCAAGGGTTTCGTCTTCGACCCCCTCGCCTGGTCCTGGGCCCTCTCGGCCCGCGACCTCGCGGTCAACTACGTCATCACCGCCGTACGGCCGCGCCCCGCGGTCCCCCCGCCGCGGTAGGGGAAGGGCGCCCCGCCCCTACGCGGGCGGGCGCGGGCTTTCGGGCGCGCGCGGCGCCCCGACCGACCGGCCGGCGCCCGCGGGCGGGGGGACGCCCGCCCAGGCCGCGATCCAGGCCCCGATGCGGGTGAGGATCGCCGGCGGGGCCGGCACCGACCGCCCCCGGGCGCGATCGACGTGGAGGAGCATCTGCTCGACCGTGGCGACGGGCTCGCCCGCGCGCACCAGCGTGGTGAAGAGGTGCAGGCGCCGCTGATCGGCGGCGAGCGGGCGGACATGGCCGGCGATGGCCTCGCCCAGCCGCGCCTCGGCGAGATGGCGGATGTGCGATTCGACGGTGTAGTAGCTCTGCCCGGCGGCGATGTAGTCGAGATCGACCCCGACCGCGGCGAGGAAGGCGTCGGTCGTGTCGGAGGCCGCCAGGAGATAGCGCGATTCGTTCATGTGGCCGTTGTGGTCGATCCAGTCCGCGGGCACGCGGAAGCGGGCAAGCGGGGCGTCACGGTCGGGGGGCTGGCCGGTCATGGTGGCAGTGAAGCACGGCCGCCGGCCGGGCGCCAGCCCCGGGGCGGGCGCCTGCGGGCGCGGCGCCCGTCTTGAGGCGCGGCCCCGTCGCCCCATATCAGGCAGCGGACGGCGGAGGAGCGGATGGCGGGCTTGCGCACGGGTCTGATGATGGCCGGGCTCACCGCGCTCGTCGCGGTCGTCGGGCTGATGCTCGCGGGCGAGGCCGGCGCCGTCGCGGCTCTCGTCCTTGCCGCGGCGCTCAACCTCTCGGTGTGGTGGAACTCCGACCGCGTCGTGCTGTCGCTGCACGGGGCCGAGGAGGTCGACGGACGCACCGCCCCGGAGCTCTGCGCCATGGTCCGCGAGCTTGCCCTTCGCGCCGGCCTGCCGGTGCCGCGCCTCTACCTGCTGCCATCCGACCAGCCCAACGCCTTCGCGACCGGCCGCAACCCCCAGCACGCCGCCCTCGCCGTCACCCGCGGGCTCCTCCGGGCCCTGCCGCGGCCCGAGGTCGCGGGCGTCATCGCCCACGAGCTTGCCCATGTCCGCAACCGCGACACGCTCCTGATGACGGTGACGGCGACCTTCGCCGGGGCGATCTCGCTCATCGCGAACTTCGCCCTCTTCTTCCGCACCGGCGACGACCGCCAGAACCCCCTCGGCGTCGTCGGCGCGCTGGCGATGATGATCCTCGCCCCCCTTGCCGCCATGATCGTGCAGATGGCGATCAGCCGCACCCGCGAATACGAGGCCGACCGCGTCGGCGCCGAGATCTGCGGCCAGCCGCTGTGGCTCGCGGCCGCGCTCGAGCGCATCGAGGGGCTCTCGCGGCAGACCGGCAATGTCGCCGCCGAGCGCCATCCGGCCACCGCCCACCTCTTCATCATCAACCCGCTGCACGCCTTCGCCCACGACCGGCTCTTTGCCACCCACCCCGCGACACCTGACCGCGTCGCGGCCCTGCGGCGGATGGCGGCCGCGGCCCCCCATCCCGCGACCCCCGGGCCCTGGGCCTGAGCCCCGCCGGCCGCGCCCGCCCGCGGCCGGGGCGAAGCCGGATCAGAGCGTCTCCTCGAGCCGGCTCCGGAGGCCGCGCAGCACCGGCAGCATGGCCCGCACCCGCTCGGGGCCGAGCGCGCCGACGGCGTCGGCCATCAGGGGCGTGATCGCGGCCAGCGCGGCGTCGCGGGCCGCCCGCCCGGCGGGGCTGATCGCCACCAGCTTGCGGCGGGCATCGTCCCAGTCGGGGCGGACGTGGATGTGGCCGGCCCACTCGAGCCGCGCGAGGGTGTTGGTCATCGCCCCGCGGGTGACGTGGAAGGCGCGCGCAAGCTGGGCCGGCGTGCGCTCCTCGCCCAGCCGCGCGAGGTGGTGGAGGACGGCGAAGTGGGAAAGCTCCATGCCCCGCGGCAGCATCCGCGCCAGCCGGTTGCGGGCCGCCTGGTCGGCGGCGAAGAGTTCGCTGAAAAGCGCCGCGGCAAGCCACGCGACGGGGTCGCCGGTCACGGCCCCTCGAAGGGGCGGTCGTGGGCGAGCGAGGGGATGCGCCCCCGCGCCGCGGCCACCGCCGCCCGGTCGATGTCGACGAGGGTGACGCCCGGCACCTCGCCGCCGTCGGCCAGGACCTCGCCCCAGGGGGCGACGGCAAGGCTGTGGCCGTGGGTCTGGCGCGGCCGGCCGCCGCCGACCGTGGCATGGCTGCCGCATTGCGCCGGCGCCAGCACATAGGCGCCGTTCTCGATCGCCCGCGCCCGCAGCAGGCTTTCCCAGTGCGCCGCCCCGGTGACGGGGCTGAAGGCCGCGGGCACGGTCAGGATCTCGGCGCCGGCTTGGGCGAGGCGGCGGTAGAGATGGGGAAAGCGGAGGTCGTAGCAGACCGTCATGCCGATCCGCGCGAAGGGCGTCGCGGCCAGGACCGCCCGCCCGCCGGGACGGACGGCGGCCGATTCGCGGTAGCGCTCGGTCGCCGAGACATCGACGTCGAAGAGGTGGATCTTGTCGTAGCGCGCCGCCACCCGGCCGTCGGGGGCGATCAGGAACGAGCGGTTGGCAAGGCGGCCGCCGGGATCGTCGCTGCGGAGCGCGAGCGAGCCGAGAAGGAGCCAGATGCCGAGTGCGGCGGCGTCGGCCGCGAGGGCGGCAAGGGTCGCGTCCGCCTCCTCGGCGACGACCGTCGCGGCCTGCCGGGCGCGGTCCGAGGAGACGCAGTTCGTGACCTCGGGCGTCAGCACGAAGCCCGCCCCGGCCGCCGCCGCCTCGCGCACGAGGGCCCGCGTCAGCGGCAGGTTCGCCGCCGGGTCGTCGGAGGCCGAGAGCTGGACGAGGCCCGCGCGCATCACGGGGTCCCGGCGAGGAGGGGGGCGAGCCCGCCTGCGCGGTCGAGCGCGTAGAGGTCGTCGCAGCCCCCGACATGGGTTGCGCCGACGAAGATCTGCGGCACCGTGTGGCGGCCGCCGGCGCGGGCGAGCATCTCGGCCCGCCGCCCGGGTTCGCGCACGAGGTCGATCTCGGTGAAGGCGACCCCGCGTGCCTGAAGGAGGCGCTTGGCCGCCTGGCAGTAGCCGCAGAACGGCGTGGTGTAGATCTCGACGGCGGCCATCGCGGACCCTCTCCCGGGGCAGGTGCCGCGGCCGAGGTTAGTCGCGATGGGCGACGCGCGCCAGAGCCAGCACCGAGACCGAGGCCGCCCCCGCCGCCAGCGCCGCCTCGGCCGCCGCCGCGAAGGTCGCCCCCGAGGTCATGACATCATCCACGATCAGGATGTCGCGGCCGGCGATGCGGTGGCGGCGGCGGGGGTGGGGGGCGATCGCGCCCGCCATGGCGGCGAAGCGGGCGGCGCGGCTGCGGCCGTCCTGGCTGGCCGTGCGCCGCGGCCGCACGAGAAGGTCGGGGCAGTGGTCGAGCCCGGCGGCCCGGGCGAGCGCCGCCGCGAGGAGGGCGGCCTGGTTGTAGCGCCGGAGCGCGAGGCGCAGCCAGTGCAGGGGCACCGGGGCGACGAGCATCCCCGGCGCGAGGATGGTTTCGCCCGCGCGCAGCATCCAGCCCGCCATCGGACCGACGAGGTCGAGGCGGTCGCCGTGCTTGAGGGCAAGGACGAGGCGACGGCCGTTGCCCTCGTAGACGAGCGCCGCCCGCCCCCGCCGCCACGGCCGGGCGATGGTCAGGCAGTCGTCGCAGAGGACACCCGCGGCGGCCGCCTCCGCGCCCGGCAGGGGGATGCCGCAGGCGTCGCAGACGAGGCCGGCGACGAAGGGGGTGGCCCGCCAGCAGGCCGGACAGAGCCCGCCCTGCACCGCCACCGCCGCGCGGCACGAGAGGCACTGCGGCGGCAGCACCGCATCGAGCAGGCTTTGCAGACCGAAGGCCATGCCCTACCTCCTGGCCATGACACGCCCCGAACTGACCGACCGCGCGGCGCTCCGGCGCCAGCGCGCCCGCGCCGCCCGCCGCCCCGGGGGGCCCGCGCGCTTCCTTCACGACGCCGCCATCGCCGAGGTCGAGGAGAGACTCGCCGAGGTTAACAGGGCCTTTACGGCGCCGGCCGTGGTGACCGGCTGGCCCGCCCTCTGGGGCCCGGCCTTTCCCGCCGCCCGGCTGGTTCCCGACGACGACATCCTGGCCCTCGCCCCCGGGGCCCACGACCTCGTCATCCACGCCCTCGCGCTCCATTGGGCGACCGATCCCGTCGGCCAGATCATCCAGTCGGCCCGCGCCCTCGGCCCCGACGGGCTCTTCATCGCCGTGTTTCCCGGCGGCCGGACGCTCGCGCTCCTGCGGGCCTGCCTTGCCGAGGCCGAGGCGCAGGTCGCGGGCGGCCTCTCGCCCCGCGTCCTGCCGATGGCCGAACTCGGCGAGGCGGGCGGGCTTCTCCAGCGCGCGGGCCTCGCCATGCCGGTCGCCGACGTCTCGGCCCTGACCGTCAGCTATCCCGGGCCGCGGGCGCTCATGGCCGACCTGCGGGCGATGGGCGAGGCCAACGCGCTTGCCGCGCGGGCCCGCCGCTTCACCCGTCGGGACGTCCTCGGCGAGGCCGAGCGGCGCTATGCCGCAGCCGCCGGCAGCGCCGACGGCCGCGTCAACGCCCGCTTCGAGCTCTTCTTCCTGACCGGCTGGGCGCCCGGCCCCGGCCAGCCGCGCCCGCTCCGGCCGGGATCGGCGACGGCGCGGCTGGCCGACGCCCTCGGCGCGGTCGAGTGGCCCGCGGGCGCGGCGGGCGCGGCGGGCGCAGGGGACGCGACGGGCGCAGGGGACGCGGCGGGCGCGGCGGACAGCGGCGCCGGCTGACGGCGCCGCCGCCCGGGGCGCACGGGCTTTCCCGTACCGGCCCGAGGGTCCATACTCGGCCTGCCACCGCCACCAAGCCAGGGGTCCGCCCGCGTCCCGTGTCCGCGACCGCCGCCTACCGGGTGCTTGCCCGCAAGTATCGCCCCGAGACCTTCGCCGACCTCATCGGCCAGGAGGCGATGGTGCGCACCCTGACCAACGCCTTCGCCGCCGGCCGCATCGCCCATGCCTTCCTGATGACGGGCATCCGCGGCACCGGCAAGACGACGACCGCGCGCATCATCGCCAAGGGCCTGAACTGCATCGGCCCCGACGGCGGCGGCGGCCCCACGGTCGCGCCCTGCGGGACCTGCGAGCCCTGCCGGGCGATCGCCGCCGGCCGCCATGTCGACGTCCTCGAGATGGATGCGGCGAGCCGCACCGGCGTCGCCGACATCCGCGAGATCATCGAGGGAGTGGCCTACCGCACCGCCGCCGCCCGCTACAAGGTCTACATCATCGACGAGGTCCACATGCTCTCGACCAGCGCCTTCAACGCGCTGCTCAAGACGCTCGAGGAACCGCCGCCGCACGTGAAGTTCATTTTCGCCACCACCGAGGTGCGCAAGCTGCCGGTGACGGTCCTGTCGCGCTGCCAGCGCTTCGACCTGCGCCGGATCGAGCCCGAGGTGATGCTCGCCCATCTCGCCCGCATCGCCGCTGCCGAGGGCGCGGCGATCGCGGCCGAGGCGCTGGGGCTGATCGTGCGCGCGGCCGAGGGGTCGGTGCGCGACGCCCTCTCGCTCCTCGACCAGGCGATCGCCCATGGCGGCGGGGAAGCCTCGGCCGAGGACGTGCGGGCGATGCTGGGGCTCGCCGACCGCGGCCGCGTCCTCGACCTCTTCGACCTCGTGATGGCCGGCGACGCCGCCGGCGCGCTCGGCGAACTCGCGGCCCAGTATGCCGCCGGCGCCGACCCGCTCGCGGTCCTGCGCGACCTTGCCGAGACCACCCACTGGGTCAGCGTCATCAAGATCACCCCGGCCGCGGCCGACGACCCCCCGCTCGCCGCCGACGCCCGCGCCCGCGGCCGCGACATGGCCGGGCGCCTGCCGATGGCCGCGCTGGGGCGGACGTGGACGCTCCTCCTGCGGGCACTCGAGGAGGTGGCGGCGGCGCCGAACGCGATGATGGCGGCCGAGATGGCGCTGATCCGGCTGACCCATGTCGTCGACCTCCCCGACCCCGACGACCTCCTCCGCCGCCTCCGCGCATCCGACGGCGGGGGTGCCGCCCACCGCCCGGCCGCGGCCCCGCCCCCGGGTGCCGGGCCGCGGCTCGCCGCCGTCGGCAGGGCCGTCACTCCCGTCCTTGCACCCGCCCCCGCCTCCTCCGTTGCTCCCGCCTCCGCCCTTGCTCCCGCCGCCGCCTCCGCTCTTGCCCCCGTCCCTGCCCCCGCCTCCACCGCCGCCCCCCTCGCCGTCCCCGTGGCAGTGCCCGGGCCAGCCGCCGCGCCGCGGGCCGCGGCGGCCTTCGCGGCCTGGCCCGGCTTCGCCGACGTCCTCGCCCTTCTCGCCGCGGCGCGCGAGGCGGCCCTCCTCTTCGATGTCGAGGTCTTCGTCCGCCTCGTGCGCTATGCTCCCGGCCAGATCGAGTTCGCTCCCGCGCCCCGCGCGCCCGCCGACCTTGCCCCGCGCCTCGCCGGCCGGCTGCGGGCGCTGACCGGCCTTCGCTGGGGGGTGGTGGTGGTGGCGGGCGAGGGCGCCCCGACGGCGGCCGAGGCGCGCGAGGCCCGTGCCCGCGCCCATCCCCTCGTCCAGGCCGTGCTCGCCGCCTTCCCGGCCGCGCGGCTGGCCGAGATCCGCGACCTCGCCCCGCCCGCGGACGAGGCCGCCGCCACGGCGGCCGCCCCCCCGCCCGGGGAGGAGGAGGGCGACTGGGATCCCTTCGAGGCCGACTGACCGCCCAGCCACCCCGAGCGCGGGGGGGGGCCGGGCCCCGCGGGCTTGCCGGCGGGCGCCCCGACCCGTATCCCGGGCGGCAGGCGGACAGGGGAGAGGCAGGGATGCTGAAGGGACCGGGGGGCCTCGGCGGCCTCGGCGACATGGCGAGGATGATGAAGGCCGCCCAGGAGATGCAGGCGAAGCTCGCCGAGATGACCGCGCGGCTCGCGGCGATCACGGTCGAGGGCGAGGCCGGCGCCGGCCTCGTGCGGGCCACGGCCACCGCCAGGGGCGAGCTGAAGAGCCTGACCATCGACCCCTCGATCCTGCGCGCCGAGGACCGCGAGGTGGTCGAGGATCTGATCCTTGCCGCCGTCCGCGACACCCAGGCCAGAGCCGCCGAGCGCCACCGCGAGGAGATGGCCCGGATCACCGAGGCCCTCGGCCTGCCCGCGGGCGTCCGGCTGCCGTTCTGAGCCCCGCCTTGGCCCCCGGGGCAAGCGAGATCGAGGCCCTCGTGGCGATGCTCGCGCGGCTGCCGGGCCTCGGGCCGCGCTCGGCCCGGCGGGTGGTCCTGCACCTCCTGCGCCGGCGGCCGGCGGTGATGGCGCCGCTGGCCGAGCTCATGGGGCGGCTCGCAGCCTCGGTCCGCGACTGCGCCCGCTGCGGCAACCTCGCCACCGGCGAGCTCTGCGCGATCTGCGCCGATCCGGCGCGGGCGACGGGCGAGCTCTGCGTCGTCGAGGAGGTCTCCGACCTCTGGGCGA
>JADLCV010000116.1 GCA_020846995.1 Paracoccaceae bacterium
CGCCCCTTGCCTGCCCCCTGGGAATGCCTGCGGGCCGTCTGGTGCTGCGAGAGAGGATTGAACTCTCGACCTCTCCCTTACCAAGGGAGTGCTCTACCACTGAGCTACCGCAGCCGCCGGCGCGCCCTTGCCCTCGCCCCGGTGTCGCTGCCGCCCCGGCCGGGGGCGCGGCGGGTCCCGGGGCGGGGGATCCGGCGCCGGCGACATAGCCCTTCCCGGGGCGGGGAGGCAAGAGCGAAGTTCCGCCCCCCTGGCGGTGCTGCCGCCGGCGCCGGGGTGGCCGGGCCGGGACCCCGCGTGGCTGCGCCGGGGCTGCCCTGCGGGCGTCGCGGGCCCGTGCTGCCCGGTCCGGGGCCTGCCGGCCGTGCCGCCGCTGGCACCGCCGCGGCCACGGCCGGCCCGCCCCGCGCGACTGCCGGCACCGGGGGGGCCGGGCCGGGCCGCCGGGTCGCCGCGCCGGGGCTGCCCTGCGGAGTCGTGGCCCGTGCTGCCCGGGCCGGGGCGGGCCCGCCCGGGCGGCGGGCGGCGGCGCTGGACCGGGCCCGGCGGCTGCGCTAAGGAGCCGACACGATGGCGACGACACCCTCCGCGCCCGGCCCGGCGCCCGCCTCTCGGGGGCGGGCGGCGCGGGCGGCGCGGCTGAAGGCCGCGCTGCGCGACAACCTCCTCCGCCGCAAGGCCCAGGCGCGGGCGCGGGCGGCGGGGGCGGAGGCCGCGTCCGGGGAGGCCGGTGACGCCGGCCGGGCGGCGCCGCCCGGGGGGCGGGAGGAGGACGGATGGATTCGATCCTGATCCACGGCGGCACCCCGCTCGCCGGACGCATCCCGATCGCCGGGGCGAAGAACGCCTGCCTCGCGCTGATGCCGGCGACGCTCCTTTCGGACGAGCCGCTGACGCTCACGAACTGCCCGCGGCTCTCCGACATCCGCACCATGACGCAGCTCCTGCAGTCGCTCGGCGCCGAGGTGAGCCAGCTCCAGGGCGGGCAGGTGCTCGTGCTCTCCTCCCACGACCTCGCCGGCGTCCGCGCCGACTACGACATCGTCCGCAAGATGCGGGCCTCGATCCTCGTCCTCGGGCCGCTCGTCGCCCGCCGCGGCCGGGCCGAGGTGTCGCTGCCGGGCGGCTGCGCCATCGGGGCGCGTCCGGTCGATCTCCACCTCCGCGCCCTCGAGGCGCTCGGGGCCGCGATGGACCTGCGCGACGGCTACGTCCACGCCAGCGCCCCGAGCGGGCTTCGCGGCGCGGTGGTCGAGTTCCCCTTCGTCTCGGTCGGGGCGACCGAGAACCTCCTTCTGGCCGCCGTCCTCGCCCGCGGCACGACCGTCATCCGCAACGCCGCCCGCGAGCCCGAGGTCGTCGATCTCGCGCGCTGCCTGAGGCGGATGGGGGCCCGCATCGCGGGCGAGGGAACGGGAGTGATCGAGATCGAGGGCGTCGACCGCCTGGCCGGCGCCACCCATCCCGTCGTCGTCGACCGCATCGAGCTTGGCACCTACATGCTCGCCCCCGCGATCGCCGGCGGCGAGGTCGAGTGCCTGGGCGGCCGCCTCGACCTCGTCGCCGCCTTCGCCGACACGCTTGCCCGGACCGGCATGGAGGTGCGGGCGACCGCGGACGGGGTCGCGGTGCGCCACGGCGGGGCGCGTCCGCGGGCCGTCGATGTCGTCACCGCCCCCTTCCCGGGCTTTCCCACCGACCTCCAGGCCCAGATGATGGCACTGCTCTGCATCGCCGAGGGCGAGAGCGTGCTCGAGGAGCGGATCTTCGAGAACCGCTTCATGCACGCCCCCGAACTCCTGCGCATGGGGGCGCGGATCGAGGTCCACGGCGGCACCGCGCGCGTCCACGGGGTCGAGCGGCTGCGGGGGGCGCCGGTCATGGCCACCGACCTGCGGGCCTCGGTCAGCCTCATCCTCGCCGGCCTCGCGGCCGCGGGCGAGACCGTTGTCAGCCGCGTCTACCACCTCGACCGCGGCTACGAGCGGCTGGAGGCCAAGCTTTCGGCAGTGGGGGCGCGGATCGAGCGGGTCCAGGGGACATGACGGATGCGCGCTACGCCGACGGGGAGGAGACGCCGCTGCGGCTGCAGGCGCTCGGCGCCGACGATCTCGCGGTGATCTCGGCACTTCTCCAGGACGCCGTCCTGCCGGTCACCGAGATGCGCCTCGACCGAAGGCGCTTCGTCCTTCTCGTCAACCGCTTCCGCTGGGAGGACCGCGACCGCGCCCGGGCCGCCGGTCGCCCCTTCGAGCGCGTCCGGAGCCTTCTCGTCGTCGCCGGCGTGCTGAAGGCCGCAAGCCACGGCATCGACCGGCACGACCGCGCGCGGGTGCTCTCGGTCCTCGCGCTCGGCTTCCGGCCGGGCGAGGACGGGGCCGGGCGCCTCGTCCTCACCTTCGCCGGCGACGGGGCGGTGGCGCTCGACGTCGAATGCCTCGACGTCACCCTGCGTGACGTCACCCGTCCCTATCGCGCCCACGCCGCCGACGCCCCCCGGCACCCCGACGCGGAATGACCGCGCGCCGGATCGGGCCCGACGAGGCGGGGCTCTGGGCCGGCCTCCGGGCCGAGGCGCTGGCTGCGGCGCCCGAGGCCTTTGCCGGCGGGCCGGGGGAGTGGGAGGGGGCGCCGCTCGCGGCGGTCGCGGCCGAACTGTCCCGCGCCCGCGCCTTCGTCTGGGAACGGGATGGGCGGGCGGTCGCCGGCGGGCAATGGGTCGCCGACCCCGCCCGCCCCGCCCGCGCCTGGCTCGAGGCGCTCTACGTCGCCCCTGCCGTCCGCGGCCGCGGCATCGCCGCGGCGCTGATCGCCGCCCTTGCCGCCGATGCTGCCGCCGCCGGCCGGCGCGAACTCTGGCTCGAGGTCGCCCCCCGGAACCGCACGGCGCTTGTCCGCTACCTTGCGGCGGGCTTCCGCGTCCCCCCGCCCGACCTTCCGCCCGCGGCGGTCACCCCGGGGACGATCGCCCTCGTCCGCTTCCTTCGCGCCTGAGCGCGGCCGGCGGGAAGGGGCGGCCGGGAAGGGGCGCGCCGGCGGCCGTTTCCTCCGGCGCAGGCTTGCCCGCGGGGGTCCGGGGCCGGGCCGGGCCGGCGGCGAGCGCGTCCCGCCGGCGGCGCGGCCGCTCAGGGCCGCGCGGCGGCGCGCGCGCTCGCCGGGCGGATGCGGAGCGCCCGCAGCGCGTTGAGGATGACGGCCACGTCGATCGCCTCCTGCACGAGCGCGCCCTCGACGGGGGAGAGGTGGCCGAGGGCTGCCGCGACCATGCCCGCGACCGAGAGGCCGAGCCCGACGGCCACGCTCTCGAGGGCGATGGCGCGGGCGCCGCGGGCGATCTCGATTCCCGGCAAGAGGCGGTCGAGCCGGTCGACGAGAAGGACGACGTCGGCGGCCTCGGCCGAGGCCGCCGCCCCCCGCACCCCCATCGCCACCCCGACGTCGGCGGCGGCGAGCGCGGGAGCGTCGTTGACGCCGTCGCCGACCATGATGACGGGGCCGGCGCGGCCGCGCTCGGTCAGGACCGTCAGCACCTTGCGGTCGGGCGTGAGGCCCGCGTGGAGGCCGTCGAGGGCGAGGTCGCGGGTGACGGCGCGGGCGACGTCGGCGCGGTCGCCGGTGGCGAGGACGATGCGCTCGATGCCGAGCGCCCGGGCCCCGGCGAGGAAGGCGCCGGTGCCGGCCCGGAGCGGGTCGGCGGCGATCAGCCGCCCGGCAAGGCGGCCGTCGATCGCCACCGCGACCACGACCGCGCCCTCTCCGCCCTCGCCGTCGGGAACCTCGGCGCCGATCCGGCGGGCGACGAAGAGGGGCTCGCCCACCACCACCGCGCGATCCTCGACGCGGCCGGCGATGCCCGCGCCGGGGGTCTCCTCGACCGCCCGCGGCGGCGGCAGGGTGAGGCCGCGGCTGCGCGCCGCCGCCACCAGCGCCCGGGCCGCGGGATGGGGCGAGGCCTGCTCGACCGCCGCCGCCAGCCGCAGGATCTCCTCGCCGGCGAAGCCCGGGGCGGGCTCGACGGCGGCCAGCTCGAGGCGGCCCTCGGTCAGCGTGCCGGTCTTGTCGAGGATCAGCGTCCGCCCGCGGGCGAGGCCCTCGAGCGCCCGGCCGCCCTTGATGAGGACGCCGAAATGGGCCGCCCGCGAAAGCCCGGCGACGAGCGCGACCGGGACCGCGAGGATCAACGGGCAGGGGGTGGCGATGACGAGGACGGCCACCGCCCGCACGGGATCGCCGGTGGCCGCCCAGGCGGCCCCGGCGAGGGCGAGCGTCACGGCGAGAAAGCCCATCGCCCAGCGGTCGGCCAGGCGCGTCATCGGCGCCCGCGACCGCTGGGCGGCCTCGACGAGGCGGATGATGCCGGCGTAGGTGCTGGCCGCCGCCGGCCGGAGGGCCACGAGCTCGAAGGCGGGCCCGGCGTTGGCCGCCCCCGAGAGCGCCGTCTCGCCGGCCGCGAGCCTGGCCGGCAGCGCCTCGCCGGTGATCGCCGAGAGGTCGAGAAGCGCCTCCTCGCCCGCCGCCACCTCGCCGTCGACGGGCACGACGTCGCCGTGGCGGACAAGGAGCCGGTCGCCGGGGCCGACGGCGTCGAGCGCCACCTCCTCGAGCCCGCCGTCGCGATGGCGGAGCGCGGCCCGTGGCTGGCGGGCGAGAAGGGCGGTCATCTCGGCCCGCGCCCGGCCGGCGGCGAAGGCCTCGAGGAACGTCCCGCCCGAATACATGAGCGCCACGACCTGGGCCGCGGCCGCCTCGCCGGTGACGAGCGCGGCCGACATCGACAGTGCGGCGACGATGTCGAGCCCGGTCTCGCCGCGCCGCAGGCTGGTTGTGATCTCGAGGAGGAGGGCCGCGAGCACGGGCAGCGTGCCCGCCGTCCACACCCCGCGCGCGGCCCCGCCCTGCCCGGCCGCAAGGAGGAGGAGACCCGCGAGAAGCCCCGCCGCGGCGGCGGCAAGGAGGGCGGTGCTGCGTCCTCCCGGCATGGCATTCTCCCGTCCGCGGCCCCGCGCGCCGGCCCGGGCGGGGTCGCGGCCCCCCTTCCACAGCGCCGCCCGCGCCGGCTGTCAATGACGAGGGGAGCCCCGCGGCCTGCGACCGACTGCCCCTGCCCCGCCCCCGGGGGGGGGGCCGCGCCCGCCCGGGCCCCGGGGAGGTGTCCCTCAGACGTGCCCGGCGACCGGCTTCGGGCGGTAGGGCGCCTCGAGTTCCCTCCGCTCGGAGGGGTCGAGCCGCAGCGCCACCCCGGCCACGGCGTCGTCGAGCTGTTCGGGCCGGACGACGCCCGCGATCGGCGCCGTCACCCCCGGCAGGGCGGCGAGCCAGGCATAGGCGACCTGC
>JADLCV010000117.1 GCA_020846995.1 Paracoccaceae bacterium
CCGCTGGTCGCGGCGGTCTCGACATGGTCGGTGCTCGCCTCGGCGGTCCTCGTCTACATGATCGACCGGCTCGTGGGCCTGAACGTCTTCGTCGGCCAGCGGGCCAGCTGAGCCCCGTCCGCGGGGCATCCGCGCCGTTCGCCGTGCGGTCCTCTCCGGCCTTCCCCCGCCGGGGAGGGCGCCACGCGGGCGCCGCCCTGAGGGGGCCGGGGCCGGCGCGGCCCCTTCGTGCCGATCGGGCCGGAAGGCAGTGCGATTCGGGACCCGGACCGGGCCCTCGGCGAGGCGCACGGGCCGACCGGCCGATGGCGGCCGGCCGAGCATTCGCGAACAGGGCGAGGCGGCGCGATCCTCACCCGCTCCCACCCCTTCACGCACGGTTCCGCAAGCGTCCGTCCTGACCGCTACGCGGTCCAGCACCGGGGGAGCGGGTCGTCCACCTTGGTGATCCTGTGGTCCGGGATGCGGGCGAGGGTGCCGGCGAGCCCGGGGTGGGGATCGACGGCGTTGAGCTTGGCGGTTTCGATCGGGGTGTCGGCGATGGCGGCGGCCTTGCCGCCTGCCTCGGAACCGACGAAGCGGTCGTTCCTGCGGCTCGAGGGCGATGGCGCGCATGCCGCGTTCGGCCGGATCATTGTCGAGTTCCGGGTTGCCGTGGTCGCGACAGGGGCGCGGGCGCTCCATGCGGGCGAGGGCATGGCGGATGGCCGCCGCGCCACGCCATCACCAGTGTGTCCACTGTCGATGGTCGACACTATCCGCCCCCCTCACCCCGCGGCAGGGCGCTCAGGCCGGACGGTTACGGCGGGTCCGGTCAGGCGCGCCGGCGGGTGCACTCGGCCTCGCGCCAGGGGGGGCGGAGGGTCGGGGCGCCGTAGAGGTATCCCTGCAGGCAGTCGACGCCGCTGCGGGCGAGGAAGGCCGCGTCCGCCGCTTCCTCGACCGATTCGGCGACGGCGACCATGTCGAAATGGCGGGCGACGGCGACGAGCGCGGCCATCAGCACCTGGTTGTCGGGGTCGCGGTGGATGGCGCGGACGAACTGGCCGTCGATCTTGACGATGTCGAAGGTGAAGTCGCGCAGGTAGCGGAAGCACGTGAAGCCGGCGCCGAAATCGTCGAGCGCGAAGGCGATGCCGCGGCGCTGGAGGTCGCGCATGAAGGTCGTCACGATCTCGGGCATGAGGATGGCCGAGTTCTCGGTGATCTCGAGGATCAGCCGCTCGGCCACCGTCGGCCCGGCGGCGAGCCCCTCCTCGAGCACCCGCATCCAGCGTGGATAGCCGATCGAGCGCGCCGACATGTTGACCGAGAGCCGGAGCCCGGGGTGGGCGGCGAGGGCCGCGAGCCCGAGTTCGAGGGCCGTGGCGTCGAGGATGCGGCCGGTCTCGCTGCCCTCGACCGCGGCCATGAAGTCGGCCGCCGGGATGATCCGCCCGGCGGGATCGGCGACGCGCACAAGCCCCTCCCAGAAGGCGGCGCGGTCGGGCCGGCGGGATCCCACCACGGCCTGGTAGGCGAGCATCGCCCGCTTCTCGGTCAGGGCCGTGCGGACCATGGCGAGGGCGGCGCGGTCGCGGGTCGCGACCGCGGCCGACAGGGGGTCGCCCAGCCCCGGGGGAACCTCGCCCTCGACCCCGCGCCTCGCCATCGCCCGCCCCCGTCGCCGTCCGCTCGCGCCAGCATCGGTCCCGGAGGTAAACGAAGCGTGAACGGACGCGGTCAGCGGCCGGCGTCGGCGCCGGGGCCGGCGACGAGCGCGGCGAGGAGCGCCCGCGCCTCGGGCGCGGCCCAGTCGGCATCGCCGATCAGGCGGCCGACCTCGCGGCCCTCGCGGTCGAGGATCACCGTCACCGGCAGCGCCATGACCCCCATCGCGCGGGCGAAGGCCATGGCCGGGTCGCGCAGGACGGGCAGGTTCGCGACCCCGATCTCGGCCATGAAACGGCCGATCGCGGGCACGGGGTTACGCCCGGTGGCGACCGGGAGGACGGCGAGGTCCGCCCCCCCGAGGGCCGTCTCGAGGGCCGCGAGCGAGGGCATCTCCTCGCGGCAGGGGGCGCACCAGGTGGCCCAGAAGTTCAGGACCACGATCCGGCCCTGCCAGTCTGCGAGGGCACGGGGGACGTCGGCGGCATCGAGGAGGACGGCGGCCGGCACCGGCCGCGGCGCCTCGTGGAGGACGAGCTTGCGCATCCCGCCCGTGCGCAGCGCCTCGAGCGCCTCCGGGCCGGCGGCGTTTGCGCCTGCCGCCGCGCAGATGTAGACGATGAGCGCCGCCAGAAACCGCATCGACCGCCTCCCGGAGGGCCCATGACCGAGACCGACGCCAACGCCATGTGGGGCGGGCGCTTCGCCGCCGGGCCGGATGCGATCATGACGGCGATCAACGCCTCGATCGGCTTCGACCGGCGGCTGGGCGCCCAGGACATCGCGGGCAGCCGCGCCCATGCGGCGATGCTCGCCGCCTGCGGCATCATCTCCGATAGCGACGCGCGCGCGATCGGGGAAGGGCTCCTCACGGTCTTGTCAGAGATCGAGGCCGGGACCTTCCCCTTCCGCACCGAGCTCGAGGACATCCACATGAACGTCGAGGCGCGGCTGGCCGAGCTGATCGGCGCCCCGGCCGGGCGGCTGCACACGGCGCGAAGCCGCAACGACCAGGTGGCGCTCGACTTCCGCCTCTGGGTGCGCGGCCAGTGCGATGCCGCCGGAAGCGGGCTCCGGGCCCTCCAGCGGGCGCTCCTCGCCCAGGCCGAGGCGGGGGCGGACTGGGTGATGCCGGGCTTCACCCACCTCCAGATCGCCCAGCCGGTGACCTGGGGCCACCACATGCTGGCCTATGTCGAGATGCTGTCGCGCGATGCCGGCCGCTTTGCCGACGCCCGCGCGCGGATGAACGAATGCCCCCTCGGGGCGGCGGCGCTCGCCGGCACCTCCTTCCCGATCGACCGCGCGATGACGGCCCGCGCCCTCGGCTTCGACCGCCCGATGGCGAACTCGCTCGATGCCGTCTCGGCCCGCGACTTCGCGCTCGAGTTCCTCGCCGCCGCCGCCATCGCGGCCACGAACCTCAGCCGGCTCGCCGAGGAGATCGTCATCTGGTGCTCGGCCCAGTTCCGCTTCGTCCGCCTGCCCGACCGCTGGAGCACCGGCTCCTCGATCATGCCCCAGAAGCGCAACCCCGACGCCGCCGAACTCCTGCGGGCCAAGACCGGCCGCCTGTTCGGCGCCGCGGTCGCCCTCCTCACCGTCATGAAGGGGCTGCCGCTCGCCTATTCCAAGGACATGCAGGAGGACAAGGAACAGGTCTTCGACGCCGCCGACACGCTCATGCTGGCGCTTGCGGCGATGACGGGGATGGTCGCGGGGATGGCGCCCGACCGGGCCCGGCTCGAGGCGGCGGCGGCGGCGGGCTTCTCGACCGCGACCGACCTGGCCGACTGGCTGGTGCGCCGCCTCGGCCTGCCCTTCCGCGAGGCCCACCACGTCACCGGCCGCATCGTCGCCGCCGCCGAGGCGGCGGGCACGGACCTCGGTCGGCTGCCGCTCGCGGCCATGCAGGCGATCCATCCCGGGATCACCGAGGAGGCGCGGGAGGTGCTCGGCGTCGCCCAGTCGGTGGCGAGCCGGACGAGCCGCGGCGGCACCGCGCCGGTGCGGGTGCGCGAGGAGATCGCGCGCTGGAAGGAGGTGCTGGGATGAAGGGATCGCTGCTGGTCCTCGTGCTCGCGCTCCTCGGGCTGTCGGCCTGCGGCGCCGACGGCCCGCCCGTGGCCCCGGCCGCGCCCGGCGCCAGGGTGACGGGAGCGGCCCGCGCCGGCGTCGTCTTCGGCAGCTGAGGGCCGCCCCCCTCGCCCGCACCCGGACATGAGCCCCCTGCGCCTCGTCTGGCTCGGCCTTGCCCTCTGGGGCGCGGTTCATCCCGCGGGCCTCGCCCTCGCCTGGCTCGCGGGCGACGGGCCCGGGCCCCTGGCCCTCGCCCCCCTCCTGGGCACGGGCGGGGTCGCGGCCGGCCTCGCCTGGGATGCCGTCACCGCGGCGGCGGCGCTGATCCTCTGGATCGCGGTCGAGGTCGCGGTGCGGCGGAACTGGACGGCCCTGCTCGCCATCCCCGCGACCCTCGGCCTCGGGCCGGGCTGCGGCCTGCCGCTCTACCTGTTCCTGCGCAGTGCGCCACTGCGCTGACCCCGGCCCGCACCCCGGGGTGCGCCCGGCGGCCGCATCCCGCCGGGGCCGCGACGGCCGCTCCCGTCCGTCGTTCCCGTGGCAACCTGAAGGTGCGGAGGGGAGTCCGCCCCCCGCCCCGGGCCACGAGCCCGTGCGCGAGCACGGGCCCCCGGCCCCCGCGGTCGCGGCGGGGCCGTCGCCACCCCCCGCGGGCCGCACGCGCCCCCGGGGGGCCGTTCCCCCGGCCGGGAATCTGCCCTACGAGGGGCGGCCGGAGCGGTCCCG
>JADLCV010000118.1 GCA_020846995.1 Paracoccaceae bacterium
AGGCGCCCGCGAAGGGCGCAGGATCCCGGACCGCCGCCCGAGGCGCAAGGCCGCCCGGGCCGGGGCGAGGGCGATCGCGCGTGACGGGAAGGGCCGCCCGGCCGGGGACCGGGTCATGCCGCGGGGCGACCCGGCCTCCGCGCCCGCTCGCGGGGCCCCGGGCGGGCGGACGCGGGCGGGGGACAACCCTCCCGGCCGGACCGCGCCACCGCGCGAGCGGAAGGAAGGCCCCCCGGGAAGGCCCCGGGCGACGCCCCGCCGTCTTGGGCTGCGGGCGGGGGGCGCGGCGCGGGCGCCGGGGCGGACGGGGGACGGGCCGGAAGGCTGTCCGGTCGCCGACGCGCGCGGCGCGCGCGGAGCCCCGGGGGGAGCCGCCGGCGGTCCGCTCCGGGGCCCCGGCATCCCCCCAGGGCGCTCGCCCCGGGCGGCCGCGCCGGCCCCGCCCGGTGCCTCCCCGGGCGGCGGTGTCCACGGGGGGCCCGCCCCGGGCGGCGGCGCCGTTCCCTCCCGGGGCCGCCCCGGGCGCCGGTGTCCGCGGGGGGGGGGGCCGCCCCCGGGAGCAGGGGTCCCCCCGGGGGGGGGGGGGGCGCGCGCCCCGGGCGGCGGACCCGCCCGCTGACGCCATGCCGGCGGCGGCATGCGCCGCCCCTTTCCGGGGGGCGAAAAGGGGCTTCCTTTACAGTCCCGCGGCGATGTGGGAAGGGGGCGGCGAGGAGTTCCGGCCATGTCCGTCGTCACCCGTTTCGCCCCCTCGCCGACCGGCCATCTGCACGTCGGCAACCTGCGCACGGCGCTCATGAACTTCCTCATCGCCCGCAAGGCCGGCGGGACCTTCATCCTGCGCCTCGACGACACCGACGGCGGGCGCTCGACGGCGGCTTTCGCTGCCGCGATCGAGGAGGATCTGGACTGGCTCGGGCTGCGCCGGGATCGCCTCGAGCGGCAGTCGGCGCGGCTTGACCGCTACGCCGCTGCGGCGGCGCGGCTGCGCCAGTCGGGGCGGCTCTACGAATGCTTCGAGAGCCCGGCCGAGCTCGACCTCAAGCGCAAGAAGCTCCTCTCGATGGGCCGCCCGCCGGTCTACGACCGCGCGAGCCTCGCCCTCGATGACGCCGGGCGCGCGGCGCGGCGGGCGCAGGGCCCGGGCTACTGGCGCTTCCTCCTCGACCGCGAGCGCATCGAGTGGACCGACGGCGTCCTTGGGCCCCTGACGATCGACTCGGGCTCGATCTCGGATCCGGTGCTGATCCGCGCCGACGGCCAGGTGCTCTACACCTTCGCCTCGGTCGTCGACGACATCGAGATGGGGGTCACCCACATCGTCCGCGGCGCCGACCACGTCACCAACACCGCGACCCAGATCCAGATCATGCGGGCGCTCGGGGCGACGCCGCCGGCCTTCGCCCACCACTCGCTCCTGACCGGGGCCGGCGGCGAGGCGCTCTCGAAGCGGCTCGGCACGCTCTCGCTCCGCGACCTCCGCGCCCGGGGGGTGGAGCCGATGGCGCTCCTGGCGCTCATGGCCCGGCTCGGCTCGTCGCGGCCGGTCGAGCCCGCGCGCTCGCTTCGGGAACTCGCCGACGGCTTCGACCTCGCGACCTTCGGCGCCGCCCCGACGCGCTTCGACCCCGAGGATCTCTGGCCCCTGAACCGCGCCTGGCTCGCCGGCCTCGATGACGGCCACGACGCCGTCGCCCCGCGCCTCGCCGCCCTCGGCGTGCCCGCGGAGCTGCGGGCGGCCTTCTGGGCGGCGCTCCGGGCCAACCTCAGCCGCCTCGACGAGCTTGGCGCGTGGTGGGCGATCTGCCGCGACGGCGCCGCGGGCGCGGTCGCGCCGGAAGATCGCGCCTTCGTCGCCTCGGCCCTCGCGCTCCTGCCGCCGCGGCCCTGGGGGCCCCTGGCCTGGGCCGAATGGACCGACCGCGTCAAGGCCGCGACCGGGCGCAAGGGCCGGGCACTCCACGCGCCGCTGCGGCTGGCGCTCACGGGCCGCGCGAGCGGGCCCGAGATGGCGGCGCTGATGCCGCTCCTCCAGCGCCTGCCGCAGCCGGCCTGAGGCGCGGGCGTGCCCCGCCCTCCGGCGCGCTTCCTGACCGGCAATCTCCTTGCCCATGTCGTCACCATGACGCTCACGGCCTCGGTCGGGCTGATGGCGCTCTTCGCCGTCGACTTCGTCAACATGCTCTTCATCGCCATGCTCGGGCAGGCCGAGCTCGTGGCGGCGGTCGGCTATGCCGCGGCCGTCCTCTTCTTCACGACCTCGTTCGGGATCGGCATGGGGGTCGCGGCGGGGGCGTTGGTCGCGCGCGCCCTCGGCATGGGCGAGACCGCGGTCGCCCGCCGGCAGGCCGCGACCGCGCTCATCTGGGGGGTGCTGTCGGGGGTGGCCTTCGCGGCCATCGTCTTCGCGCTCCTGCGGCCCCTCGCGACGCTCCTCGGCGCGACCGGCGCGACCCTCGATCTCACCGTGCATTTCCTCCGCATCGTGGTGCCGAGCCAGCCCCTGATCATGGTCGGCATGATCGGGGGCGCGATCCTGCGCGCCCATGGCGACGCCCGCCGGGCGATGATGGCGACGATCTGGGGCGGTCTCGTCAACGCCCTCCTCGATCCGCTCCTGATCTTCGGCCTCGGGCTCGGCCTGACCGGGGCGGCGGTGGCGAGCGTCGTCGCGCGGGTGGTGATCGCGGCGACGGCGCTGATCCCGATCTTCCGCCACCACGGCGGGCTCGACCGTCCCGGCCTGCCCGAGCTTGCGCTCGACCTCCGCCCGGTGATGGCGATCGCCCTGCCGGCGATCCTGACCCAGCTTGCCGTGCCCGTGGGCCAGGCCTACGTCACCGCCGCGATGGCCCGCTACGGCGAGGGGGCGGTGGCCGGCATGGCGATCGTCGGCCGCATGATGCCGCTGGCCTTCGGGGTCATCTTCGCGCTTGCGGGAGCGGTCGGGCCGATCATCGGCCAGAACGCGGGGGCGGGCCTGCGGGCGCGCGTGCGCGAGGCCTTCGACGCGGCGCTCCTCTTCGCGGCCGTCTTCATCGCCGTCGTGGCGGCGGCGCTCTACCTCCTGCGGGGGCCGCTCGCGGCGCTCTTCAACGCCGAGGGCGTCACGCGCGACCTCGTCTTCCTCTTCTGCGGCCCGCTCGCGCTCGCGGTCTTCTTCAACGCCGCGATCTTCGTCGCCAACGCGGCGATGAACAACCTCGGCCGGCCGTTCCTGTCGACCTTCATCAACTGGGGCCGGCAGACGCTCGGCACCATCCCCTTCGTGCTCGCGGGGGCGGCCTGGTGGGGGGCCGAGGGGGTGCTGGTCGGGCAGGCCGCGGGCGGGGTCGTCTTCGGCCTTGGCGCCTGGGTGCTGGCGCTGAGGGTGATCGCGCGCAGCGGGGGGCGCTGACGGGCCGTCCGGCAAGAGGGGGAGCCCGTCCGGGGCGGATGCGTCAACCCCCGATGCCCCCGGTGGACGGCGGGCGGGGAGGGGGCCGAGGAAGGCGTGGTGCCCGGGGGCGGATTTGAACCACCGACACGCGAATTTTCAGTCCGCTGCTCTACCCCTGAGCTACCCGGGCGCGGGCGCCTTGCGGCGGGGCCGGCCGCGTTCATAGGCGAGACCGGCGGGGCTGTCCAGAGCGCATTCGGAGCCCCTCGAGGGGGGCCGCCCGTCCCCGCGGCGCGAGGCCGGCGGCCCCGGGACCGGCCCCGCCCCGGGGATCGCCCCGCGGCGCCGGCCGCTCCACCGAAGCCGACCCGCCGCCTCCCACCCGTGCGCGTCGCGCGGCCCGCGGCGATGGCTCGGGGTCGGGCGGAGGGGCAGACCGGGGCCCGTTCCGCGCGAGGGTCCGCGTTCCCGTCACGGCGCCGCCCGCGGCCGGGCGCCGCCCGTGGCCGGGGGCGAGGAGGGGAGGACCACGGCCCGTTCCGCGCGAGGGACCACGGTCCCCAAATGGCGACGCCCGCCCTTGCGGAACCGCCCCGCCGCCTCACTCCCGCCCGTGCGCCAGCACGGGCAGCGCCCGACCGCCTCCATGGGCGGGCGCTTCGCGCCGCCCGCGGCCGGGTGCCGCCCGTGGCTCGGGGGCGAGGAGGGGAGGACCACGGCCCGTTCCGCGCGAGGGTCCGCGGTCCCCAAATGGCGACGCCCGCCCTTGCGGAACCGCCCCGCCGCCTCACTCCCGCCCGTGCGCCAGCACGGGCAGCGCCCGACCGCCTCCATGGGCGGGCGCTTCGCGCCGCCCG
>JADLCV010000119.1 GCA_020846995.1 Paracoccaceae bacterium
GGCCCGAACCGGGAATCTCTTGCAATCGTATTCGAATGCGCGCAGAAGGCTGCCCGGGCGGCCCGCCCGGGCCATGGACGTTCAGGGGGAATGATGGCGAACGAAGAAAAGGTGGCGCGGCCGGCGCCCGAGACCGTGATGCAGGTCGAACGGCACGACTACCCCGATCTCGCCCCCGAGGGGAGCAGGCGGACGCAGTCGCTGGCGGGGTTCGACCCCGTCTATACCGACATCGTCGACTACATCGTCCGCTGCACCCACAAGATCTGGGACGAGCGCGACATCGGCCTGATCTACAGCCACTACACCCACAACTGCGTGCTCTATGGCACCACCGGCACGCTCTACAACCGCGAGGACGTCGTCCGCGACACCATCCAGCGCCTCGTCTCGTTCCCCGAGCGGCGGGGCATGGCGACCCAGGTGATCTGGAACGGCAACGACAAGGAGGGGTTCTACACCTCGCACCTCGTCACCGGATCGGGGCGGCACACGCAGAACGGGCATCTCGGCCGGGCCACCGGCCGGCCCTTCGTCTCGCGCACGATCGCCGACTGCATGATCTTCGAGAACAAGATCTACCGCGAGTGGGTGGTCGCCGACACCACCGCGATCATGCTGCAGCTCGGCCTCGACGTCGACGCCTTCGCCACCCGGATCGCCGAGGCGGCGCTGGCCCGCGGCCAGGTCGCGCTCGACATCGGCGAGAACCGCCTGATGGTCGGCCAGTATCCGGTGGCCGAGGAGGCCGACACCGCGCTCGCCCGCACCGAGGCCGAGCGGCACACGATCCGCTGGCTGCACCGCGTCTACAACCGCAAGATGTTCGGGCTCATCACCCAGGTCTACGCTCCGACCTGCCTCTACCACGGCCCGCTCATGGTCGAGCACTACGGCCACGCGGCGGTGATCCACCAGACCCTCGGCCTCGTCGGCTCGCTGCCCGACGCGGTCTTCCAGGTCCATCACATCTGCTCCACCCCCTGCGAGGAGGGCGGCGAGAAGGTGGCCGTCCGCTGGACGATGGAGGGCCACCACCTCGGCCACGGCATCCTCGAGCTTCTCGGCCCGCCGACCGGCAAGCGGGTGCAGGTGATGGGGATGAGCCACTTCCACTACAAGAACGGCCGCATCGTCGACGAATGGCGGGTCTACGACCAGATGTCGATGCTGGCCCAGGTGCGGCTGGCGCAGCTCGCCGACCGCAAGGCTGCCGAGGGCGCCCGGCCGCCGGCCTGAGGCGGGCCCGCGCGGCCAACCCTCGGGGCGGGGCGACATCCGCGGCGGGTGCGGCCCCGCCGGCTGCTCGCGGCGGGCTTGCACGAATCAACTTGCAAACGAATGCAAATTGCGCGATGGTGTCCGCCGACCGCGCGTCACGGGATCGTGCGAGGGGCGACCCGGACCCCGCATGCCCCCGCCATCCGATGCCATCCGGGCCCAAACAGGGAGATGAAGCGAATGCTCATGGTGAAGTCCGCCCTCGTGCTCGGCGCCGTCCTGGCGGCCGGGGCGGCCCAGGCCGACTGCGGGATCGCGGCCGGTTCGGTGCGGATCCTGTCGAACGACTTCAAGGCCATCAACATCGTCAACGCGGCGGCCGCCGAATGCGCCTCGGCCACGGTGACGGTGACGGCCAACGCCACCACCGAACACAAGAACATCCAGGGCCCGGCGCTGTCGGTCAGCCCGGCCGAATACACCGTGGCGGTGATCGCCAACAACTCGCTCGTGCCGCTCCTGTCGGCGGGCCTCGTGCGGCCGCTCGACGATCTCGCCCGCGAGTTCGGCGGCGACCTCCAGCCGAGCCAGCTCATCACCATCGACGGCCAGGTGATGGCGGTCGCCTTCATGGGCAACGGCCAGCATCTCTTCGTGCGCAAGGACGTGCTCGACAAGGTCGGGCTCGCGGTCCCGACCTCCTACGAGGAGGTGCTGGCGGCGGCGGCGGCGATCCGCGCCGCCGGCATCATGGAATACCCGCTCGCCGCGGCGGTGAAGCCGGGCTGGGATCTCGCGGCCGAGTTCGTGAACCTCTACCTCGGCACCGGCGCCGACTTCTTCGAGCCCGGGACGGCGAAGCTTGCCATCGACAACGACCAGGGCCGCCTCGTCCTCGACACCATGGGGGCCATGACGGGCTTCATGCATCCCGACTACCTGACCTACAACGCCAAGGAACTGAACAAGATCTGGGATGCCGGCCAGGTCGCGATCATGAACCAGTGGGGCTCGCTCGCGGGGGCCGCGATCGACCCCGCGACGGCCAACGCCGAAGTCGCCGCCAACACCGTCTTTGCCGCGGCGCCGAAGGTCGGGGGCGGCTCGATCCCGGCCGCCGCGCTCTGGTGGGACGGCTTCGCCATCGCTAGGAACATCAGCGACGAGGACGCCGCCGCCTCGTTCCGGGCCATGGCCCACGGCATCGCGCCGGCCGTCATCGCCGCCAACTCCGATGCCGCGACCTGGCTCGTCACGGGCTTCGTCCCCGGCCGTGCGGCCGAGGGCGTGATGGCCAACGTCGCGGGCGGCGCGCGACCCTATCCGATGCTGCCCCAGATGGGCCTTCTGCACACGGCGCTCTCGACCGAGCTTGCGGATTTCATCGCCGGCAAGGAAGATGCGGCCCAGGCCCTCGCCGACGTCAAGGCGGCCTACGACACCGCGGCGCAGGCGGCGGGTTACCTGAAGTGACGTCCCGCGGGGATCGCGCCCCGGCGCGATCCCCGTCCCGATGCGAATGCGCCGGGCCGGCAAGGCGCGGCCCCGTGCCGACCCACGCTGAGGAGGACGCGCGCGCCGTGCCCCACCGCACCTTCGCCTGGTTCATGCTGCCGTCGATCCTGGCGATGGTGCTGTTCATCACCCTGCCGGTCGTGTCGGTCGTCGTGCAGTCGCTGTTCGTCGAGCACGAGCGGGTCATGGCCCTCGTCGAGACCTGCGGCCCCTTCGGCTGCAGCCGTGAGGCCCGCGTCGACACCGCCGCGACCGCGGCCCTGCAGGCCGCCCGCCCGCTCGGCCGCTTCGCCGGCCTCTCCAACTACACCGACCGCAACCACCTCGCCCTGGCCGAGGTCGGCCGCATCCTCGGGCAGGAGGCGACCCTCGGCCGGAAACTCGCCGACCTCGCCAACCTGCCCTTCTACCGGGCCCTCGCCTTCACCCTCACCTACTGCATGGTTGTCACCCCGCTCGCCATGATGCTGGGCTTTGCCGTCGCCCTCGGCGTCAATGCCCTGCCGAAGCTCGTCCGTGGGCCGGCGATCTTCCTCTCGATCCTGCCCATGATCATCACGCCGCTCGTGGGCTCGCTCATCCTCTTCTGGATGTTCGATCCCAACGGCATCCTCGGGGCCACGATCCAGTGGCTGGCGGCGGACCCGCGCCTCTCGCTGCGCGCCTCGGCGACGCTGACCTGGATCACGCTTCTCACCTATGGCGTCTGGGCCCATGCCCCCTTCTCCTTCGTCGTCTTCTACGCCGGGCTCCAGACCGTGCCCGGCGACACGCTCGAGAGCGCGATGATTGACGGCGCCTCGCGCTGGGAACGCATCCGCCACGTCGTCATCCCCCATCTCGCGCCGCTCGCCGCCTTCGTCGCCCTGGTGCAGCTCATGGACAATTTCCGCGTCTTCGAGCCGATCGTCGGCTTCTCGGCCGAGGCCAACGCGACCTCGCTGTCGTGGCTGATCTTCAACGACCTCGTCAGCTCCGACACCCAGCAGTTCGGAGCCGCCGGGGCGACCTCGATCCTCACCATCGCCGGGGTGATCGTGCTCCTGATCCCGGTCCTCGTGCGCACCTGGCGCGACTTCAACCGCAAGGCCGCGCGATGAGCACCGCCCTCACCCGCCTGCCTCCCAACCTGCGCCTGATCTCGGCCGCGCTGGTCGCGATCTGGCTCATCGCGGCGGCCTTCCCCTTCCTGTGGACGGTCTGGGGCAGCTTCAAGGTCGAGGCCGACTTCTTCTCGCGCCAGGACTGGATGAGCGCCCTGACCGGCCCGCGCACGCGGCTGCAGACCGGGGGTGCCTACACGCTCGACGGCTACCGCGGCGCCTGGATCGAGCGCGAGTTCTGGCGCGCCGCCGTCAACACCCTGATCGTCACCGTCTCGGTGACGCTGATCTCGCTCACGATCGGCACCCTCGGCGGCTACGCCCTCGCCCGCTCGGGCTACCGCTATGCCTTCTGGATCCTGATCGCGGCGCTCGTCTTCCGGGCCATGCCGCACATCACGCTCGTCTCGGGCTACATGCTGCCGTTCTTCGAGCTGAACATCTGGGGCGTGCTGCCGACGACGATCATCGTGCTGGTGGCGATCAACCAGCCCTTCACGCTCTGGATGCTGCACTCCTTCTTCCTGTCGATCCCCAAGGACCTCGACGAGAGCGCGCTGGTCGACGGCTGCACCCGCTTCGAGGCCTTCCGCCTCGTCGTCATCCCGGTCATGTGGCCCGGGGTCATCACCACCGGGCTCTTCAGCTTCCTCCTCGCCTACAACGACTTCGCCGTCACCTCGATGCTCCTCTCGCAGGAGAACCAGACCATGGTGCCGAAGATCGCCTCGTTCCTCGGGTCGATCCACGAGGAGGGCAACGTCATGTTCGCCGTCGCCGCCGTCGTCTCGGCCACGGTCCCGCTCTTCATCCTCGTCCTCTTCTTCCAGCGCCAGATCGTCAGCGGGCTGACCGCCGGCGCCGTGAAAGGCTGACCCATGGCCAGGATCTCGCTCCGCAACGTCACCAAGCGCTGGGGCGCCGTCACCGGCGTCGAGCGGCTGAACCTCGAGATCGCCGATGCCGAGTTCGTCGTCTTCCTCGGGCCCTCGGGCTGCGGCAAGACGACGACGATGCGCATGATCGCGGGGCTCGAGGACATCACCGAGGGCGAGATCTGGATCGGCAACCGCAAGGTCAACGATCTCGAGCCCAAGGACCGCGACATCTCGATGGTATTCCAGTCCTACGGGCTCTACCCCAACATGACCGTCTACGAGAACATCCGCTTTCCCCTGCGGGTGCGCCGGGTGCCGGCGGCCGAGCACCGGGCGCGGGTGACGAAGGCGGCCGAGATGGTGGAACTCGGCCCCCTCCTCGAGCGCCGGCCGGCGGCGCTCTCGGGCGGCCAGCGCCAGCGGGTCGCGCTCGCCCGCGCCATCGTCCGCGAACCCAACGCCTTCCTCATGGACGAGCCGCTCTCGAACCTCGACGCCAAGCTCCGCGTCTCGACCCGGGCGCAGATCAAGAACCTCCACCACGCGCTGAAGACGACAACGATCTACGTCACCCACGACCAGATCGAGGCGATGACGCTCGCCGACCGGGTGGTGGTGATGAGCCAGGGCCGGGTCCAGCAGGTCGGCACGCCGACCGAGATCTACGACCGCCCGGCCAATGCCTTCGTCGCCGGCTTCATCGGCAACCCGGCGATGAACCTCGTCGCCGGGACGATGCGGAACGGCACCTTCAGCGCCCCACACATGGCGGTCGCGGGCCTGCCGGAAACGCTCGAGGGGCCGGTGACGCTCGGCTTCCGGGCCGAGGATGCCGCCGTCGTCGCCACCGGCGGCGAGATCGCGGCGCCCGTCTACACGATGGAGCTTCTGGGCGAGGCGACGATGATCGCGGTCCGCATCGGGGCGACGTTCGCCGCGGTCAAGGCGCCGAAGGACTTCCGCATCGAGATCGACGAGACCTGCCGCATCGCGGTGCCGCCGGCCGCATGCCACCTCTTCGACCATGCGAGCGGCGAGCGCATCGGTGCCTGAGGGGGCCCCCGGCAGGGGTGTCGGGCCGACCGCCCGGCCGTGGCGGCGGGTGCCGGCAGGGGCGGGAGGCGCGGGGTGACGGACGGGCCCGACGACCTCGAGGCCAGGATCGCCGCGCTCGCGCCGCATCTTCCGCCCGCGGAGCGGGCCCGCGCCGCCGCCGCGGCGCGCGAGGAACGGGCGGCGGCGGCGCGCCTTCGCGACTGGCTCGGGCGCGAGCGCGAGCGCGAGGGCGGGCCGGATGCTCGCTGACCTCCCGATCGCCGAGGCCGGGCGGCGCCTGCGCGCCGGCGAGGCGACGTCGCTCGGCCTGACCGAGGCCGCGCTCGATCGCATCGCCGCCCGCGACGGCCGGCTCTCGGCCTTCGCCGAGGTCTTCGGCGAGGCGGCGCTGGCCGCGGCGGCGGCGGCCGATGCGGCGCTGCGCGGGGGCGCCGACCTCGGCCCCCTGCACGGCATCCCGGTCGCCATCAAGGACGTGATCGACATCGCCGGGCGGCCGACGCGGGCCGGCTCGCGGGTGCCGATGCCCGCGGCCGCGGCCGACGCGGCCGTGACCGGGCGCCTGCGCGCGGCCGGGGCCGTCATCCTCGGCGCGGTCGCGACCTACGAGTTCGCCACCGTCGGCCCCGACGAGGGCCTGCCGCAACCGCCGGCCTGCAACCCCTGGGACGCGACGCGGATCACCGGGGGGTCGTCGTCGGGGTCGGCCGCTGCGGTGGCGGGGGGGATGGTGCGGGCCTCGCTCGGGACCGACACCGGGGGTTCGGTGCGGGCGCCCGCCGCCTACTGCGGTGTCGTCGGGCTGAAGCCGACGCGGGGGCGGGTGCCGCTCGCGGGCGTCCTGCCGCTCGCCCCCGGCCTCGATCATGTCGGCGTCATCGCGGCGACGGCCGCGGAGGCGGCGGCCGTGCTCGACGCCATCTCCGATCCGGGCTGGCGCCCGGCCGCGGGGGCGGACGGGGCGGGGGTCGCGGGGATCACCGTCGGCTATGCCCGCGGCTGGTTCGCGGACGACCCCGCGACCAGCCCCGGCGTCCTCCGCGCCCTTGACGATGCCGCCTCGGCCCTCTCCATGGCCGGCGCCCGCATCCTGCCCGTGGATCTCCCCGGTTATGCGATGTTCGAGACCGCGGCGGCGCTGATCCTCGACGCCGAGGCGCTCGCCTCCCACCGTGACCGCATCGCCGCCGCGGGCCCGGCCTACGGCACCCCCTGCCTGCGAAGCCTCCTGCGCGGCATCGGCCTTGACGCCGGCGACGTCGCCGCGGCGTGGGAGGCGGCGCGCCTGTTCGGCGCCCGCCTCGATCGCGAGCTGGGCCGGGTGGACGTGATCCTGACCGCAACCACCCTCGCCCCGGCCCCGCCGGTCGCGGCCTTCCGGGGCGGGGCGGCAGCGTGGACGCCGATGCGCACGCTTCCCTTCAACGCCAGCGGGCATCCGGCGATCGCGCTTCCGGCCGGATTCGACGGCGGCCTGCCGGTCGGCCTGCAACTCGTCGCCCCGCACGGAGCCGAGGACGTGCTGGTGCGCGTCGCCGAGGGCTTCGAGCGGGCGACCGACCATGCCGTCGCGCGCCCGCCCCTCTGAACCGACGGGGCGGCCCCGTCGGGGGGGGGCCGCCCGCGGCCGGCGCCGCGCCCGGGGTTCAGCGGGTCTGCATGCGGTCAAGCCGCAGCTGCGCCGCGCGGCGGTGACCCTCCATGCCCTCGGAGGCCGCCTGGCGCGCGGCCGGGGGCGCGACCTGCCGGACCCCTTCCTCGGTCAGCCACTGGTGGGTCGCGATCTTGACGTAGGACCCGACCCAGAGCCCGCCCGTATACTGCCCCGCGCCCATCGTCGGCAGGGTGTGGTTGGTGCCCGAGCACTTGTCGGAATAGACCACCGAGGCGTTGGTGCCGATGAAGAGCGAGCCGTAGTTGTCGAGCCGCCTCGCGAAGGCCATCGCGTCCCTTGTGTGGATCTGGAGATGCTCGGCCGCGATCTCCTCGGAATAGGCGATCATGTCGGCCTCGTCCCGGGCCACGGCGATGAGGCCGTAGTCGCGCCAGGCCGCGGCGGCGATGTTTGCCGTCGACAGCGTCGCGAGCTGGGCGTCGACCTCGGCCAGGACCTCGCGCGCGAGCTTCGCGCTCGTCGTGATGAGCCCGACGCGGGTGCGCAGGTCGTGCTCGGCCTGGGCGAGAAGGTCGGTCGCGATCATCACCGCATCCCCGGTCTCGTCGGCGAGCGTGAAGATCTCCGAGGGGCCGGCAAGCTGGTCGATGCCGACCGGGCCGAAGACCTGGCGCTTGGCCTCGTTCACGAAGGCATTGCCGGGGCCGACGATCTTGTGGACGCGGGGCACCGATTCGGTGCCGAAGGCCATGGCGGCGATGGCCTGGGCACCGCCGATGCGGAAGATGCGGTGGGCGCCCGAGAGGTGGCAGCCGGCGATCATGGCCGTGTGGGCGGTGGGCGGCAGGCAGGCGACGATCTCCCGCACCCCGGCGACGACGGCGGGGACGATAGTCATGACCGGGGCCGAAAGGAGCGGGAAGCGACCCCCGGGGACGTAGCAGCCGACGCGGGCGATGGGGATGACGCGGTGGCCCATGTGGACGCCGGGCAGGCCCTCGACCTCGAGCGCGCCAATCGTCGCCTTCTGGGCCTCGGCAAAGCGGCGGACATTGGTGATGGCGAATTCGATGTCGGCCCGCGTCTGCGGATCGAGGGCGGCGACGGCGGCGCGACGCTCCTCCGGCGACACCTCGAGCGCGGCCGGGGCGGCGCCGTCGAAGCGGGCCGAGAAGTCGCGGACGGCGGCATCGCCGCGCGCCTTCACCTCGCGGAGGATGGCGGCGACGGTCTCGGCGACCGGCGCGGTATCGCCCTGGGCATCGCGCGCGGGTGCCTTGACGAAGGTCAGGCGGTCGTGAAGGGCAGACATGGGGGCCTCGGCGGTTGGGGGTTGATTGCATACGACACCAGTTCGTACCGTGGTGTCACTGTGGCATGAATATAAGCTATTTCATGCCTTCACGCAACCAGGATATGGTTGCAGTTGACGATCAGTCCGATATATTGCATTCGTTGTCATAGACTGTCCGGCGGGCGTGGCGGCGCTGCCCCCGGAGGGGCGGGGAGGGGAAGGATGCCCGCCGCCGGCCCCGTCGCCTCCCTTTCCCGCGGGCGTGCCGGCAGGCGCCCGCGATACCGAAATGAATTGACAGGGCGGGCGACGATGAATTCTAGTGCATGCGGATGCAACAGCCGCGACTCAACCCCGCGCGAGGGCGTCGCCGGGACATCAGGGGCAAGACCGTCATGGCGATGACACCGAGAGAGAACTTCCGCGCGGCCATGACCCGGTCGGGGCCGGAATGGGTCCCGCTCGACATGGGCAAGCACATCGGCTCGATCCACAAGACCCATTATGCGGCCCTGCGTCCGCTCCTGCCGCAACTCGGCCTGCACGGCGGCGAGCGCATCGTCGACCGCATGGCCCAGACCGTGGTGCCCGACGAATCGCTCCTGCGCCATTTCGGCGTCGATTTCCGCTGGCTGGTGCCGAACTGGGTGCAGGTGACCGAAAGGACCGATGTCGAGGGCTATTTCGACATGTGGGGGGTGCCCTACAAGGGCGCCCACGGCGACCACTACGCCGTCGACAGCCAGGCCACGGCGCCGCTCGCCCGTTGCGAGAGCCCCGAGGACGTCGCCGCTGCCCCCTGCTGGCCCGACCCCGAGGATCCGGCCCAGTTCGCCGGCCTCGCCGCCCGGGCGAAGGAACTCCACGAGAACACGGGCTACGTCCTCGGTGCGGACGCGATCAAGGCCGGGCCGCTGATGTCGGCCCTCCAGATGCGCGGCTACCAGCAGTTCTTCATCGACCTCGTCATCAACCCCAAGCTCGCCGACGCCATCCTCGGCCGCATCACCGACCTCCTCTGCCGGATGTGGACGCGCTACATGGCCGAGGTCGGGCCCTATGTCGATCTCGCCTATGTCACCGACGATCTCGGCACCCAGACCTCGCTCCTCATCTCGCCGCGGGTCTACCGCAACCGTATCAAGCCCTTCCACACCCGCCTCCACCGGCACATCAAGTCCTGCGCCGACGTCCGCGTGATGATGCACACCGACGGCGCCGTGCTGCCGCTGATCGAGGATCTGATCGAGAGCGGCGCCGACATCCTGAACCCGGTCCAGACCTCGACCGCGGGGATGGAGGATACCGCGGCCCTCAAGGCCCGCTTCGGCGACCGGATGGCCTTCCACGGGGCGATCGACGTCCAGCAGATGATGCCGAACGCGACCCGCGACGAACTCCGCTGGGAGATCGCCCGCCGCCTCACCGACCTTGGCCGCGACGGCGGCTACATCATGGCCCCCTGCCACAACATCGGCCACGACATCCCGACCGACAACACGCTCGCCTTCTTCGCGATGGTGCGCGAGATGCGCCGCTATCCCCTCGCCCATGACGCCGTGCTGGCGACGAACGCCTCCTATTTCGAGCGCCTGAAGCGCGAGGGCGGGGCATGAGCGCGAACGCCCGCCTCAAGGCGCGGCTTCGCGCGCGCGAGGCGCTCCTCGGCACCTTTGTCAAGACGCCGCACCCGGCGGTGGTCGAGATCCTCGGCGCGCTCGGCTTCGACTTCCTCGTCCTCGACGGCGAGCACGCGCCCTTCGACCGCGCGACGACCGATTCCTGCCTGCTCGCGGCGCGGGCGACGGGCATCGCGACCCTCGTCCGGGTGCCGGACGCGAGCCCTGCTGCCATCCTCGGCGTCCTCGACAGCGGCGCCGCCGGCGTTGTCGTGCCGCATGTGACCTCGGTCGGGATGGCCCGGGCGCTCGCCGATGCCGTGCGTTACGTCCCCGGCGGGCGCGGCATCGCCGGCACCACGCGGGCCGGCCGCTACGGGCTGCGCCCGCTTGCCGAGCATCGCCGGGCCGCGGCCGCGGAGGTCACGCTCGTCTGCCAGATCGAGGATCGCGAGGGGGTGGAGCAGTTCGCCGCGATCGCCGCCGTCGAGGGGGTGGACGCGCTCTTCGTCGGCCGTGCCGACCTCAGCCTCTCCTACGGCCGCGACGATTTCAGCTCGCCCGCGATCGATGCCATCGCCGCAAGCGTCCTCGGGGCGAAGGGGGCCGCGACCGGCCTCTACTGCGCCCCCGGCGAGGATTTCGCGCCCTGGGCGGCCCGGGGCGCGAGCTTCGCCGTGACCGGATCGGACCACGGCTTCCTCATCGAGGGGGCACGCGCCCTCGTCGCCGGCTTCGCCCCCCGCCGCCCTTCCCCCGGAGACCGGCCATGAGCGACATGCTGACCCCCGACCACGCGCGGAACATGCGCATCCTCGGCCACTCCGACCAGGGCGGCCGCGCCGACGGCATCCAGATCATGGTCTCGGGCGGCCATGCCTATGTCGGCCATGTCTTCAACAACGGCTTCTCGGTCATGGACGTGCGCGACCCGCGCCGGCCGCGCTTCGTGCGCCACGTCCCCCAGCCGGCGGGAACCTGGAGCCAGCACCTCCAGACCTTCGGCGACATCCTCATCGTCAACAACATGCGCGACATGCTCCGGGCCGAGAACGTCGCCGCCGGCGACTACTACCGGGGCTCGATCGGCGACAGGATCGACGTCGCCGCCCAGGGCTATGCCGCGGGCATGCGCATCTACGACATCTCCGACCGCGCCAACCCCCGCGAGATCGCCTTCCTCGCCATCCCCGGGCTCGGCGTGCACCGGGTGTTCTGGGACGGCGGCGACTGGGCCTATGTTTCGGCCCTGCCGCCGGGCTTCAGCGACGACATCTTCATGATCGTCGATTTCCGCAACCCCGAGCGGCCCGAGGTCGTCTCCCGCCTGTGGCTGCCGGGCATGAACACGGCCGCGGGCGAGCGCCCGACCTGGGATCCGAAGCGGCGCTACGCGCTTCACCATGCGATCGTGAAGGGCGATCTCGCCTGCGGCGCTTGGCGCGACGGCGGCGTCACGCTGATTGACGTCTCCGACCGCCGCCGGCCGCGGCTCATCGCCCACGACAACCCCTGCCCGCCCTTCGCCGGCGGCACCCACAACACCCTGCCGCTGCCCGGCCGCGGGCTCATGTTCGTGGTCGAGGAGGCGGTCTTCGACAACTGCGGCGACGGCATCAAGCGCAACTGGGTCTACGACATCTCGAACCCCTCAAACCCCGTCACCATCGCCACGACGCCGCTTCCCGCCGATGCCGACTACCGGACCAGGGGCGGCCAGTTCGGGCCCCACAACGTCCACGAGAACCGGGCCGAGGGTTTCCAGAGCGAGGATCTGATGTTCGTGAGCTATCAGAATGCTGGCGTGCGGGTCTACGACATCCGCGACCCCTTCCGCCCCGAGGAGGTCGCGGCCTGCGTGCCGCCGGCACCGGCGCGGCTGATGGACTACCGCCCCGACCGGCCGCGGGTCGTCGACACGACCGACGTCTATGTCGACCGCGAGGGCCTCGTCTACACCACCGACATGAACGCGGGCCTCACCATCATGGAAACGGTCGGGCTGTGATGGCGCGGGTTCTGGTCGCGGGCCGCATCCACCCCGACGGCGAGGCGATCCTCGCCGCCGTCCCCGGGCTCGAGGTCGAGGTCATCACCGATCCCGGGGCGGCGCTGCCGATGGACCGGCTGCGCGAGGCCGACGCGCTCCTCATCCGCTACGGCGTCCTGACGGCCGAGCAGGCGGCGGGGATGGCGCGGCTGCGCGTTGTCTCGCGCCACGGCGTCGGCTGCGACAACCTGCCGGTCGCGGCGCTCGCGGCCCGCGGGGTGCCGGTCACGATCGTCGGGCCGGTCAACGCGGTCTCGGTGGCCGAGCAGGTCATGGCCATGCTCCTCGCGCTCGCCAAGCGCCTGATCCCCTATGACGCGGCGGTGCGCTCGGGCCGCTGGGCGATCCGCGACAGCCTCGCGGTCGGGGAACTGGCCGGGCGGCGCCTCCTCCTCCTCGGTTTCGGCCGCATCGGCCGCGAGGTGGCACGCCGGGCCCTGGCCTTCGACATGACCGTGCTGGTCTACGATCCCTTCGTCGATGCGGCCGCCATCGCCGCCGCCGGCTGCGGCGCCGTCGCCGACTGGCGGGCGGCGCTGCCCGGGATTGACGCGCTGAGCCTGCACCTGCCGGCGACGGCCGAGACGCGGGGCATGATCGGGGCGGCCGAGCTCGCGGCGATGCGGCCCAGGGCCGTCCTCATCAACGCCGCCCGCGGCGGCCTCGTGGACGAGGCGGCACTGGCCGCGGCGCTTGCCGGCCGCATGGCGGCGGGCGGCGCCGGGATCGACTGCTTCGCGGTCGAGCCACCGCCGGCGGGCCAGCCGCTCCTCGCGCTCGACAACGTCGTCCTCAGCCCGCATTCGGCGGCGCTGAGCGCCGAAGCCGCCCGCCGCATGGGCATCGTCGCGGCCGAGAACGTCGTCGCCGGGCTCGAGGGTCGCCTCGATCCGGCCCTGGTCTTCAACCTCAGGGCACTGCGTGAGGCCGGCCATGGCGTCTGACATCCCGCTCGAGGGCCGCATCCCGGTCCTCGACATCGTCATCCCGATCCACTGGGAGAACCATGCCATCCTCATGTTCGGGGTGTGGTTCGTGCTGGTGCCGGTCGCGGTCCTGTTCCTGCGCTTCGGCAAGATCCCGCCCTCGACCTGGGGCATCCCGCGGGGGACGCCGAAATGGGCCTGGCCCGAGCTGTGCTGGACCGTCCACAAGGTCGTTCTCTACGTCGCGATCTTCCTCGCCGTCGGCGGGGCGGGTTTCGCCATGCTCCTGACCGGCGGCTTCTCGGGCAGCCTGCACAGCGCCTTCGGCCTCGCGACCGTCGTCCTCGGGGCGTTGCAGGTGGGTTCGGCCTGGCTTCGCGGCAGCCACGGCGGCCGCAAGGACCCCGGCGCCGACCCCGAGAACCGCGCGACCTGGGGCGGGGACCATTTCGACATGACCCCGCAGCGCTGGTGGTTCGAGGCCTATCACAAGACGGCGGGCTATTTCGCCCTGTTCTGCGCGGTCGGCGCGGTGGCGACCGGGCTCGGCCAGTTCTGGATGCCGGCCATTGCGGTGGCCCTTGCCCTCGTCGCGGGCGGCGGCCTCGTCCTCGCGGTGATCCTCCAGGGTCTCGGGCGCAACCGCGACACCTACTTCTCGGTCTACGGCACCCACCCCGACAACCCCTTCAACCGGCGCCGCTTCCAGGTTCTGTTCGACGATCAGGGCAAGCGGCCCTGAGGGCCGCCGGCACGGATCAGGGTCAGGCCGAGGAGCGAGTGGAGGGGTGCGAAGAAGCCGCTGTCGGTCAGGCCGACGCCGGGGTTGGCGGCGCCGAAGGCCGCGAGCAGGGCCTGCACCCGGACCGGATCCCAGAGGTCCTTCTCCCCGCAGGGGCCATGGGTGCGCACCGGAATCCGCCGCAGCCGCCCGCCCGGGGTGCGGGCGCGCTCGGCGCGGTCGGCGGCGCGGGCGAGCGCGAACAGCGCCTCGCGCGCGAGGTCGGTCTGGACGTGGTGGAGGGCATAGTCGCGGCCGAGCCAGTCGAAGGCCGCCTCCTGCCCGTAGCCGAGCGTCACGAGGCAGGCCGTGAGCTGGCCGCCCGCGGCGACGTCGGCGGCGATCGTCGCGTCGCCGATCGCGACCGTTCCGGCGATCTCGACCCCGCTCCCGGTCGCGCGCACCGGGAGGGGGATGCGCACCGCGACCGGCTGGGCAAGGGCCGTCACGCAGGCGCCGGCCCGGTCGAGCCAGTCGGCGGCGGCCCGCGCCCGGCGGCCACCCTTGGCGATGAGCGCCGCGTATTGCGCCTGCCGCTCGATCCGCGGCCGGGCGACGGCGAGAAGTTCGCCCGCGGTGGCGAGAAGCCGGCGCGGCCCGTCCCGCGAGAGGTCGGGCGCGGGCACGGGCGCCGCCCTCAGTTGGAAAGCCCGAGCGCCCGCTTGACCGCCCGGACCGCGCCCGGGGCGTCCTCGCCGAAGGCGTCGGCCCCGATGCGGTCGGCGTAGTCCTGGGTGATGACCGCCCCGCCGATCACCACCTTGGCGGTCTTGCCCTTGCTTTTCAGGTGGTTGATGACGTTCACCATCTGCGGCTTGGTGGTCGTCAGGAGCGCGCTCAGGCAGACGACGGCGTTGCCGCGGTCGCAGGCGGCGGCAAAGGTCTCGTTGGTCACGTCGACGCCCAGATCCTCGACCTCGAAGCCCGCCCCCTTCAGCATCATGATGACGAGGTTCTTGCCGATGTCGTGGAGGTCGCCCTTGACGCTGCCGATGCAGACCCGCGCCAGCGGCTCGTGGTCGGTGGCGGCCAGGATCGGCTCGATGATGTCGATCCCGCCCTGCATGGCCCGGGCGGCGACGAGCATCTCGGGGACGAAGATCTCGCCGGCCGAGAAGAGGTCGCCGACCTCGGACATGGCCGGGATCATCGCGTCCTTGAGCAGGGCGCCGAGATCCTCGCCGCCGTCGCGGGCCTTCGTCACGAGATCGACGACGGTCTCGCGGTCGCCCTCGCAGATCGCATCGAAGAGCGCGTCCTTGTCTTCTTCCGTCAGCATGACCGGCCTCCCGAATCTCTGCATGCGCATGCAATATAGCACGTAATGCAATTCATTTCAAGCCGCGCGAGCGGTGGCCTCGGGCCCCTCCGGAGGGTTATCCTGCATCGGGGGTTTCAAGGGATGATGCAGGAGGGTAGAGTTCGCGTCATGGCACGACCTTCACCGAACCCGGGCCCCATGCGCCGCCGCGCGATCACATCCTACGACGTCGCCCGGGCGGCCGGGGTGTCGCAGTCGGCGGTCTCGCGGGCGTTTTCGCCCGGCGCCTCGATCGCCGAGCGCAAGCGCGCCCAGATCCTCGCCGTCGCCGCCGAACTGGGCTACCAGCCGAACGCCATCGCCCGCAGCATGTCGACGGCCCGCAGCGACCAGCCCCAAAGGAGCGGCATGGTCGGGATCATCGTCCGCCGGCTCGAGGATCCGGTCTTTGCCCAGACGATCGCGCTTTTCAGCCGCATCCTCCAGCGCCGGGGCTGGCACATCCTGCTTTTCACCGTCGATGCCGAGCGCGAGGTCGACGAGGCGCTCGGGGCACTGATGCGCTTCCGCATCGACGGCGTCATCATCCTCTCGGCCCTGCTCAGCCGGCACATGGCCGAGACCTGCCATGCCGAGGGCACCCCCGTCCTGCTCTACAACCGCAGCGCCCCCGGGCTGGGCATCAGCACGGTCCAGATCGGCAACCGCGACGGCGGCCGCAGCGCCGCCGCGCTTCTCGCCGCGGCGGGGCACGCGCGGATCGCTTTCCTCGGCGGCGGGGACGGCGACGCCACCTCGGCCTCGCGCGAGGCCGGCCTCGCCGAGGGGCTGGCCGAGGCCGGGCTCGAGGTCTTCGCGCGCGAGGAGGGGGACTACACCTTCACGAGCGGGCGCGAGGCCTGCCTGCGCCTTTTCGCCCGCGGCGAACGGCCCGACGCCGTCTTCTGCGCGAGCGACGTGATGGCGCTCGGCCTCCTGCATGCGGCACGCCACGAACTCGGGCTCGCCGTTCCCGGCGACCTCTCGGTCGTCGGCTTCGACGACATCCCGGCCGCGGGCTGGCCCGGCCACCGCCTGACCACGCTCCGCCAGCCGGTCGAGCGGATGATTCGCGAGGCCGTCGAGATCCTGATCGAGCGCATGGAGACGGCCGGCCTCGGGCCCCGCGACGAGCACTTCCCGGCCGCCCTCATCCTGCGCGACACCGTCCGCACGGTCCTCCGCCGGTAGGGTCCGGCCGGAAGCGGCGACGACCCCCCGGGAAGTGTCTGCATACGCTCGCATGAAGAGCCTGACGAGATTCGAGATCGCAGACACCGATGTGTGATCGGTTGCGGCAGGCAAAGATAGATGTTGCATCTTCTGCCGCAGGTGGTTCATAGTGGTGGCCGCATACGCTTGCATCCGCGGCTCTCGCCCTGTCCGGGTTTCGCATCGCCCCCTGCCCGCGCGCCTTGCGCCCGACCGTCGTCACCGGGGCGTGATCCCCCGGCCCACCCCATGAGGAACTGCCCATGACCGTCACCCACCTCAAGCGCGGCAAGCCCGAGACCGAGCGGGCCGAGGAAGACGCCAAGGTTCGGGCCATCGTCGAGGCGACGCTGAAGGACATCGAGACCCGCGGCGACGCGGCCGTGCGCGAACTTTCGGCCCGGTTCGACCGCTACGAGCCGCCGAGCTTCCGCCTTTCGGCCTCCGAGATCGAGGCCGCGATCCAGCGCGTTCCGGCCCGCGACATGGAGGACATCCGCTTCGCCCAGACCCAGATCCGGCGCTTCGCGACGGCCCAGCGCGAGTCGATGACCGACATCGAGGTCGAGACCCTGCCGGGCGTCATCCTCGGGCACCGCAACATCCCCGTCCAGTCGGTCGGCTGCTACGTGCCGGGCGGCAAGTTCCCGATGGTCGCCTCCGCCCACATGTCGGTGCTGACGGCCTCGGTCGCCGGCGTGCCGCGCATCGCCGCCGCGGCGCCGCCGGTGCAGGGCGCGCCCCATCCCGCGATCGTCGCCGCCATGCACATGGGCGGGGCGCACGAGATCTACGTCCTCGGCGGCATGCAGGCGATCGGCGCCATGGCCCTCGGCACCCAGACGATCCGCCCCGTCGACATGCTGATCGGGCCCGGCAACGCCTTCGTCGCCGAGGCCAAGCGCCAGCTTTTCGGCCGCGTCGGCATCGACCTCTTCGCCGGGCCGACCGAGACCATGGTGATCGCCGACGACACCGTCGATGCCGAGATGTGCGCGACCGACCTCCTCGGCCAGGCCGAGCACGGCTACAACTCGCCGGCGGTGCTGGTCACCAATTCCCGCCGCCTCGCCGAGGCGACCCTGGCCGAGGTCGACCGCCTGCTCGCGATCCTGCCCACCGCCGCGACCGCGGCAGTCAGCTGGCGCGACTACGGCGAGGTCATCCTCTGCGACAGCTACGACGAGATGCTGGCCGTCGCCAACGACATCGCCTCCGAGCATGTCCAGGTGATGACGACGCGCGACGACTGGTTCCTTCGCCACATGCACAGCTACGGCGCCCTCTTCCTCGGCCCCCGCACCAACGTCGCCTACGGCGACAAGGTGATCGGCACCAACCACACCCTGCCGACGCGCCGCGCCGGCCGCTACACGGGCGGGCTCTGGATCGGCAAGTTCCTCAAGACCCACAGCTACCAGCGCATCACCAGCGACGCCGCGGCGACGCTTGTCGGCGAATACGGCTCGCGCCTCTGCATGCTCGAGGGATTCGTCGGCCATGCCGAGCAGTGCAACATCCGCGTGCGCCGCTACGGCGGCCGCAACGTGCCCTACGGAACCGCCGCCCAATGACGCCGCGTCCGGCCATCTGCCGTCCGGCACCGGCCGCCGTGGCGGCCGGGCAGCGCCCGGGCGGGGCGCGCCCGTGACCCGGCCCCGCACCCCGTCCTTCAGCCTCGACGGGCGGCGGGCGCTCGTCGCCGGCGCCTCCTCGGGCATCGGCGCCGCCTGCGCCGTGGCCCTGGCCGAGGCCGGCGCGAGGGTGACCCTGGCGGCCCGCCGCCACGATCTCCTCGCGGCGCTGGCGACCGAGATGGCGGCGGGGGGGCTCGCGGCCGGGGTGATGGCGCTCGACGTCGCCGACACGGCGGCGACCGAGCGGGCGGTGGCCGCGGCCGGCCCCTTCGACATCCTCGTCAACTCGGCCGGCATCGCCCGCCACGCGCCGGCCGTCGCGACGACCGAGGCCGACTTCGACGCCGCCGTCGCCCTCAACTTCCGCGGCGCCTATTTCCTGACGCGCGCCGTCGCCCGGGGGCTGATCGCCGCCGGACGGCCGGGCAGCCTCATCAACATCTCCTCGCAGATGGCCCATGTCGGCGGCATCGACCGGGCGGTCTATGCCGCGACCAAGCATGCCGTCGAGGGCTTCACCAAGGCGATGGCGATCGAGTGGGGCCGCCACGGCATCCGCGTCAACACGATCTGCCCGACCTTCATCCGCACCGCCCTGACCGAACGCACCTTCGCCGATCCCGAGCGGCGGCGCTGGGTCGAGGAGAAGATCAAGCTCGGCCGCGTCGGCGAGGTCGAGGACGTCATGGGCGGGGTCGTCTACCTTGCCTCCGACGCCGCGGCGCTGGTGACGGGAGCGGCCCTGATGATCGACGGCGGCTGGACGGCAGACTGATGAGGGAACGGACGACATCGCTCGACGTCGCCCGCCTGGCCGGGGTCAGCCAGTCGGCGGTCAGCCGGGTCTTCGCCGGCGCGTCGGCGTCGAAGGCCACGATCGCCAAGGTCCGGCGGGCGGCGGCCGAACTCGGCTACCGGCCGAACTCGCTCGCGCGGGCGATGATCACCGGGCGCAGCCGCATCATCGGCCTCGTCGTCGCCTACCTCGAGAACCAGTTCTACCCCGTCGCGCTCGAACTTCTCAGCCGGTCCCTGCAGGCGCGCGGCTACCATGTCCTCGTCTTCATGGCCGAGAACGCCACCGAAGGCGTGCCTGACGTGGTCCAGTCGCTGATCGACTACCAGGTCGATGCCATCGTCACCGCCTCGGTCGGGATGACGAGCGAACTGACGAACCTCTGCGAGACCGCCGGCATCCCCGTGGTCATGTTCAACCGCAGCCAGGACGACCCGCGGCTTTCGGCCGTGACCTCGGACAACCGCGAGGGCGGGCGGGCGGTCGCGCGCTTCCTTGCCGCGGGAGGGCACCGGCGGATCGCCCACATCGGCGGCTGGCAGGGGGCCTCGACCGGGCGCGACCGGGCCGGGGGCTTCGTCGAGGGGCTGGGGGAGAGCGGGCTCGAACCCGCCGCCCTCGTCGACGGCATGTACAGCCGCGAGGTCGCGGCCGAGGCCGCGCGCGCGACCTTCGGCCGTCGCGACCACCCCGATGCCGTCTTCGTCGGCAACGATCACATGGCCTTCGCGGTCATGGACGTGCTTCGCTTCGAACTCGGCCTGGCGGTGCCCGAGGATGTCTCGGTGGTCGGCTACGACGACGTGCCGATCGCCGCCTGGCCGGCCTACAGCCTGACGACGGTCAGCCAGCCGGTCGGCCGCATGGTCGAGGCGACCGTCGATCTCCTGATCGCGCGCATCGAGGGTGATGCCGAGCCCCACCGGGTCGTCATCCCCGGCCCGCTGGTCCTGCGCGCCTCGGCGCGCCGGCCCCGGGGGTTCTCGCGGTGAGGGACCGCGATCCCTGCCGTGCCGCCGGCCCCGGCCGCGCCCCCCGCGACTATCACTTCCTGCTGCTGCCCGACACCGCGATGCTCGCGCTCGGGGCCGCGATCGAGCCCCTGAGAATCGCGAACGAGGCCGCCGGAAGCGAGCTTTACCGCTGGTTCACCGTCACCGAATCGGGGGCGCCGGTGCGCTGCTCGAACGGCATCGAGATCCGCCCCGACCGCGCGCTCGCCCAGGTCACGCCCGCGGCCTTCGCCTTCGTCTGCTCGGGCGCCCGGGGGCCGGCGCGGGTCGACCCGCCGACGCTCCACTGGCTCCGCCGGCACGCCGCGCACGGCGGCCGGCTGGGCAGCCTTGGCGCCGGGGCCTTCGCGCTGGCGGCGGCGGGGCTCCTCGCCGGCCGCACCTTCACCCTGCACTGGGAGAACGTGCCGGCCTTCCGAGAGATCTATCCCGACCTCGTGCCGAGCCCGCGCCGCTACGAGACCGAGGGCGGCCTCCTGACCTGCGGTGGCGGCCATGCCGCGACCGACATGATGCTCGCGGTGATCGAGCGCGACCACGGACGCGACCTTGCGCTCCTCGTCGCCGACCTCTGCATCCATCCCGTCGCGGCCACCCCCGATGCCCCCCAGACGACGGCCGCCGCCGCCGCCTTCGGCTGCCGCAGCAAGGCCTTGACCGCGGCCCTGGCCTACATGCGCGACCACCTCGAGGACGAGCTTCCGATGTCGGCCGTCGCCGGCCGCGCCCGCGTCTCCAAGCGCC
>JADLCV010000120.1 GCA_020846995.1 Paracoccaceae bacterium
GACCTCCGGCGCGAGGCCTTCGGGCTGCTCGCGGACGAATACGACCGCCTCGAGGCGCGCTTTCCCGCCCGCGTCGCGGCCTGGCGGACCCTCTACGCGCGCTGAGGGCCGGGCTCGGGCGTGGCCTTCGCGCCGCCGGACTCCCCGCCGTCGCCCCCGTCCCCGTCGGGCACCAGCGCCTCCTCGTCGGTCTCCTCCTCGTCGGCGAGCCCGGCGGCCAGCCGGCGGGCGACGAAGTAGGGCACGAGCCGGCCCGGCGCGACGCCCGCAAGCTCGGCCGCGAAGGCCGCGAGGGCCTGCATCTGGCGCGCCTCGGGGCCGCCGAAATGGTCAAGGAGGCGGATCGACTGGACTCCGTCCACGGCCCGCGCCGCCGCCCCCTCGAGCGCGCGCGCGAGCGGGGCGCCGGCAAGGAAGGCCGCATCGACCGCCGCCGCGTCGGCGCGGTAGAAGTCCTGGAGCTCGGCGACGCGGGCCCGCGGCACCCCCGGCCGCGGCCCGTCCCCGGCCGGCAGCGCCGCGAGCCGGAGGGCGAGGTTGCGGCCGACGGCGGCGCGCCGGCGGATGTCGGCGGCCCCCTCGGCCGGTCGGCCGAAGCCGCGGTGGAGGGCGGCGAGGATGGCGAGCTGGGCGAGCGAAAGGGATTCGTTGGCGCGCACCGGCCCCGCCATCCGGAAGGCGTGGCTGCCGAGGGCGAAGGCGAGGAAGTCGTGGACGACGTCGTGGCGGAAAAGCTCGCTGCGGACCATCGGGCGGACCGTGAAGGCCGGGCCGAACGCCGCCCGCCAGGCTTCGAGCCGGGCGCGGTAGAGGAAGCGGCCGTTGCGGCCGGTGCGCTCGATGTAGGCATCGAGCGGGCGCAGGAAGAGGCCGAGCTTGACCCGCTCGGCCCAGGACGAGACGACGCGCTCGATGTGCGGCCGCACGTAGGCGACAAGGCGGATGCGCTCGACGCGCGGGGCGAGAAGCCGCTCGACCGCCCCGGCGAGCCGCGCCGGATCGGAGGACTCGAAGTTCTCCGAGGAGATGACGACGACCTCGGCGTCGAGCCGCTCGATCTGGCCTGCGAGTTCGGCGAGCCTGGCCTCGGCGGGCAGGGGGGGCGCGGCGGCGCGGAAGGCCTCGGCCAGTTCCGAATGGTGGAGCTTGGCGGGAAAGGCAAGCCGCGGCACCTCGCCCTGCCAGGCCCCGGCGCGCAGCGCCTGCTGGATGGCGGTGGAGCCGGTCTTGCGGTCGCCGAGGTGGAAGACGATCTCGCGCGGCACGGGTTTCTCGCGGGTTTCTCGGTTTCTCGCGGGTCCCTCGCGGGCCGGGGGGGACACCCGGCCCCCGGGGCAGGGCACCGGCGGCGTCCCGGTCGGGCCGGGCGCGCCGGCGGGCCCTCAGTCGTCGTCCTCGTCGGGCTCGGTGTCGCCGAGCCGGCCCTTGAGGGCCGCGCGCTCCTCGCGCAGGGCCTTCATCTCGGCCCGCATCTCCGCCAGCCGCTGGCGGACGTAGATCAGTCGGCGGCGCGCGGCGCGGTCGCCACCCTTGGCTTCGGTCTCGTCGGTCATGGTCCCTCCGGGGCAGCCGCCCGCCGGGGCGGCACCCGGCCTTCCTAGCCGTGCCGGCGGGGCGAGGAAAGCCTCGACTTCGGCCGCAGCGGCGCGGGGAGGAGCCCCGCGGCGGTGACGGCGATCAGCCGCAGGTCGAGGCAGAGGCCCCCGGGCCGCCCCCGCGCCCGCTGGTAGATGAGGTCGAGGCGCGCCTTCCGCGGCACCGCGCGGCGGACGTAGACGGCATCGGTCTCGGCGGGGGTGCGGCAGGGGGCGAGCAGGCGCTCCTCGCGGGCATGGAAGACGAGCGTGGCGAGGCCGGTGACGCCGGGGCGGCTTTGCAGGACGCGGCCGTAGAGGTCGGGAAAGCGCAGGACGTATTCGCGCAGGGGCGGGCGCGGGCCGACAAAGCTCATGTCGCCGCGGAGGATGTTCCAGAGCTGGGGGATCTCGTCCAGCCGCGTCCGCCGCAGGAGGCGGCCGAGGGGGGTGACGCGGGCGCGCTTGTCGCCGCCCGAGACGCCGCGCTCGCCCGCGCCCGGCCCCCGCCGCATGGTGCGGAACTTCAGGAGCGGAAAGCCGCGGGCGGGGGTCTGCATGCGCTCGGCGACGTAGAGGACGGGCCGGCCGTCGAGAAGGAGGATGAGGGCCGCGATCGCCGCCGCCGGGAGCGCGAGGAGAAGGCCAAGGAGGAGGGCGAGGGCGACGTCGAGGGCGCGCTTCGCGGGGGTCATCCTGCGGCCCCGGGCGCGGCCCCGGCGGCGGGGGCGGGGGCAGGGGGAAGCGCGCCGGTCGCCACCGCCTCGGCGACCATCGCCGCGGCCGTCGCCTCCCCGGCCGCGACCGGGGCGAGGGCCTGGAGGCGGCGTGTGTCGAGGACGACGCGGGCGACCGCCCCCGCCGGCGCCGGGCGGAAGCGGACGGGGCGGCCCGCCGCCGCCGCGACGGCCTCCATCGAAAGGGGCGCCGGGACGGCGACGTTCAGGACCCCGGGCAGGGCTCTGCCCGCCGCCGCGAGGGCCGCGAGGCGGGCGAGGAGGCGGGCGAGCGTCGCCGGGCCGATCCACGACCGCACCGGCCCCGCCGGCGCCCCCGGCGGGCCGAAATCGTCAAGGACGACCGGCCCGCCCGCGGTCAGGCTCGCCCCGAGGGCGTCGGCGCCGACGACGTTGGCAAGCCTCAGGAACGTGAGCCCGGCCCTGCCGGGGCGCGGGACGGCAGCCGCGGCCGCCTCCATCGCCGCCTTGGCCGCGCCGTAGGCACCCACGGGGCAGAGGGGGGTGTCCTCGGCCGCCGTCCCCGCCGGCACCGGCCCGTAGACCGCGGCCGAAGAGAGAAGGAAGACATGCCCGACCCCGCCCGCCGCCGCCGCCGCCAGCGCCGCCAGCGCGAGCGTCGCGTTGCCCCCGAGCCCCGGGGGACGGGTGACGCCGGCGAGCACGACGAGGGCGGCGGCGCCCGCGAGGGCCGCCGGCGGCGGTTGGCGGAGGAGATCCCAGGGCCGGAGCGGAGAGCCGGGGAGGGGGCGGCGGGCGGTGAGGAGGGGGGCCACTGCGGCCGGAGGCCGCGCCGCCCAGGCGGCGGCAAGAAGCCGCCCAAGCCGTCCGCCCGCCCCCGCCACGACCAGAACCGGCGCCCCTCCGGCCATCCCTCGGCCACCCCGACCCGTTGACGCGGATTCCGCCGCCAGTATGGTGGGACGCGGGGGCCTGTCTACCCCTTGTGGCGCGGCCGGCGCGGGGCCGCAGGCGGAGAGGGACCGATGCGGTGGCTGACCAGAGGCCGGGGCTGGCGCATTGCCGCCGCGGCGGCGGGGCTCGCGGTGCTCGCGGCGTGCGACCTGCCGCGGGGTGCCGCCATCCAGACCGAGATCACCCGCACGCCCGAGGGCGAGGAGGCCGATTTTGCCGTCTACCGCGTGACCCGCGACGAGCTTGCCGTCTTCGCCGAATGGCCGGTGGTCGGCGACGAGCGGCCGCAATCCTGGGTGCCGCGCTCGGGCGGGGCGCTCTCGCCCGTCATCCAGCCGGGCGACCGCGTCGTCATCACCATGTGGCAGAGCGAGGACAACTCGCTTCTCTCGGTCCCGACCCAGAAGCGCGTGGACATCGGCGAGATGGTGGTCTCGGCCGGCGGCACCGTGTTCCTGCCCTATGTCGAGGAGGTGCGCATCGCCGGCATGACGCCCGACGCCGCCCGCCGCGCCCTCCAGACCGCGCTCGAGCAGATCGTGCCGACAGCGCAGGTCCAGCTCGGCATGGTCTCGGGCCGGCAGAACTCGGTCGACATCGTCAGCGGCGTCCGCAATCCCGGCAGCTACCCCCTGCCCGACCGCAACACGACCGTCCTCTCGGCGCTCACCCTCGCCGGCGGGGTCGCGCCCGAACTGCGCAACCCCCAGCTCCGGCTCATCCGCGGCGGCGACGTCTACGGCACCGCGCTGACGGAACTCTACGCCTCGCCCACGCTCGACACGACGCTCCGCGGCGGCGACAAGCTCATCGTCGAGGCCGACGACCGCCACTTCCTCGCCCTCGGGGCGACCGGGCGCGAGGAGACGGTCTACTTCACCCGCGAGGAGATCTCGGTCCTCGACGCCACGGCCCTAATGGGGGGCGTCAACGATGCCCGGGCCAACCTCAAGGGGGTGCTGATCCTGCGCCGCTATCCGGCGACGGCGGTCCAGCCCGACCCGGTGGGGCCAAGCAACGCCCAGGTCGTCTTCGCCGTCGATCTCACGACCGCCGACGGGCTCTTCTCGGCCGGCGCCTTCCCCGTCCGCTCCGGCGACGTCGTGCTCGCGACCGAAAGCCCGATCACCACCATCCAGACGATCTTCGCCCTCGTCGGCACGGCGCTGCGGCTCTCCGACCAGGTCGCGAAGTGACGGCCCGGGCAGGGGCGGCGCGGGCCCGCTGCCCCGTCGGCGCCGGCGCCGGGTCCGGGCCCGGCATCGCCCCCCGCCGATCTCCGGGCCGGACCCGCCGCCCGAGGGGCGGCGCAGGCGGCGCGGCCCCGGCAACCGCATGGCGACGGCCGGCGGCGCCATCATGCTTCCGCGCCCCTCCGGGGTTCCCCGTCCGCCGCGGCCCGTGCCGGTCATGGCCCCGCCCGCGGGCCCTGCCACGCCGTCGTGCGGCATCCGCGACCCCCGTCCCGGAGAACCAGGCGCTCCGGCGGATTCCGCGCTCGCCCCGCCTTCCTGCGCCGCCGCCGGCCCCCCCGGGGCCGGCAATCCCCTCGCGCCGCGGGAACCCTCCGCCGCCGGCGATGTCCCGATCGAGGCCCGCCCTGCCGTCGCTCTTCCGGCCCATCCCGCCCTGCCGGATCGGCGCAGGGGATGATCCGCTCGGGCCAGGAAGGGCGGGAGACGGTCGGCGTGGCGGATGCGGGAAATCCTGATCGCCCCCCCGGGCCACCCCGGATCCTCGAATGCGGTTCCCCCCCTTCCGCACGGTCCCGCGCATCGGGCCGGGCGCGAGGCGTCAGGCGTCGAGGGTGATGTTCACGTTCTTGGTCTGGGTATAGGACAGAAGCTCCTCGAGGCATTCCTCGCGACCGAGACCGGACGCCTTGTAGCCGCCGAAAGCTGCCCCGAGGGCATGCGATCCGACGCCGTTGATCCAGATGTAGCCGGCCTCGATCGCCATCGCCGTCCGGTGGGCCCGTGCGAGATCGCGCGTCCAGATCGACGCGGCCAGGCCGTAGTCGAGCGCATTGACCTCGGCAATCATCTGCGCCGCGTCGTTCCAGCGGAGCACCGACATCACGGGACCGAAGATCTCCTCGCGCGCGATCCGCATGTCCGGCCGGACGCCCGTGAAGAGCGTCGGCTCCACGTAGCAGCCCTGGGCAAGCGGTCCGCCCGGGGTCCCGCCGCCGAATGCCAGGGTTGCCCCCTCGCGGATGCCGGAGGCGATGTATTCCATGACGCGCCGCTGCTGGTCGCGGCTGACCAGACAGCCCATCTCGCAGTCCGGGTCGATCGGGCGGCCGAGGCGGATCGCGGCGAGGAGGGTCCGGATCCGGCCGACGACGACATCGTGGATCTCGTCATGGAGATAGATCCGGGTGGTCGCGCCGCATGACTGGCCGGCCGTCCAGGCGAGGTTCATTCCCTGGACGCAGGCGGCGGCAAGCCGGTCCGGATCGGCGTCCGGGAACGCGACCAGCGCGTTCTTGCCACCGAGTTCCAGCGCGATCTTCTTCAGCGTGCCCGCCGCCGATCGCATCACCGCGCGGCCCGTCTCGGTGCTGCCGATCACCCCGACCTTGGCGATCCCGGCATGCTCGACGAGCGCGGCGCCGCAGGCTCGGCCGCCTGTCACGAGGTTGAACACGCCCGGCGGAAAGACCTCGCTCCAGATCTCCGCCAGTGCCAACGCCGACAGGGGTGTCTGCTCCGCCGGCTTGCCGATGACGGTGTTTCCCGCCGCCAGCGCGGCCGCGACCTTCGCGGCGGCGAACATCAGCGGATGGTTGAAGGGATGGATGCGGAGCACCACGCCGAGCGGTTCCCGGAGGGAATAGTTGAGCGCGCCGTCCCCCAGGGGAAGCGTCTCGCCCTTCGTCTCCCGCACGAGGCCAGCGAAATACTCGATCTGGGCCGCGGCCATCTCGACGTCGCCGAGCATGGCCCGCAGCGGCAATCCGGCATTGATCGCGTCGATGGCTGCCAGGCGGGGTGCATCGGCGCGCAGCCGCCGCGCCGCCTCCGTGAGCGCCCGGCCGCGGTCCGCCGGTTTCAGCGCGCGCCAGGCGGGAAATGCCCGGCCGGCCGCGCGCACCGCCGCCTCGACGTCCGTCGCGTCGGCATCCACGACCTGGCCAAGGGAGTGGCCGTTCGAGGGATCGACGAGGTCGAGCCGGCGGGGGCTGAACGCCGGCTGCCAGCGTCCGTCATAGAAGAGACCGTCGCGCCCGATGCCGTCCAGAGCTTCCAGGTGCCGCATGATGCCCTTCCCGTTCCGAAATGCTCAAGGCCCGCTTTCGTCCCGAGGCAGTCGCGCGCGCCGGGCCGCCTCGTCAGTTCAGTCGCCGCCCTCCGCCGCGAGGCCGGACCGCCCCGGCGCCGGCCGCAGGGCCCTGAAATGCTCCGCCACCCGCGCCGGGGTGGTGATCCACAGTCGGTCGCGTCGCGCCATCATGTGCTGGAGGGCACGGCGCAGGGCGCGCAGCCGGAACGGCTGCCCGATCACGAAGGGGTGAAGCACGATCGTGTAGACGAGCGGCCACTTGGCCGACTGCAGCAGCATCTCGTCGAACTGGTCGATCATCATCCGCTCGAAATCGGCCGCACCCTGCTGGCGGAAGACCATGGCCGGGGAATCGTTGATCTCGATCGAGTAGGGAACCGACAGGATGGGGCCCGAACGGGTCCGCATCCAGAACGGCTGGTCGTCCGCCGGCCAGTCGAGCACGTATTCGTAGCCGGCTTCCTTGAGGAGGTCGAGCGTGACCGGCGTCTGCGTGAGGTAGGGACCGAGCCAGCCGGCGGGCTTCCTGCCGAGATGGGCGGCCATCTGGGCCGTCGCCTCCTCGATCAGCCGGCGCTCCTCCTCCTCGCCCAGCACGTCCTGGCGTTCGGCATTGGTGCGCCCGTGGCCAACGAACTCGTCGCCCCGCGCCAGGATGCGGGCGGCGATCTGGGGACAGGTCTCGAAGAGCAGCGAATTGAAGTTGTGCGCCGCGGGCAGGCCGAATTCATCCAGGAGATCGAAGAGATACCATTGCCCGACCCGGTTGCCGTAGTCGCGCCAGGCGTAGTTGCGGGTGGTCTGGGGCGCGGTCAGCGTGGCGCTGTCGCTGCCCAGCCCGTCGAGGAAGCTGAAGACCTCGATGTTGTTGCAGATGCAGACGGCAAGGCGCTTGTCGCCCGGCCAGGAGAACACCGGCCTTTCCGGCAGGGGGTCATAGTCGTAGCGATCATGCCGGCGAAGCTTGACGAGTGCCATCTGCGGTTGCGTCCCTCTCGTCCGATGGTCCGGCGCTCACGCCCGGCCGCGCAACTGGTCCTGGACGGAGCGGACGGCCCGGATGATGTTCTGGTAACCCGTGCAGCGACACAGGTTCGAGGAAAGGACCTCGATCAGTTCCCCGTCGGCGATGTCCGGGTCGCGCTCGAAGGCACCGACGATCAGCATCAGGAAACCGGGCGTGCAGTAGCCGCACTGGAGTGCATGATGGTCCGTGAACGCCTGCTGGAGGACGTGCAGCCTTTCGCCCGCTGCCAGCGATTCGACCGTGCGCACCGGACGTCCGGCCGCCTGATGGGCAAACATCAGGCATGCGCGGACGGGTTCGCCCCCGACGAGCACGGTGCAGGCGCCACAGACACCGTGCTCGCAGCCGACATGCGTCCCGGTCAGTCCGCAATCCTCGCGCAGCGTGTCGGCAAGGGTCTTGCGGTGTTCGACCTCGACGGTGAAACGACTGCCGTTGACCGTCAGTTCCAGCGGATGCTTGTCCATGGCGACCGTCAGTCCTTCCTGGCCTGGCGCGCGACCGCGGCGCCAACGGCACGGGCGACGACCACGCCGGCAAGATGGCGGCGGTAGTCGGCGGTCGTCGTCGCATCCTCCATCGGATCGACCTCCTCGCATGCGGCGGCTGCAAGCGCCGCCGGCTCCGTGTCCGTGACCCTTCGGTCCGCGAGCATTGCCTCGACCCGTGGGAGGCGCCGCGGCATCTCCTCGATGCCGCCGATGCCGATCCGGGGATCGACGACGACGCCATCGACGATCTCGAACGTCACCAGGGACATGCCGAGCGCGAAGTCGCCGGCGCGGCGATTGAACTCGGAGAAGCCGAAGGTCGCGGCCCCTGGCATCACCGGCAGCCGGGCCTCGACGACGATCTCGGCGGGCTCGCGGGCCGTGGTCATGGCCCCGACGAAGAAGGCGTCGGCCTCGAGAACGCGCCCGCCCTCGAGGGAGGCGAGGTGGATGCGGGCGCCGAGCGTCTTCGCGACCAGGCACCATTCGGAGGCCGGATCGGCGTGCGAGAGGCTCCCGCAGAAGGTGCCGCGCTTGCGGATCGGGTAATGCGCGATGTGGCGCGAAACCTCGGCCAGAAGATGGCCGAGTGGTCCATCGACGACCGGCCGGTGGAAGGCGGCGTGCCTCACGGTGGCGCCGACCGTGAGGAGGCCGTCCTCGACGGCGATCCGGCTCAGGGGTTCGATTCCGTTGATGTCGACGAGATGCGGCGGATAGACGACGCGCAGCGCCATCATGGGCACGAGGCTCTGCCCGCCCGCCAGGACCAGCCCGCCTTCGTCGCAGACCCTGCCGAGGATGGCCAGCGCCTCCCCGAGGGTCGTGGGCCGATGCAGTTCGAAGGGGGCCGGCTTCATGGAATGACCCTTTCGGCGAGGGGTTCACGTCGGGTTTCGCCGGGCGCGGTCCAGTGCGCCCAGGCGCGTTCGAGCGCCGGGCCCGCGGGCTGCCCGGCCAGGGCGATCTCCTGCTCGCTCAACGCCACCGGCGATCCCAGCAGCAGGGCGGAGCGGAGCGCATCCGCGTCGCGGCAGGAAAAGACGGACTTGAAGGTGACATCCTCCAGGGAACGGCCGGCCACCGTCGCGCCATGGCCGCGCATGAGGATGATCGAGTCGGGCCCGAGGCTTGCGGCGAGCGAGTTCGCCTGTTCCGGCGAATCGACGAGAAGCCGCGTGGCCCCGAACGAATCGGCGCTGTCCCATTGCCGGACCCTGACCCCCATGAAGGCACCGGTCTGCGACACGGCACGGAGCGGCACGCCGGTGATGCAGAACGGCATGAGCGATGCGGAGTGATGATGGCAGACGGCGTTCACGTCGGGGCGGACGCGCAGGATCGCGGCATGGATGTAGCGCTCGGAGAAGAGCGGGGCCATCGCCGGCTCGAGCGGCTCGCCCGCGAGATCAAACGCCATCATGTCCTTCGCCTCGACCCGGCTGGCAGGCAGCGCGGTCGACAGCCAGAAGACGTCCGGGTTCCTTTCGTCGCGAATGCTGAGGTGGCCGAAGACGTCGAGCACTCCCTCGCGCACGAGGATGCGGCTGGCGGCGACGAGCTTGTCGAGGAGACGCTGGGGGCGATCACGCATTCCCGGAACTCCTCGCGGCAATGATCCGGGCCCGCAGCGCCTGTGGCGAGATCGGCATGCGCTCGACATGGACGCCGAGGTCGGAGAGCGCGTCGTCGATCGCGGCCGCGACCGCCGGCATGACCGGGAAGACCCCCGACTCGCCGATGCCCTTCACGCCGAGTGCGTTGAGCGGGCTCGGCGACTCGCGGTGCAGGATGTCGATCGCGGGGATTTCCGAGGCCGTGACCAGGAGGTAGTCGGCGAGGGTCGTGGACAGGGGCTGGGCGGCATCGTCGAACAGCATCTCCTCGAACAACGTGTTTCCGAGCCCGTGGGCAATGCCCCCGAGGATCTGGCCGTCGACGGTCGCCGGATTGACGATGCGCCCGCAATCATGGGCGAGGGTGAAGCGGACGACGCGGACACGCCCCGTCTCTTCGTCGACCTCGACCTCCGCGACCCCGGTGCCGTTGGCGAACGCCATGTCGTTGATGTTGACCTGCTGCGTGGACGCCAGTCCCGGCGTGTCCACGCCCGGCAGGAGGAAACCCGGAAGCCCGGCCGAGGCGTTGGCGATGTCGGCAAAGGAAAGCCCGCTGCGCGGCGCACCGGCGATCTCGACCCGGTCGCCGACGACGTCGAGATCGCCTTCGGCAACCTCGAGGAGGTGGGACGCCACCTGCAGCAGCTTCCTGCGCACCTCGACGGCGGCCTTGTGCGCCGATGCGCCGGCCACCACGGTCTGCCGGCTGTTGAAGCCGCCGAAGCCGAGGCCCGATCCGGTGTCCCCCGTCCTGACGACGATGTTGTCCATCCGGCCGCCCAGCTGGTCGCCCACGATCTGCGCGATCATCGTGGCCGTGCCCTGCCCCATGGCGACGGCCGCGGTCGAGACGACGACGCGCCCGGTGCGGCTGATGCGGACGCTGACGGTCTCGTAGGGGCCCCGCCCCGTGCCCTCGACATAGTTCGCGAGGCCGATGCCGATCCGCCGCCCCTGCCGTCGTGCCGCCCGCTTGAGCGCGGCGAAACCGGCATGGCCGGCCCGCTCGAGCGCGCTTCTCATGCAGGCGACATAGTCGCCGCTGTCGAGGATGACCTCGGTGCCGCCGCGCAGCCGGATCGGCTTGCGGCAGGGCATCTGGCTTGCCCGCACGAGATTGAGCTCGCGAATCGCCTGCGGTTCCATGGCCAGTGCGCGCGCGGCCTTGTCCATCAGCCGCTCCATCACGAAGGCGCCCTGAGGCTGCCCGGCGCCGCGAACCGGGGTAACCGGCACCTTGTTGGTCAGCGCGACGGCGATGTTCAGCGAGTACGCGGGGACGTTGTAGGGCAGGGGCAGGGTGACGCCGGAGCCATAGGGCACATTGAGGCCGCGCGCCGTATAGGCCCCGTGATCGTGCAGCAGGTCGCCGCGAATCCCGAGGATGCGGCCGTCGCCATCGAGGGCCATCGCGACGTCCCAGTGCTGGTCGCGCTCCTGGGTCGTCGAGACGAAGTGCTCGCGCCGGTCCTCGACCCATTTGACCGGCCGTCCGAGGAGGATCGCGCCCAGCGCGGTGGCGATTTCTTCGGGGTAGGTCACGAGTTTCGGACCGAAGCCGCCGCCGATGTCGGGCGTCTCGACGACGATCGCGTCCTCCTCCTTGCCGAGCAGCACGCAGAGGTTGCGCTTGAGGGCCGGCGCCGTCTGGGTCGAGCTCCACACCCGCAGCGTGCGCGCCATCGGGTCCGGCGCGGCCAGGACCCCCCGCCCTTCCATCGAATGCGAGCCGCCGCGGTGAACGTGATAGGCGCCGGAGACGACATGGGCCGCCGCGGCAAAGGCAGAGCCGACGTCGCCATACCTGAAGGCGAAGCGCGCCAGGCAGTTGTGCGGAAGGCGACGGTGCACCGGCGGCGCCTCGGGCTTCAGCGCGTCGCGGCAATCGGAGACGGCCGCCAGCAGCGTGTAGTCGACGTCGATGGCGTCGCCGGCGTCCTCGGCCTGCGCGCGGGTCTCGGCGACGATCATCGCCACCGCTTCGCCGACATAGGCCACCTCGTCGCGGGCAAGGATGGGGCGGTCGACCTCGAGGTTGATGGCCGTGCTTGGCAGGCCCACGGCGAGCACGTCCGTCGTCAGGTGCGGCCGAAGATCCGCCATCGTGAAGATGGCGACCACACCCGGCATGGCCCGCGCGGCGCCGGCGTCCACGCGCGTGAAGGAGGCATGCGCATGCGGAGAGCGCAGGAAATGGGCCGACAGACAGCCGTCAATCCGGATGTCGTCGAGATAGCGCCCCTTGCCGGTCAGGAGCGCGCGATCCTCGATCCGGGTGACCGACCTGCCGACGAGCCGGTCGCGCATGGTCGTGCTCATGCTGCGCCTCCCTCGAGTTCCCGCAGCCGGGAACGGATGTACTGGGGCGTTGCCGGCAGGCGCGCGACAAGCCCCGCGACCTGAAGCGCATCGTCGATCGCCGAGGCGATCGCCGCCCCGGCCGCATTCACGCCGCCCTCGCCCGCGCCCTTCAATCCAAGCGGATTCAGGGGGCTGGGCGCATCCTCGGTGATCAGCACCGCGACCGGCGGCATCTCGCGGGCCGTGAGCGTGAGGTAGTCGGCGAAGGTCACGGACAGGGGCTGGCCGTCCTCGCTGTAGAGGAACTCCTCGAGCAGGGCGCCACCGAGGCCCTGCGCCAGCCCGCCGACGATCTGGCCCTCGATCATGGCCGGATTGACCGCCCGCCCCACATCGTAGGCGACGCAGTACCGCTCGACCTTCACGCCGCCGGTCTCGCGGTCGACCGCGACCTGGGCCATGTGCACCCCGTAGGGGTAGTTCATGTGCTTGCTGTGGAACCAGGCCGTGCCCGCAAGACCCGGCTCGCGGTCGCCGCGCGAGCCGGATGCCGGGGCAAGCTGCGCGGCAAGCTGGCCGAGCGTGATGGAGGGGCCGCCGCCCTCCCGCGCCACGACTGTGCCGTCGACAACGTCGAGGGCGGCGGCATCGCGCTGGAGCAGTTCGGACGCGAACGCGAGCGCCTTGGCGCGCACGGCCTCCGCCGCCCTGCGGGTCGCCTCGCCGGTCATCACCGTCACGCGCGATGCGTGGGCGCCGAAACCGAAGGCGATCCGGTTGGTATTGCCGTGCAGCACCCGGATGCTGCGGTAATCGACCCCGAGGGTATCGGCAGCGATCTGGGCGATCGCCGTCTCCATCCCCTGGCCGAGCGAGGACGCGCCCGTGACCACCTCGACCGTCCCGTCCGCGTGGACGGTCAGGTGCACCATCTCGGAAGGCCCGAGACCGCTCTTCTCGACGAACATGCCGAAGCCGACACCGACGGCTTCGCCCGCGGCACGCCGCGCCGCCGCCTGCCGGCTCATGGCCTGCCATCCCGACCAGACAAGCGCCTTCTCCAGGAGGCCGGCGTAGTCGCCGGAATCGAGGATGACCTCCGTCTCCAGCGCAGTCAGCCCGCGCACGTAGGGCATCTCCGCGGAGCCGATCAGGTTGCGCCGGCGGACCTCGAGCGGATCGAGGTCCAGCCGCTGCGCAATCGCGTCGATCAGACGTTCGCGGACGAAGCTTCCCTCGAAGCGGCCCGGGGCGCGATAGGTGGCCGCCGGCGTCTTGTTGGTCAGCCGGTAGTGGGCGACGGCGCGGTAATTCGGAACCCGGTAGGGACCGAGGAGGAGGCCGATCGTCATGTCGGCAACGCGGGCGCCGTGGGTGCGCACGTAGGCGCCCTGGTCGTGAAGGAGCGTCTCGTCGATCGCGAGGAAGCGCCCCTCCGCATCGACGGCGGCGCGGATCCGGTGATGCTGCTCTCTCGACTGGTTGGCCGACAGCAGATGTTCGCGCCGATCCTCGATCCACTTCACGGGCCGGCCGAGCCTTCGCGCGCCGACGCAGACGAGCACGTCCTCGGGATAAATCTCTCCGCGGACGCCGAAGCCGCCACCGACATGGTTCTCGTAAAGCTCGATCCGGGCGGGGCTCATCGACAGCATCTCGGCAAGCTGGTCGCGGTTCCAGTGCGGACGCTTTGCCGCCCCGTGCAGTTCCAGGACATCCCGCGCCCGGTCATGGCGCGCCAGCGCGCCGCGCGTCTCCATCGGTATCGCCGAATGGCGCCCGACCGACAGATCCAGCGCGACCATCGCGTGCGCCCGCTGGAACGCGGCGTCGACGTCGCCATACCCCTTGCGGATGATGGTCGGCTCGGAGGTCAGGCCGGGTGCGAATTCCGCCGGCGCCCGGCACACGTCCAGATAGGGCTCCAGCGGCTCGATGTCGGCCACGACGAGGTCCGCGGCATCCTCGGCGCCATAGGCCGATTCGGCAAACACGACCGCGACGGGCTCGCCGACATAGCGGACCCGGCCGCGGGCGAGGATCGGCTGGCGATAGGGAGGCAGGCCCTGGATCGCCGTCGCACGAATGGGAATCGGCGGCAGGTCGCCGAGATCGGCGGCCGTCCAGACCGCAACGACACCCGGCAAGGCCGACGCCTCGGTCGTCGTGATGCCGAGAATGCGGCCATGGGCGTGGGCGGAACGGACGACGCGCATGTGAAGCTGGTGCGGGAAGTCGAGATCCGCGACGAAGCGCGCGGCGCCGGTCAGCAGGGGACGGTCCTCCAGCCGGGTCACCGACTTTCCGATGTAGCGTGTCGGCCGAAGGGGTTGCATGGCGGACCCTCACTCTGCCCCGAGGCGGGACGGGACAAGCAGCGCGCGCCCGGAAATCCTGCGTTCGACGATGGCAGAGAGGGCGGCCGCGAATTCGTCGAGGGCGAAATACTGGACCGGCCGGCCGCGAATGCGGCCCTGCACGTGCAGCGCGAAGATGTCCTCGAAGCATTCGCGCATCAGCGACGGTGTCCGCTTGCGGTAGTCGCTGACCTGGAGGCCGCTGACCTCGATGTTCTTGAGCAGGAGGTAGTTGACCTTCAGTGTCGGGATCCCCCCGGCGGCAAAGCCGACGACGACGAGGCGACCGCGCCAGGCGAGGGCGCGGATCGCGGCCTCGAACGGCTCGCCGCCCAGGGGGTCGATCACGATGTCGGCACCCCTTCCGCCGGTCGCGGCCTGCACCTGCTCGCGCAGGCCGTCGCGCAGGTTCGCCATCGCCAGATCGACGACATGGTCGGCACCGAGCCGGAGCGCTTCGTCGACGCGGTCCCGTCCGGCGATCGCCGCGATGACCGTCGCCCCCTTGGCCCCGGCAAGCTGGACCGCGGCGATGCCGACGCTGCCCAGCGCGCCGAGCACGAGCACGGTCTCGCCGGCCTTCATCCGCCCGCGCTCGACGAGGGCGAACCAGGCGGTGTCATAGGCGAGCGAGATCGAGGCGGCGTCCTCGAAGGACAAGGCGTCGGGCAGCGCGTAGCACTGGTCCTCGTCGAGCGCGACCGACTGCGCATAACCGCCGCATTCGGCCATCGCCAGGACGCGGTCGCCGGGCCGGAAGCGGCGGGCCTCGGCCCCGACGGAGCGGACGATTCCGACCGGCCCCTTGCCGGGTATGAAGGGCGTTGGCGGCAGGAACTGGTACTTGCCCTCGAAGACCAGCGTGTCCACGTAGTTGACGGGCGCCAGACGGACGTCGAGCAGGATCTCGCTGGGCCGCGGCACGGGCTCTGCCACCTCCTCGACCCCGGCGCGGTCGAAGGCGCCGAACTCCCTGATGACGACAGCCTTCAATGGCCCTGCTCCTGGCTGATGAAGACGCCGCGCCCGATGGCGACGAGCCTGCCGGCGGCGAGAACGTCGATGTCGACGCGCGCCAGAAGTCGACCGGCCCGGCGGATGCGGGCGTTGGCGATGATCCTGTCGCCCGAGGCGGGCGCGAGGTAGTCGACATGCAGGCTCACGGTCGGCGTCGCCCCGTCATGGCCGATGGCAACCGCCGCAAAGCCCGCCGCGTCGATGAGCGAGGCGACGACGCCGCCGTGAAAGACGGGTTCGGACGGCGAATGGCCGAGCTCGCGCCGGAACGGCAGTTCCACCGATACGCCCTCGCCCGGATCGGCCGACAGCGCCGTCAGCCCGAGCCAGCGATTGAATGGCGGGCGCTCCAGTTCCTCGCGAAGGCGCACCATCGGATCCTCTTGACACATCGGCTTCACCCGTCACGCCTCGGAACGCTCGTCGACGGCGGGCCGCCAGCGCACCGGAACCGGTCGCAGGCGACCGAGATGGACATCGGGAAGGAGGGCACGCTTCAGGACCTTGCCGCTCGCCGAAAGCGGGATCTCGTCGACCTGGGCGAAGTATTCCGGCATGTCATACTTCGACAGCCCCTCGGCGTGCAGGTGCGAGAGGAGTTCGGCCGCGTCGATCAGCTCCCTGTTCTTGCTCATGACGACGATGCAGACCCTTTCCCCCAGCCGCTCGTCGCGAACGGCAATGGCGGCGGCCCGCTCGACACGGGGGTGGCGCATCGCCAGCATCTCGATCTTCGTCGGATAGATGTTGTGCCCGCCCCGGATGATGACGTCCTTGATGCGTCCCGTGATGTGCAGGTAGCCTCTCGCGTCCAGCCGCCCGAGATCGCCGGTCATGAACCAGCCCGCGGAATTGAACGATGCCTCGGTTGCCTGCTGGTTGCCGAAATACCCCAGCATCAGGCTCGCCCCGCGTCCGCCGATCTCCCCGGTCTCGCCGACGCCAAGCATGCGCTCGCGGTCGTCGGTGGCAAAGATCGCCAGTTCGTAGCCCGCACAGGCACGTCCGGACGTGGTGACGATCGTCTCGGGATCGTCCGCGGGCATCGTGTAGTTGTGCGAGCCGGCTTCTGTCATTCCGTAGCCGCTCTGGGGAACGACGCCATGAGCCAGCAGACGCTTGGCGACCGAGGTCGGCACCGCTGCGCCCGAAATGCGGAAGCCGCGGAGCCTCTCCAGCTCCGCGCCGCCTCGCGCCTCGAGTTCGTTGAGGAGGTCCAGCGCGTGTGCGGGAACCCCGAAGACGAAGGTCGTCGCGGTCCCGGCCAGCCGGTCGAGGAGGCTCTCGCCCCTGGCCAGGTCGTGCAGCACGATCGTGCCGCCGGAATGGAACGCCAGGACGAGGGCGCCGAAACCGAGATTGTGGCTGAGGGGGCTCAGCGTGTAGATGACCGAGTCGGCGTCGAATTCCCAGTCGCGTCCGAGGGATCGCGCATTCGCGAGCAGCGTGTTGTTGCTGTGCATGACGCCTTTCGGCCGGCCCGTCGTGCCCGAGGTGAAAGCCAGATAGACGATGTCGTCGGCGCGCCCGGCCGATGGTGCGAGACCGTGCTCCCTCAGCCCGAGCATCGCGATGATATCGTTCAGTGTCCGCGCTCGTGGCGGCGGCAGGCGGTAGACCTTGACCAGCGATGCGACGCCCCGCGCGCGTTCGACGATGGAGGCGCCTTCGCCGCCGGCGCCGAATCCCTCTTCGGCGAAAAGGACGCGGGCCTGCATCTTCCCGAGCAGCTCGGCGACCTCCTCCGGCGTGTGGTTGCGATGCAGCGAAGGGCAGAGGACGTATGAGCCGCGGGCGCAGGCGAGAAGGATGGCGGCCAACTCCAGGCGGCTCGAAAGCCAGGCCGCCACCCGGGCGCCGGGTTTCAGCCCGAGCGCGGCGAACTCCGCCGCGATGCGGTCCGCGAGCTCGATCAGCTCTCCATAGGTCAGGGTCGAGTGCGATTCGCGCACGGCGATCTTCCCGGGGGCCCGCATGCGCCATCCGGCGGCCACGTCGTGAACCGTCTCGTCCGACCAGAAGCCCTCGGCCCGGTAGGCCGCCGCCAGCTCGCGCGGATAGCGCACGAGGAGGCTCTGCGGGCTTCGGGCGGTGATCCGGGCCATTCGGGTCTCCCTGCGGTGTTCGCTGCGGTCGCACTGACGGGTCAACATACCAAAA
>JADLCV010000121.1 GCA_020846995.1 Paracoccaceae bacterium
CGGGCATCCGGCTGAGCTTCTTCTCGCCGGTGTGGGTCAGGGCCGAGAAGCGGTCGCGGCGGATGAAGAGGCTGCCCGCGACGAGCCCCGCGATCGCCCCCCGCATGGTCTCGGCGCCAAGGAACATTGTCTCCTGCCGGCCGCGCGCGTTCAGGAGACGGTCGGTGAAGACGTGGCCGCGCTCGGGGTCGGCGCACAGCTGGATCTCGTCCACGGCCAGGAAGTCGGCGCCGATGTCCACGGGCATCGCCTCGACCGTGCAGACCCAGTAGCAGGCGCGCTCGGGGACGATGCGCTCCTCGCCGGTGACGAGGGCGACGACCGCGGGGCCGCGCAGGGCGACGATGCGGTCGTAGACCTCGCGCGCGAGGAGCCGCAGCGGCAGGCCGATGACGCCCGTGCGGTGGGCGAGCATGCGCTCGATCGCGTAATGCGTCTTGCCCGTGTTGGTGGGCCCGAGCACCGCGATGATGCGCCCCTGCCGTTCCATGCCTGCCGTCCCGCCCCCCCGCGCCCGCGCCCCCCACCCGGGAGACGGGCTCAGAGCGTCTCCGCGCCCTGCGCCCGCTCGATCCGCGCGATCCCCTGCCGCGGGGCCTCCATGTGGGGATGGATCGCCAGCGCCGCGGCGTAGGCCCGCCGCGCGGGGTCGGTCAAGCCCATCTCCTCGAGGATCAGCCCGAGCCCCGCCAGGGCCTCGAAATGGCGCGGCTCGAGCGCGAGCGCGCGGGCGAGGTCGTCGAGCGCGGGGCCATACTGGCCGAGGAGGTAGAAGGCCGTGGCCCGCGTGCTCCAGCCCTCGGCGAAGTCCGGGGCGTGATCGGTGAGGGCCGTCAGATGCTCGACCGCCGCCGGAAGGTCGCCCGCCTCGAGCGCCTCGCGGCCGCGCCCGAGGAGGAGGTCCATCGCCGGCGAGCCCGACCGCGACCATTCGCGCAGGATGCGCGTCTCGATCCGCTGCCAGTCGGCGGCGTCGGAGGCGGCGAGCTCGGAGAGAAGCGCATCGACCTCGGCCGGTCCCGCCGCCGCGGCGCGGACGGCGAGCAGGAGCGCGACCAGGGCATGGAGTATGCGCGGGCGATGGTCCATATGCGCGAGTGTAGCGCCCGCGCCGCGGATGGCGAGGGGGCCCGGGGTCACAATTCGGAGGACGGAGAGCATGGGCGAGGCGATCGCGGGCGCACTGGCGGCCCTGGGGGAGCGGCTCGGCAACGGCTTCGCGGGGACGGCGAAGTTCGTCATCGCCGGCGAGGGGGCGATCCTCCTCGGGCCCGGCGGCCCCGCGGCCGCCGCCGCCGACACCCCCGCGGATGTCACCCTCAGCGCCGACCTCGCGACCTTCCGGGGGCTTTTCGACGGCACCCTCAACGCGACCGCGGCCTTCATGTCGGGGCGCCTCCGGGTCGAGGGCGACATGGGGCTGGCGATGAAGCTCGCGGGCGCCCTCGCCTGAGGCGCAGGGCCCCGCCCCTCAGGGCGCGATCTCCTCGATCGTGCGCACGATCAGGTCAAGGCAGGCCGGGTCGGAAAAGCGGTGGTCGGCCCCCCTGACGAGCGTCAGCCGGAGGTCGGGGCCGCGGGCGTGGCCAAGCAGGCGGAGGGCCCAGCCGAGGGGCACGTCGGCATCGCCGGTGCCCTGCAGGAGGCGCACCGGGAAGGGAAGCTCGAGCGGGCTTCGGAGCACGAGGTGGCGGCGGCCGTCCTCGATCAGCCGGCGGCTGATGCGGGTCGGCTCGGGCGCGTAGGCGCTCGGCCGGTCGACATGGCCCTCGTCGCGAAGCCGGTCGCGCTCCTCGGCCGTCATCCCCGCCCAGAAGCCGTCCTCGGTGAAGTCGGGGGCGGCGGCGATGCCGACGAGCCCCGCCACCCGCTCCGGCCGGGCCCGGGCGAGGAGAAGCGCGATCCAGCCCCCCATCGACGAGCCGACGAGGATCTGGGGCCCCTCGGTCAGCGCCCCGAGCACCGCCGCCGCATCCTCGGCCCAGTCGCCGACGGCGCCGGCCGCGAAGTCCCCCGGCGAGGCGCCGTGCCCGGAGTAGTCGAAGCGGACGAAGGCCCGCCCCGCCGCCGCCGCCCAGCCGTCGAGATGGGCGGCCTTGGTTCCCGTCATGTCCGACCGGAAGCCGCCGAGGAAGACCACCCCGGGCCCCCGTCCCGCCCGCCGGTGATGGGCGATCCGCCGCCCCTCCGGGGTCGCGAGGAACTCCGCCACGGCCATCGCCCGCCCGCCTCCGCCTGCCTCTCCTCGCTTCCCTATAGCCCCGGCCGCGGGGCCTGCAAACCGCGCCCGGCCCGCCGCGGGCGCGGCGGGCGCGCCTTGACAGGCCGCGGCCGGGGCTCCAACGCTCGCGCCCATGCACGACCTTCGCCCCGTCGGCTATGTCCTCGGCATCCTGATCGCGGCGCTCGGCGCGGCGATGGTCGTGCCGCTCGCCGCCGACCTCCTGGCCGGGGACGGCCACTGGCTCGCCTTCCTCGAATGCGCGGTCCTGACCGCGACCACCGGTGGGGCGGTCGCGCTCGCCTGCGCGAGCGGGCTCGGCCGGGGGCTCAGCGCCCAGCAGGCCTTCCTCGTCACGACCGGGGTGTGGGTGGCGCTGCCCCTCTTCGGGGCCCTGCCCTTCATGCTCGGCGCGCCGGGGGCGACCTTCACCGACGCCGTCTTCGAGGCCATGTCGGGCATGACCACGACCGGCGCCACGGTCTTCGTCGGCCTCGACACCCTGCCCCGCGGCACCCACCTCTGGCGCGGCATCCTGCAATGGCTGGGCGGGCTCGGCATCATCGTCATCGCCATGGTGTTCCTGCCGGTGATGAAGGTCGGCGGCATGCAGTATTTCCGCTCCGAGGCCTTCGACACCCTGGGCAAGATCCTGCCCCGCGCGCTCGACATCGCCTGGGGGCTGCTCGAGGTCTACCTCGCCCTCACCGTCGCCTGCGGCCTCGTCTTCTTCGCCCTCGGCATGACCGGCCTCGAGGCCGCCGTGCACGCCATGACGACGCTCGCGACCGGCGGCTTCGCGACCTCGGATCTCTCCTTCGCCCGCTACGGCGAGCCCCTGCTGCTCGCCGCCACGGGTTTCATGCTCCTGGCCGGGCTGCCCTACATCCGCTTCCTGCAACTGATGGGCGGCAGCGCCCTGCCGCTCTGGCGCGACGTCCAGGTGCGCGCCTACCTGCGCTGGACGGCCTATGCCGTGGGCGTGATCCTCGCCTACCGCGTGCTGGCCCGCGGCGCCGACCCGGCCGAGGCCTTCGCGGGCACCGTCTTCAACACCGTCTCGATCTTCTCGGGCACGGGCTTCGGCAGCGAGAACGTCGAGGCCTGGGGGGCCTTCCCCTTCGTCATCCTCATCGCCACCGGCATGATCGGCGCCTGCACCGCCTCGAGCAGCTGCTCGCTGAAGGTGTTCCGCTACCTCGTCCTGATCGAGGCGGTCAAGACGCGGATCCGGCGCATCCATTCGCCCCACCGGGTGGTGCCCCTGCGATTCGAGGGGCGGACGCTCGGCGACGACGTGGTCGCCTCGGTGATCACGCTCTTCACCGCCTTCATCCTCGGCTTCGGCGTCCTCTCGGTGCTCCTGTCGCTCGCCGGGCTCCAGTTCAAGACCGCGGTCGTCGCCGCCTGGACGGCGCTCTTCAACGTCGGCCTCGCCTTCGGCCCCGAGGTCGGGGCGACGGGGGCGTTGCACGCCTTCCCGGCGGCCGCGAAGTGGCTGATGGCGGCCGGCATGCTCCTCGGCCGGCTCGAGGTCCTGGCGGTGCTGGTGCTGTTCCTGCCGCGCTTCTGGCGCGGCTAGGGCCGGGGCGGGGCGGGGCGGGGCCGGCGCGGGCCGCTCAGCCGCGGGGGTCGAGGAGGGCCGCGATCACCGAGGCACGGGTGACGATGCCGGCGGGGCGGCCGCGGTCGGTGACGGGCAGGGCGGCGTCGGCCTCGCGCAGCCGCGCCATCACCTCGCGGATCGGCAGGTCGGCGGCGACGGGCTCGCCCGGGGCCTCGCCCGCGGTCGCCGCGTCGCCCGCGGTGAGGACGCCGAGGGGGTTCATGGTCTCGACGAAATCGGCGACGTAGGCCGAGGCCGGGGCCGAGAAGATCTCGCGCGGGGTGCCGGTCTGGACGATCCGGCCCCCCTCCATGATGGCGATCCGGTTGCCGAGCTTGAAGGCCTCGTCGAGGTCGTGGCTGACGAAGAGGATGGTGCGGCGCATCCGCGCCTGGAGTTCCAGGAGCTCGTCCTGAAGGCGCACCCGGATGAGCGGGTCGAGAGCCGAGAAGGGCTCGTCCATGAGCAGGATCGGGGCCTCGGTCGCGAAGGCGCGGGCGAGGCCCACGCGCTGCTGCATTCCCCCCGAGAGCTCGCCCACCTTGCGGTCGGCCCAGTCGGAAAGGCCGACGAGGTCAAGCTGGGCGGCGATGCGGGCGGCGCGCTCGGCCGCGGCGACGCCGGCCAGTTCGAGCCCGAGGCCCACGTTCTCGCGCACCGTCCGCCACGGCAGGAGGCCGAACTGCTGGAAGACCATCGCCACCCGCGACAGGCGGATGCGCCGGAGGGTGGCGGCGTCGGCATGGGTGACGTCGACGAGCCGGCCATCGTCGCCGACCCAGCAGGCCCCGCGGCAGACGGGGTTGAGGCCGTTGACGGCCCGCAGGAGCGTCGACTTGCCCGACCCCGAGAGCCCCATGAGGACGAGGATCTCGCCCTCGGCCACCTTGAGCGAGCAGTCGTGGACGCCGAGCACCTGGCCCGAGGCGGCCTTGACGGCGGCGCGGTCCCGGCCCTCGTCCATGAGCGCGAGCGCGGCCTCCGGGCGGTCGCCGAAGACGATCGAGACGCGCTCGAAGGCGACGGCGATGCCCTCGGCCGGGCGGCTGTCGTTCGCGGGCGCCGTCACGGCCGCTCCACCCGCAGCATGCGGTCGAGGAGGATGGCGAGGACGACGATCACCATCCCGGCCTCGAAGCCGAGCGCGGTGTTGACCGAGTTGAGGGCGCGGACGACCGGCACCCCGAGCCCCGCCGCCCCGACCAACGCCGCGATCACCACCATCGAGAGCGAGAGCATGATCGTCTGGTTGAGCCCGGTCATGATCTGCGGCACCGCCCACGGCAGCTCGACCTTCCAGAGCACCTGCCGCGGCGTCGCCCCGAAGGCCGTCGCCGCCTCGAGGAGCGGCTGGGGGGTCGAGGCGATGCCGAGATGGGTGAGCCGGATCGGCGCCGGCAGCACGAAGATGACGGTGGCGAGAAGCCCCGGCACCATGCCGATGCCGAAGAAGACGATGGCCGGGATCAGGTAGACGAAGGTCGGCAGCGTCTGCATGAGGTCGAGGACCGGGCGCAGCCCGGCATAGAGGCGCGGCCGGTGGGCGGCGGCGATGCCGACCGGCACCCCGACCCCCATGCAGACGACGCAGGAGGCAAGGACGAGCGTCAGGCTCTCGGTCGTCGCCTGCCAGTAGCCCTGGTTGAGGATGAAGAGAAAGCCCGCGAGGACGAGGAGGCAGGGCTTCCAGGACCGCTGGATGGCCCAGGTCAGGGCCACGAAGGCGGCGACGACGAGGAGCGGCGGCGGCGTCTGGAGCAGCCAGAGGACGGCCTCGATCAGCCGCTCCAGCGCCGCCGCCGCGGCATCGAAGGCCCAGGTGGCGTTCGCCTGCAGCCAGCCGAAGCCCTCGCGCGCAAGCCGGCCGACCGGGAGCTTGGTCGCCGTCAGCGCCTCGGTCAGGCGGGCGAGCGGCTCCATCGGCGCCGGCCGCGTCCGGGGCCTAGTTCAGGGCCGCGTTGACCGCGGCGAGGGCGTCGCCGCCGTCCTTGGTCGTCACACCGGCGAGCCAGGGCCCGAGGACGTCGCGGTGGCCGGCGAGCCAGGCGCGGGCGGCGGCCGCGGGCTCCTCCCCGTCGTCGAGGATGCTGCCCATGATCTCGTTCTCGAGCGCGAGGGTGAAGACGAGGTTGTGAAGGAAGGCGCCGACGTTCGGGCATTCGGCGGCATAGCCCTTGCGGGTGTTGGTCAGCACCGTGGCGCCGCCGAGGTTGGGACCGAACCAGTCGTCGCCGCCGGTGAGATAGGTCATGGCGAAGTTGGCGTTCATGGGATGGGGCTCCCAGCCGAGGAAGACGATCGGCTCGCCCCGCGAATCGGCCCGGGCGACCTGCGCGAGCATCCCCTGCTCGGAACTCTCGACCAACTCGAAGTCCTTGAGGCCGAAGGCGTCGGAGGAGATCATCTCGAGGATCAGGCGGTTGCCGTCGTTGCCGGCCTCGATGCCGTAGATCTTGCCGTCGAGCGGTCCGGCCTGCGCGGCGATGTCGGCGAAGCCGGCGATGCCGAGGGCGGCCCCGGCGTCATTGGTGGCAAGGGTGTATTTCGCCCCCTCGAGGTTGGCGCGCAGCGTCTCGACGGTGCCGGCATCGCGGTAGGGGGCGATGTCGGCCTCCATCGTCGGCATCCAGTTGCCGAGGAAGACGTCGACCTGACCGGTCGAGAGCGAGATGTAGGTGACCGGCACCGACAGGACCAGGATCTCGGTCTCGTAGCCGAGCGCCCCGAGGACCGTGGTCGCGACCGCGGTGGTGGCGGTGATGTCGGTCCAGCCGACGTCCGAGAAGACCACCTTGTCGCAGGCGGCCGCGGCCGGCAGCGCCAGCAGGGCGGCAAGGCCGGTCGCGGCGAGGATCGGGCGGAGGGTCATGGCGGGGCTCCCTGCTTTCTTGATTGACGAGTCAATAAACAACCGACTAGCCTGCCCTGGCAAGCGGAATCTCGGACCGCACGACATGCCGAAGCTGGGAATGGAGCCTATCCGAAGGGCGGCGCTCGTCAAAGCGACGATCGACGCGATCGGCCGCGCGGGCACGCTCGATGTCACGGTGGGCGAGATCGCGCGCGCGGCCGGCATGTCGAGCGCGCTCGCCCACCACTACTTCGGCGCCAAGGAGGCGCTCTTCCTCGCCGCCATGCGCCAGGTGCTGACCGACTACGGGGTCGAGGTGCGGGCCCGCCTCGGGGCGGCGGGGAAGGATCCCCGCGCCCGCCTCGCCGCGATCGTGGCGGCGGGCTTCGCGCCCCAGAACTTCCGCCGCGAGGTCGTGGGGGCGTGGCTGACCTTCTACGTCCTCGCCCAGTCGGTGCCCGAGGCGCGCCGCCTCCTCGCGCTCTACCAGCGGCGGCTGGCGGCCAACCTCACGCATGCGCTCCGCCCCCTCGCCGGGGCGCGGGCGCCGAGCGTCGCGGCCCGGCTCGGGGCGATGATCGACGGGGTCTACCTTCGCGAGGCCCTCGGCGCGGGCCCCCCCGACGGGGCGGCGGCCGAGGCGGCCGTGCTCGCCCATCTCGGCTGCGAGATCGGAGAGGGCCGGTGATGCGCGCCGACCCCCCGGCCAGCCACTTCGTCGCCGGCCGCCCGCTCGAGGACCCCGCCGGGGCGGCGATCGCCGTCACCGACCCCTTCAGCGAGCGGGAGATCGCCCGCGTCCACGAGGCGACGCCCGCCGTCCTCGAGGCCGCCCTCGCCGCCGCGCGGGCGGCCCAGCCCGACTGGGCGGGGCGGCGGCCGGTCGAGCGCGGGCGCATCCTCCTCCGCGCCGCGGCCCTGATCCGCGAGCGGGGCGAGGAACTTGCCCGCCTCGAGACCCTCGACACCGGCAAGCCGATCGCCGAGACGCGCGTCGCCGACTGGCCGTCGGGGGCGGACGCGCTCGAGTATTTCGGCGGCCTCGCGGCCGGGCTCGGAGGCGAGACGATCCCGCTCGGGCGCGACTTCGCCTACACCCGGCTCGAGCCCCTCGGCCTCTGCGTCGGCATCGGCGCCTGGAACTACCCCAGCCAGATCGCCTGCTGGAAGGCCGCCCCCGCGCTCGCCTGCGGCAACGCCATGGTCTTCAAGCCCGCCGAGCTGACGCCGCTCGGGGCGCTCCGGCTCGCCGCCATCCTGACCGAGGCCGGGCTGCCGGAGGGGCTCTTCAGCGTCGTCCAGGGCGGGCCGGCGACGGGAGCGGCGCTGGTCCGCGACGGCCGCGTCAACAAGGTGTCGCTGACCGGCTCGGTCGCCACCGGCCGGCGCGTCTATGCCGCCGCCGCCGAGGGCATCAAGTCAGCGACCATGGAACTCGGCGGCAAGTCGCCGCTCATCGTCTGCGCCGACGCCGATCTCGACGATGCCGCCGGCGCGGCGCTCGTCGCGAACTTCTACTCGGCGGGCCAGGTGTGCTCGAACGGCACCCGCGTCTTCGTCGCCGAAGAGGTGGCGGAGGCCTTCCTCGGGCGGCTCGCGGCCCGCACCCGGGCCCTGCGGCTCGGCGATCCCTTCGCCGAGGCGACCCAGATCGGCCCCCTCATCTCGGCCCCCCAGCGGGCGCGCGTGCTGGCCCACATCGCCCGCGCCCGGGCCGAGGGCGCGCGCCTTGTCGCCGGCGGCGGCCCGGGAGACTTCGCCTGCGGCCACTTCGTCCTGCCGACGATCCTCGCCGGCGTCCGCGACGACATGGCGCTCGCCCGCGAGGAGGTCTTCGGGCCGGTGATGGCGGTCCTGACCTTCCGCGACGAGGCCGAGGTCGTGGCCCGCGCCAACGCCCTCGCCTTCGGGCTCGCGGCCGGCGTCTTCACCCGCGACCTCGCCCGCGCCCATCGCCTCGTCGCGGCCCTCGAGGCCGGCACGGTCTGGATCAACGCCTACAACCTCACCCCGGTCGAGATGCCGTTCGGCGGCGTCGGGCTCTCGGGCATCGGGCGCGAGAACGGGCGGGCGGCGATCCAGCACTACAGCCGCGTCAAGGCGGTCTACGTCGGCCGCGGGGCGGTCGATGCGCCCTACTGAGGGGGCCGCGACCGAAGGCGGGGCTCCCGGCCGCAGGGGGCGCGCGGGCGCCCGCGCGCCCCCGGTGGCCGGGCCCGGCCCGCGCCCTGCGGGCGCGGGGCCGGCCCCCCCGGCCGCGGGCGGGCCCGGGCCGGACGGCCGCCTGCCGGGAGGCCGGCGCGCGACCGCGGGCGGGGATCGCCGGGGCGGCGGGGCGGAAGACGCCGGGGCAGGGGCGGCGGCCGCGGGCGGGACCGGTGGCGCGGCGCGCCCCGAGGGGGCGGCGGGCCCCGAGGGGGCGGCCGGCCGGGGTCGGTGAACCCTCGCAGGAGCTTCGGGGCGTCGAGTTCGGGGATGACGGCGGCGAGCGCGCGGGCGGCGCCGGGGGCGCCGTTCGCCCGGCGCGGGCGGGGACAGCGAGGCGGGGACGGGAGCGGGCGGGGCACGGGGATGGAGGCGGATTTCGTCGTCGTCTGGGCGGGGTCGGGGGGGGCGGCGGCGGCCTTCCGGCTGGCCGAGGCGGGGGCCTCGGTGATCGTCGTCGAGGCCGGCGGCAGCGATGCCGGCCCCTTCATCGCCATGCCGGGTGCGCTCTCCTACCCCATGCACATGCGCCGCTACGACTGGGGCTTCGTCACCGAGCCCGAGCCGGGGCTCGGCGGGCGGCGGCTGCACTGCCCGCGCGGGCGCGTCCTCGGGGGGTCGTCCTCGATCAACGGCATGGTCTACGTCCGCGGCCACGGCCGCGACTTCGACCACTGGGAGGCGGCCGGTGCGGCGGGCTGGGGATGGGCCGACGTCGCCCCCTATTTCCGGCGCCTCGAGGACTGGCGGGGGCCCCCGGGCCATCCCCTGCGCGGGCGCGGCGGGCCGGTCACGGTCACGCCGGGGCGGATGGCGCACCCGCTCTTCGCGGCCTTCGTCGCTGCCGGCGGCGAGGCCGGATATCCCCTCACCGACGACACCAACGGCCCCCGCCAGGAGGGCTTCGGGCCGCTCGATGCGACCATCCGCGACGGCGTCCGCTGGTCCTCGGCGCGGGCCTACCTGCGCCCGGCCCTCGCCTCCGGGCGCTGCCGGCTCGTGCGCGGGCTCGCCCTGCGGGTGGCCTTCGCCGGGCGGCGCGCGCGCGGGGTCGAGGTCCGGCGCGGCGGGCGCGAGGAGGTCGTGGCGGCGCGGCGCGCGGTCGTCCTCGCCGCCTCGGCGATCAACACCCCGAAGCTCCTGATGCTGTCGGGAATCGGCCCGGGCGAGGAGCTGCGCCGGCTCGGCCTGCCGGTTCTCGCCGACCGTCCGGGGGTGGGGGCGAACCTCCAGGACCATCTCGAGATCTACCTCCAGTATGCGGCCCGCGAGAAGATCACGCTGCGCCGCTACTGGAACCTCGCCGGCAAGGCCTGGGTGGGGCTCGCCTGGCTTCTCGGCCGGCGCGGCCCGGGGGCCTCGAACCAGTTCGAGGCCGGCGGCTTCATCCGCTCGGCGGCCGGCATCGACTATCCCGACATCCAGTTCCACTTCCTGCCCATCGCCGTGCGCTACGACGGCCGCGGGGCGCTGGCCGAGCACGGCTTCCAGGCCCATGTCGGGCCGATGCGGTCGCAGGCGCGCGGCCGCGTCCGCCTGGTCTCGCCGCGGCCCGAGGACGCCCCGGCGATCCGCTTCGACTATCTCTCCCACGCCGACGACCTCGCCGAGTTCCGCACCTGCCTGCGGCTCGGGCGCGAGATCTTCGCCCAGCCGGCCATCGCCCGCCACGTCCGGGCCGAGATCGCGCCCGGCCCGGGCGTGGTCGCGGACGAGGCGATCGACGACTGGCTGCGGGCCCACGCCGAGACCGCCTACCACCCCTGCGGCACGGCCCGGCTCGGGGCCCCCGGAGACCCGCTCGCGGTCGCCGACCCGGCCGGGCGGGTGATCGGTGTCGAGGGGCTCGCCATCGCCGACAGCGCCCTCTTCCCGCGCATCACCAACGGCAACCTCAACGCCCCCTCGATGATGGCGGGCGAGAAGGTCGCCGACCATCTCCTCGGCCGCCCGCCCCTGCCGCGCGAGACGGCGCCACCCTGGATCAACCCCGACTGGCGGACGCGCCAGCGCTGAGCCGGGCGGCCGGCGGCGCGGCGGCGAAGGGCCGGCACGTCGCCGTGGCGAAAGATTGCCCCGCACGGCCTCCCGGCCCGGCGCCGACGCCTCCGCCCCTGACGCCACGGGCCGCGCCCGGCCGGGGTGAGGGGGGGGGGCCGCCCTTGCCGGCGGCACGGTCGCAAGCCCCCCGGACGGCGGGCGCGAGCCCCGTGCTGGAGCACGGGGCGGGAGGGAGGCGGCGGGGCCGTTCCGCGGGGCGCGGCGTCGCCATGAAGGAAGCGTGAACCCCAGGGCCGAGCGGGTCAGGGTTCGCCCCTCCCCGCCTTCAAGCCTCGGGCAGGGCCCGGCCGCGGGCAGCGCGAAGCGCCCGCCCCGGGGGTGAGGGGGGACCGCCCGTGCCGGTGGCACGGCGAAAGCCCCCCGGACGGCGAGCGCGGGCCCGTGCTGGCGCACGTGCGGGACAAGGGCGGCGGGGCGGTTCCTCCCGGGCGGGCATCGCCCCTGAGGGGACCGTGGACCCACGTGCGGGCCGGGCCATGGCCCGCCCGGCCTCTCCCCCCCGGGCCACCGGCGCCGCCCGGATCACGGGGCGGAGGCCCCCGGCCCGGGCCCACCGAACGCCGGCCCCGCACGGCCGTCCTAGCGGGGTGGCAGGGCGCGCTCGACGAGGCGGGCGAGGAGGCTCGCGCCGAAGGGCAGGACGGCGTCGTTGAAATCGTAGCCGGGGTGGTGGACGGGGGGGCCGTCGCCCTGGCCGAGGAAGAGGTAGGCGCCGGGGCGGGCGACCAGCATGTGGGCGAAATCCTCCGCCCCCATCTCGCGCGGGGCGGCGGGATCGACGTTCGCCGCGCCCACGACCTCGGCCGCGACGGCGGCGGCGAAGGCGGCGCGGGCGGGGTCGTTGACGGTCGCCGGATCGCCGACCTCGTAGGCAAGCCCGGCCGCGACCCCGTGGGCGGCGGCGGTGCCGGCGACGATCTCGGCCAGCCGGCGGCGGACCATCGCCTGGACCTCGCCGGCAAAGCTCCGCACGGTGCCGCCAAGCCATGCCGTCCCCGGCACGATGTTGTCGGCCGTCCCCGCCACGAGCCGCGTCACCGACACGACGAGATCGTCGGTGGCGCGGTGGTTGCGGCTGACGATCGTCTGGATGGCCTGCACGATCGCCACCGCGGCCACGATCGGGTCGGCGGTCTCGTGCGGCATCGCGGCATGGCCGCCCCGGCCGCGGATGTCGATGCGGAAGGTATCGACGGCGGCCATGATCGGCCCCGGGGTGGTGGCGACGTGGCCGAGGGGGCGGTTCGGGGCATTGTGGAGGGCATAGACCTCGGCGATCTCGAAGCGCTCCATGATGCCCTCGCGGACCATCGCCGCCGCCCCCGAGCCCGCTTCCTCGGCGGGCTGGAAGATGAGCGCGACGCGGCCGCGGAAGGCGCGCGTCTCGGCCAGGTAGGCGGCGGCGCCGAGGAGCATGGCGGTGTGGCCGTCGTGGCCGCAGGCGTGCATGACACCCGCGACCTCGGAGGCGTGGGCGAGCCCCGTCGCCTCGGCGATCGGGAGCGCGTCCATGTCGGCGCGAAGCCCGACCGTCGGGCCCTCGCCGCGGCCGGCGATGACGGCGACGAGCCCCGACGTGGCGATGCCCTCGTGGAGCTCGTCCACGCCCATGGCACGGAGGCGCGCGGCGACGTAGGTCGCCGTCTCGTGGCAGTCGAAGCCGAGTTCGGGCCGGCGGTGCAGGTCGCGCCGCCAGCCCGTCATCTCGGGGGCGAGGGCGGCGATGCGGTTGATAACGGGCATCGGCATCCTTTCCGCAGGCCGCGCGGTGGGGGGGGCGGCGGCGCCATTCTGGCACAGAAGGCGCCGGCCGCCAGCCCCCCCCGCCGGCGCGGCCCGGGGAAGCCGGGGACGGAGGGTCCGTCCCCGCGCACCGGGGCGCCCCACCCGACCGTTCCCGCCCGCGTGTCCCGCCGCCGCTCCCGGCCGCCGCTGCGCGGCACCTGCCGCCCGGGGCTCTTCCCGCCCCGGAAGGGACCGTTCAGGCAGGACCGGCGCGGCTGGGACCGAACGCCTTGGGGCGACGCGAAGCGCCCGGATTGATCCGAATCGGGTCGGCGCCGTATGCCCGGCCGGCCGGTGCCGCCAAGGGGGGCGAGCGATGTCACCGCAGTCATTCGAGGCCCGCATCTACGCGGCCTTCGACCGGCTCTCGCCGGGCGAGCGGCGCCTGGCGCATGTGCTCCTCGAGAACCAGCAGGACATCCCGGCGCTGACCGCCGGCGAACTCGCGGCGAAGGCGCAGGTCTCGAAATCGACCGCGACCCGCCTCATCCGGGCGCTCGGCTACGCAAGCTTTCCCCAGGCGAAGCGGGCGGTGCGGGACGAGCCCTTCTGGGGGTCGCCCCGGAGCCAGCTCGGCGACGGGCCGTCGCCCGCGGAAGTGGTGTCGCCGTCGCGCATGCTCGAGACCGACCTCGCCAACATCCGCCTCACCCTCGAGGCCCTGCCCGAGCATCTCCTGGACCGGATCGCCGAGCGCATCGCCAGTGCCGACCGGCTCTGGCTTCTCGGCCTGCGCAGCGGCTACGGCCTCGCCCACCATGCCTCGCACTACTTCTCGAACCTCCGCGACGACGTCTTCGTCATCGAGTCGCACGGCAACGCCTACGCCCAGCAGGCCGCCTCGATCCGGTCGGGCGACCTCCTCTTCACGCTCGCCTTCCGTCGCCGCCCGCAGTTCCTGCCCGCGCTTCTCGACCATGTGCGCGGGGTCGGCGCCCACACGGTCCTCGTCACCGACCTGAGTGCCGCGGCCTCGGCCAAGGCCGCCGATGACGTGCTGCGCTGCCGCTGCCAGTCGCCCTCGCCCTTCAACTCGTTCGCGGCGGCGGTCACGATCGTGAACTACCTCGCGTGGAAGGTCTCCGAGTTGAAGGGCAAGGACGCGGGCGAGAGGTTCCGCAAGGTCGACGAACTCGTCCCGTTCCTCGACCGGGTGGCAACGCCGATCAGTCGCAGGTCATGAGGTCGCAGGTCATGAACCGGCGGCCCCGAGCACGGCCCGCCGCGTCGGCCGCGCCCAGAGCCCCGCGCGTGAGGTTCGGGCACCCGTCCGCACCAGCGCGGCGGACAGTCCTATCGCGGCACTGACCCCCTCGATCACCGGCAGGCCGTGCTCCTCCTCGAGCGCATGCGCGAACTCGGCCATGCCGGCGCAGCCGAGGACGATGCCCTCCGCCCCGCCTTCGCGGGCGACACCGACCAGCCGCGAAAGCCTGGCCTGGGCGCCGCTCGCGGGATCATGCAGGGCCAGGACGGGAATGTCGCTGGCGAGCACGGCGGTGCAGCGCGCGCCGAGCCCGTAGCGCCGCGCGTTGTCGCGCAGGATCGGCACCGAGCGCGCGAGCGTCGTCACGATCGCGAAGCTCGCCGCCACGAGCGAGACGACGTGCATGGCCGCCTCGCCGATTCCCACCACGGGCCGCTCGAGCGCGGCACGCGCGGCATCGAGGCCGGTGTCGTCGAAGCAGGCGATGACATGGGCATCGGCACCTGCGGCCTCGGCCGCCAGCATCGCCCGCAGCATCCCCGGCACGGCGAGGGCGCCGTCGAACGGCCCCTCGATGGCGTCCGGGCCCTCGCCCGACTGGCCGGCGACGATCTCGACGTCCGCGGCCGCGGCCCGCCGCGCGGCGCCGAGCATGCCCGCCGTCATGCGCGCCGAGGTGTTCGGGTTGGTCACCGCGATCTTCACCGGGAAGGCCCCGTCATGGCCTCGGTCGGGGCGCTGTCGATGAGATCGCCGTAGGGGATGGGTGCATCCGTCAGATGCCCGCCGCAGATGCCGGCCTGCCAGCGGTCATGGGCGGCCGGGTCGATCCGGGGCGAGGTCCACATGCCCACCCCGCGATAGAGGTCGACCACCGCGACCGCAAGTCCCGGATCCAGCGACGGGAAGGTGCGGACGAGCAGGGGGCGGAGGTCCTCGCCACTCCTTCCCATGATGTGGTTCATGCCGCGCGCCAGTGCCCGACAGAAGCGGGCCGGCCGATCGTCCGCGGCCGCCGCCGGGCCCTGCCGGTAATAGACACTCCAAGGGATGTTGCCGCCGACGGCCGGGTAGCTGGCGACGATCGTCCCCCACCCCCTGGCCGCAAGCTTCATGGCCCCCGGCTGATCGACGAGGAGGTAGTCGCCCATCCCGCCGGCAAAGCAGCGGGCGAGAATGCCCGCGTCCAGATCCTGGATGTAGTTCACCCGGTTCGGGTCGATGCCGGATTCGCGCAGGACCATCTTGAGGAAGAGCCCGACGCTCGCGCCGCTCGAGCCCCGCATCGAAACGGTCCGGCCGACCAGATCGCCGGGCCGGAACGCGGGCTCGGGCCGGCGACCGAGAAGGGCGAGCGGCGCCCGGGCCGAGACCTGCGCGAAGGGGACAAGGCGCAGTCCGCGGCCGTGATGCATCGACGGCACCCAGATCCCGCCGAGGGCGGCGTCGGCCGAGCCCTCGGCCAGGTGCTCGAGCACCAGATCCCAGGGCTGGGGGACGACGGCCGAGACCTCGAGTCCCTCCTCGGCAAAGAAGCCCTGATCCGCGGCGACGTATTCGGGCAGGTAGTTCAGGCTGTGGCCCGTGGCGGTGATGCGGAAGCGATCCATCGGTCCCCTCTCAGGCGACGGGGTTGTGCCGGACAGGCCCGGCTTCCAGGCGCCGGCCGCTGGCGCTGTCGAACCAGGCCGCATCCTCGACGGCGTAGGATAGGCTGCAGGCATCGCCGTGGTGCAGCCCCGGATGGCCGGCGATGCGAACAAAGACGAGGTCATCGGTGTTCAGACCGTGGTCGCCGGCCGGTCGGTCGTCCAGCCGGCAGCCGACCACCGTCTCGGCCCCCAGGCGCTCGATGACGATGACCTGCGCCGCGATCATGCCGCCGGTTCCGGAGAAGAGGCGCAGCTTCTCCGGGCGGACGCCCAGGATCGCGGCCGGCGCGGCCGGCAGCGGCCCGGCATGGGTCCAGGCGAGCGACGCGCCGACCTCGAGCCGCGACCCTTCCGCGAGGCGGACCGGGATCAGGTTCATCGGCGGCGCCCCCACGAAGCGCGCCACGAAGGTGTTGGCGGGCTGGTCGTAGATCCCGTCGGGCGTGTCGACCTGCTGGATCTCGCCGTGGTTCATGACGATGATCCGGGTCGCCATCGTCATCGCCTCGACCTGGTCGTGGGTGACGTAGATGAAGGTCTTGCCGACCTCCCGGTGAAGGGTCGAGATCTCCGAGCGCATCTGCGTTCGGAGCTTGGCGTCGAGGTTCGACAGCGGCTCGTCGAGGAGATAGAGGGAGGGGTTGCGGACCAGCGACCGGGCCAGCGCGACCCGCTGCCGCTGCCCGCCCGACAGGCTCGCCGGCCGCCGGTCAAGCAGGGGTTCGAGTTCGAGCTGCCGGGCGATGCGTTCGACGGACGCGGCGAGTTCGGGGTCGCGCATCGCCCGCCAGCGCTGGATGGCGTTGACGACGGGGATGTGGTGCCACTTGCGGAACCGGTCCATCACCAAGGGAAAGGCGATGTTGCCGCGCACCGTCATGTGCGGGTAGAGGGCATAGGACTGGAAGACGAAGGCCACGCCGCGCTGGTGGGGCGTCCAGTCGTTGGCGACATGCCCGTCGAAGAGGAGGCTGCCGCCCGAGATCTCGGTCAGCCCGGCGATCATGCGCAGGAGCGTGGACTTGCCGCAGCCCGAGGGTCCGAGCAGGACCAGGAACTCGCCATCCTCGACGCTGGCATCGAAGCCGCCGATCACCGTGTTGTGGCCGAAGCTCTTCGCGACCTTCCGGAACTCGATGTGGGGCATGGCACTAACCCTTCACGGCGCCGGCGGTCAGGCCGGCCACGATCCGGCGCTGGACGAGGAGGAAGAAGACGATCGCGGGCAGGCTGAACACCAGCGCCGATCCCATCACCGCCGAGAGCGGGACTTCATACTGGCCGATGAAGCTCGCCAGCCCGACCGAGGTCGGCCAGAGCTTGGGATCCCCGAGGAAGGTCACCGCAAAGAGGAACTCGTTCCAGCCGGCGAAGAAGCCGATGACGGCGGCGGCGGCAACGCTCGGAGCGATCAGGGGCAGGATCACCATGGTCAGGATACCGATGCGGGGGCAGTTGTCGATCAGCGCCGATTCCTCGATCTCGTGGGGCACGGCATCCATCGCGTTCTTGAGGATGAAGGCCGTCACCGGCATCGAGAAGCCGACGTTGGCGAGGACGAGCCCCTCGAGACTGTTGAGAAGGCCGAGGACGATGAACATCGCATAGAGCGGCACGACGATCAGCGCCTCGGGGATGACCTGGGTCATGAAGAGCAGGAAGCCGATGGCGCCGCGGCCATGGAACCGGAACCGCGACAGCGCATAGCCCATGACCGAGCCGAGGAGGAGCGACAGGACCGAGGTCCCGGCGGCGATGACGCCGGCGTTGACGAGCCACCGCAGGAGCGGAACCTGCCCCAGTTCGTGAATGAGCCCAGGGAGGTTGCCAAGCTGCGGCCACGGCACCTGGCCGGTGTTGTAGAGCTGCGAGCTCACGTTCAGCGCCGTCGAGGCCATCCAGTAGACCGGAAAGCCGGCGAAGACGACGAGGATGGCGATGACGACGAAGCGCGCCACCGACGCGAGCGGGATCCTGTTCATCGCGACATCACCCGCGCCCGGTGGCGCTCGAAAAGGAAGTGCACGAGGGCGACGAGAAGCGCGAGGACGAGGCCGACCGCGCCGTAGGCCGACGCCATGCCGAGGTTGAAGTCCTCGAAGGCGGTCTGCCGCAGCTCGACGACGAGCGTGCTGGTCGAGCCGATCGGTCCGCCGCCGGTGAGAAGGTAGATGACGTCGAACCGCCGGATCGACCACACCGCGATCAGGAGCGAGACGAGCTGCAGCGTCGGCAGGATGTGCGGCAGCGTCACGTTGCGGAAGACGTTGAGCGCGTCGGCCCCGTCGATGCGCGCGGCCTCGCGCACCTCCTCGGGCACCGACTGGAGCGCGGCGAGGACGACCAGCATCACGAAGGGCGAGACCTGCCAGACGGTGACAATCAGGATCGACGGCAACGCGAGGCCGAGCGAGTTGGTCCATCGCAGCCGGCCGAGCCCCATCGCCTGGGTGATGTCGTTGAGGACGCCCGAGGGGAGGTTGAAGATCCAGAGCCAGATCAGCGCCGCGGCCACACCCGGCACCGCCCAGCCGAAGAGCAGGACCGCGCGCACGGCCGCACGGCCCCTGAACGGCCGGTCGATCGCGAAGGCGGCGATGACGCCGAGACCCACCCCGAAGAGGACGGCCAGCACCGTGTAGACGATCGTGATCCTGAGCGTGGTGTAGAACTGCGGGTCGGCGACCAGCCGGCGGTAGTTGTCCAGGCCGATGAACTTGCCGGCATTGGGGTTCATCAGCTTGGTGTCGGCGAAGCTCATCAGCATCTGGTCGGTCAGCGGCCAGAACATGAAGAGCACGAGATAGCCGAACGGCAGCGCGACGAATGCGTAGGGAAGCCACCTTTCCAGGTGAACCGTGCGCCTCCTGCCGCGCCCCGGCGTCACGGTCTGGTGGCCGGCTGTCCCCGTCATCCGTCGCGCTCCTGCGGTCACTTCCGGCCGAACTTGCTGTCGATCTCGGCCTGGGCGGCCGCCATGGCCGCTTCGGCGGTGGCGCCGCCCAGGAGAACCTTCTCGACCCCCTCCATGACCGGGCGCAGGATCGCCGCCGTGTCAACCTCGTGGCCCGGGATGAGGATCGCCCGGCTGGTCTTGCCGATCTCGACGAAAGCCGGCGCCCAGGGGTTGGCGGCGATGAACTCGGCCGAGACGGGCACGTCGGTGGCCAGCGGATCGGGGCCCGAGGCCTCGCGCAGGGACTGCTGTCCCTCGGCCGAGTAGAGCCAGCGCAGGAAGTCCCGGGCCTCCTCGGGGTGCTTGGAGAACTTCGAGAGCACGACGAAGATCTGCTGGTGCGCGCCGGGACGGGGGAACGGCAGCGGCGCCGCGGCGAGGTCGGTCGAGGGCATCGCCCCGCCCGAGGCGATGTTCAGCGTGCCGCCCGAGGCGTCGATCGCGAAGGCGACCTGCCCTTCCTTGAAGCGCTGGCGCTGGGTGCTCATCTGGTCGCCGATCGGGATCATGCCGGAATGATACATCTTCGCGAAGTCCGCGATCGCGGCCGCGACCTCGGGCGTGTTGACGTTCAGCTTGCCCTCGGCGTCGACCCAGTTCACGCCGTTGCCGTAGGCCCAGTTCGAGAAGTCGAGGAACCAGCCGGTCTCGACCGTCGAGTGGCGGGCGGCGAAGCCGATGGCGCCGGTTGCGGCGCTGACCTTCTCGGCCTGCGCGACGAGCTCGTCGACCGTGGTCGGGACGCTGGCGCCTGCCTGTTCGAGGAGCTTCTTGTTGTAGATGAGCGCGTAGGGCGACCGCTGCCAGGCGATGCCCAGGCGAACCCCGTCGAGCACGCCGGCATCGTTGGTGGCATTGAGGTTGGGGATGCCCGCGGCCACGTCATCGAGGGGCAGGAGGAAGCCCGCCCCGGCGAGGGCCACGAAGAGCGCGTCCTGGGGGATGGCGATGTCGGGACCGAGGCCCGCACCCATCTCGGTCATCAGGCGGGTCGTGATGTCGGAGGACGGCACCGCCTCCTGGACGAGATCGACGTTGGGGTTCACCTGCTCGTATTTCTCGAGGGCGGCCCAGAGCTTCGCGCCACGCAGCGCGTCGAGCCACTGCGAGTTGGCGATCACGAGTTCGATCTTCGCCTGCGACCAGGCGGGCGTGCCCTGCACCAGTGCGGACAGCGCCAGCGCGGCCGTGCCGGCAAGGAGGGTTCGGCGGCGGGTGGTCATGGACGTCGTTCCTTTCGGGTGGCCTTGGGTGACGGAAGGCATCAGGCGGGGACGCGATGGACCTCGAGCGGGGTGTGGCGGCTCAGGTTCTCCGCCCCGGTCTCGGTGACGAGGTAGCAGTCGCCGATGTTGGCGCCCGCGACCTGGGGCTCGAGCCATTGCGAGTGAAGGATGAAGGTCATGCCCTCCTCGAGGATGTCGTGGTTGTTGGACTGGATGTTGTAGGGCTGGACCCGCGGCATCGCCACCGAGTGCCCGACATTGGGGTTGTGCGGGCCGCGGGTCGCCGGCCAGACATGCATCAGCCGGCGGCCCTGCGCCTCCCAGTCGGGATCGGGGACGTGCTGGACGGGCACCCGCCGCGGCCCGCCATCGTCGTCGGCCGACCAGTTGTAGGGCATCGTCCGGCTGTCGGCGCTGTCGAGATAACCCCGCGCGATGTAGGGGCCGAAGGACGCATTGGCGAGATCCGAGATCATGGCTCCCGGCCGCACCAGCGCCGCGGCGGCACGCACGCCCTCGGTGCACATCGCCAGCACCTCCTCCTGCCGGTCGGTGATCGTGCCGACGGCGATCATGCGCGCGGTCTGGGCGAAATAGCCGTGGTACTGGACCGCCGAGATGTAGAGGTTGATGAGGTCGCCGGCGCGCACGATATGGCCGTAGGGCTTGCCGCAGTGGGTGCCCCAGGGGTTGATGCCGATCTGGTAGCCGTCGGCGGCCTCGCCGCCGCGGGCGATCTGGGCAAAGGTGAAGGCGGCGTAGATCTCGTGGTCGGTGACGCCCGGCCGCACGACGTGATAGGCCGCCTGCATGCCGATGCTGGCCAGCTGCGCCGCCGCGCGCACCAGCGCCTGCTCGCGCTTCGAGCGCCGGCGCTGCAGGCGCTCGACGATCGCGTTCGCTCGCGCCTGACGGCTCTTCGGCAGGCGCCTGGCCAGCCCCTCCCAGTAGGGCGCCGAGGTCGCGTCGCCGATCAGGCCGAGGTCGGCGCCCGCCAGGCCCTGCCGCTCCAGATGCTGCGCCACCGCCTCGACCACGCGGTCGACGGTGCGGCCGGGGCGGTTGTAGGTCTCGCGCCCCCAGGTGCCGACCTGCCAGATGTCCTCGACCAGCACGGGTTCGCCCGCCGGCGGCAGGATGACCGAACTGGAGAAGATCGAGAACAGGGTGAGCGGCCGGTCGTCGTCCGTCGGGATCACGAGGACGCCCTCGCGCACCCAGTCGCAGATGTAGCGCAGGTAGGAGTTCGAGGTCTTGTAGGAGCCGATGCCGTCGGCATGGACGAGGATGGCGTCGTGGCCGGCCACCACCGCCTCGCGGCGGATGCGCCGCAGGCGGTCGGCGAACTCGGCTTCGGGCAGGGGAGGGACAGGCTCGAACTCGAAGTCCGGCCGGAAGCCGTCGAGCAGGGCCTCCATGCGGGCGGGCGCGAAGGCGGCAGGGGCGGATCGTGTCAGGGTCATCGGTCTGCAAGTCCTCGCTGATCGGGGCAGCCTCCCATGGCGCGGATTGCCGCTGTCAAGGGGAATCGGCGGGATGCCGAGGAAACGGTCACACGCCTGAATTCTCGGCATTGACGACTCCGCAAGCCGATCGGGGACCGGATTTCCCAACCCGCGGATGGCTCAGGATCGACGTGATTCCAGGCGTTCAGACGTGATGTCGGGCATCCCGTCCGGCGCGCGCATGAAAATTCCAGGTTGCTTGCCGGGATGTTTTTTCCAATGACCGCCGGCCTCGCTGCCCGGAAAACCGGGCTTCGGGGCGGCCTGCGGGTGCGCCTCCGGCCGGTCGGCCGAATCAGGTCCCGCGCCGGGAAGGGGTGGCGCGGGCGGGCGGGCGCCCCTGCCAGGGGGGCCGGTCAGCCGCGACCGTGGGGGGCGGCGAAGTCGAGGACCGGGTTCGCCGGGATGATGCGGTGCGGGTTGATGGTCGCGTGGCTGTAGTGGTAGTGGCGCACGATGTGGTCGAGGTGCACCGTCGCCGCCACCCCCGGGTACTGGTAGAGGTCGCGCGTGTAGCCCCAGAGGCTCGGGTAGTCGATCAGCCGCCGCCGGTTGCACTTGAAGTGCAGGTGGTAGACGGGATCGAAGCGCAGGAGCGTCGGCAGGAGGCGCCAGTCGGCCTCGGTGACCTCGGCGCCCATGAGGTAGCGGCGGCCGAGAAGGCGCTCCTCGAGCCAGTCGAGGGTCGCGAAGACCTCGGCCACGGCCGCGTCGTAGGCGGCCTGGGTGGTGGCGAAGCCGGCCCGGTAGACGCCGTTGTTCAGCCCCTCGTAGAGGCGGGCGTTGACGCCGTCGATCCCGGCCCGGAGGGGGGCGGGCAGGAAGTCCTGCCGGTTGCCCGTGATCCCGTCGAAGGCCGCGTTGAACATGCGGATGATCTCGCCGCTCTCGTTCGAGACGATGGTGTCGCGGGCCCGGTCCCAGAGCACGGGCACGGTGACGCGGCCCGAGGCGCGGGGGGCCGCCCGCAGGTAGAGGTCGCGCAGGAAGGCCACCCCGTGCAGCCGGTCGCCGGTCGTGCCGGGGAAGTCGCGGCCGAAGGTCCAGCCCTCGGCCAGCATGTCGGGATGGACGACCGAGACCCCGATCAGGGGTTCGAGCCCCTTCAGCTCCCGGTAGATGAGCGTCCGGTGCGCCCACGGGCAGGCGTAGGAGACGTAGAGGTGGTAGCGCCCGGCCTCGGCCCTGAACCCGCCCTCCCCGGTCGGACCGGCGCGGCCGTCCGCCGTGACCCAGTTACGGAAGGCCGCGGGCGGGCGCAGGAAGGCGCCCCCGGACGCACCGGTGTCATGCCATTCGTCGACCCAGCTTCCCTCGACGAGCCGTCCCATGGCTCCCTCCCCTCCCCCGCGCGCGCTCTCCTGCCATATGGCGCGGGCCCCGGCCCGCCGCCAGCCGCACCCGCGAACCGGGCCTGTGCGCGGGCCCTGCGGCCCCCGGGCCACAGTGCCCCGCCGGGGCGCGACCGCGACATATTTCCGCCCGAGGGGCAGGGGAGCCTTGAAGCCGGACCGGTTCCACCCATGCTGGATGGTGGGGGGAGGGCGTGATGATGGAACATCTGCCGGAGGATCTGCGGCGCGGGCTGGCCGAGGCCGCCCGTCGCGACACGCGCCGCAAGGCCCGCTTCCGCATCCGCGTCGGCGGGCAGGAGTTCCCGGTGCTGCGGCTCTGGGACAAGGGCTTCGCGCTCTCGCGCGAGCACGGGGCGGGGTTGCGCGGCCTCGTCGATCTCTTCGAGGGCGGCCGCCATCTCTCGCAGTGCCTGATCGTCGCCTCGGCCGAGGACGGCGACACCGTGCGCTGCGAATTCAAGCGCAGCACCGCCGCGACCGACCGCGCGCCGCGCGACTTCGCCCCCGAGGAGGATGCGCCGGCGGGCCTCCTGCCGCCGCCCTGAGGCTACTGGAGGTCGGCGAAGGCCGCGGCCAGCCGCTCGGCCGCCTCGGCGACGCGGGCCCGCGGGGTGGCGAGGTTGAAGCGCAGGAAGCTCTCGCCGCCGGTGCCGAAGGTCGTGCCGTGGTTGGCGGCGATGCGCGCGCCCTTCTCGACGCGGGCGGTGAACTCGGCCGCCGGCATGCCGGTCGCGGCAAAGTCGACCCAGGCGAGGTAGGTCGCCTCGAGCGGCATCGAGTGAAGGCCCGGGATCGCGTTGACGCGCGCATCGAAGAGGCGCCGGTTGGCGTCGAGATAGGCGACGAGTGCGTCCGCCCAGGCCGCGCCTGCGGGCGAATAGGCGGCGGTCGTCATCACCAGCCCGAAGCTGTTCGGGGCGATGCCGAGCCCGGCCATGCGGGCGGCAAAGCGGGCCCGGAGCGCGGGGTCGGGGATGATGACGTTGCCGCTGTGGGCGCCGGCGAGGTTGAAGGTCTTGGAGGAGGCGGTCATCATCACCAGGCGGTCGGTGATGTCGGGGGCGGCGAGCGGCATCGGCAGGTGCCGGGATCCGGGCATGACGAGGTCGTGGTGGATCTCGTCGGAGACGAGGAGGAGGCCGTGGCGGCGGGCGAAGCCCGCGAGCGCGCGCAACTCCTCGCCCGTCCACACCCGGCCCCCGGGATTGTGGGGCGAACAGAGGATGACGATGCGCTCGCGCCCGGTCAGGGCCGCCGCCGCGGCCTCGAGGTCCATCACGTAGCGGTGGCCGTCGCGGGCGAGGGGGGCCTCGGTGACGGCCCGGCCGGCGGCGGCGATGACGCGGGCGAAGGCGTGGTAGACGGGCGTGAAGAGGAGGACGCCGTCGCCCGGGGCGGTGAAGGCGTCAAGGACGAGGGCCGTGCCGTTGACGAGGCCGTGGGTCGTGAAGACCCATTCGGGGGCGATCTCCCAGCCGTGGCGGTGGGCCATCCACCAGCCGATCGCCGCGAGATAGGCGCGGTCGTCGCCGAAATAGCCGTGGATGCCGTGGCGGGCGAGGTCGGCCAGGGCCTCGTTGACCGCGGCCGGGGCCTCGAAGTCCATGTCGGCGACCCACATGGCGAGGGCGTCGGGGGCGGTGATGCCGTAACGGGCGGCGAGCATGTCCCACTTGATCGAATGGGTTCCGCGGCGCTCGACGAGGCGGTCGAAGTCGGGGGCGGCAGGCATCGGGCTCTCCCTAAGGGCACGGCGCAGCCTTAGCCGGCGGCGCGGCGGACGCAACCCCGCCCGGGCTTGCCGGGCGGCTGGCCGCCGGCTAACAGGGCGCGTCCCTCGGGAGACGCCCCATGCCCGCCCCGGATCGCCCCCAGCTTTGCCTGCTGACGCCCCCCGCCTTCGCGCTCGAGGTCTTTCCCGACCGCCTCGCGCGCGTCCTCGACGGGGTCCCGGTGGCCTGCCTGCGCCTCGCCCTCGCCAGCCGCGACGAGGAGGTGCTGGTCCGCGCCGCCGACGCCTGCCGCGAGGTCGCCCACGGCCGCGACGTGCCGGTGGTGATCGAGGCCCATGTCGCGCTCGCCGCCCGCCTCGGGCTCGACGGGGTGCACCTCGGCGACGGGGCGCGGGGGGTGCGCAAGGCCCGCGCCGCGCTCGGCCGCGAGGCGATCGTCGGCGCCTTCTGCGGGGCAAGCCGCCACGACGGCATCACCGCCGCCGAGGCCGGCGCCGACTACGTCGCCTTCGGCCCCGTCGGGCCCAGCGCGCTCGGCCAGGGGGCTCAGGCCGCCCACGAGCTTTTCGCATGGTGGTCGGAGATGATCGAGGTGCCGGTCGTGGCCGAGGGCGCGCTGACCGCCGCTGTCGTGGCCGAGGTCGCGGCCGTCGCCGACTTCCTCGCCTTCGGCGAGGAGATCTGGCGCGACGAGGACGCCCTCGCCGCCCTCAGGCGCCTGGCGGCGCCGCTGCTTGCGGCCTGAAGCCCGCCCGCACCGCCGCCTCGCAGGCGGCCGCGAGCGTCTTGCGGTCGGGATGGTCGGCGACCCGGATCGGGGGGTGGAAGACGACCGTGACGCTTCCCTGTCGCGGCGCCGCCAGCACCTGGAGGAGATGGCCGCCAAAGCCCATCTCGCCCCACCAGGCGTAGAAGCGCGGATCCTGCCCGGCGGGGGCGTGATAGGTCACGCTGACGGGCTGGACCTGCATCGCCGGGCGCAGGTCGGGGGCGAAGAAGGGCGCGAAAAGGGTGGTGCGGAAGGGCAGGAGGCGGCGCCCGTCCGAACTCGTCCCCTCGGGAAAGAACACGAGCCGGTGGCCGAGGCCGAGGCGCACCTCCATCTCCTCGGCCTGGGCCCGGGCCTGGCGGGGATCGCGGTTGATGAACATGGCGCCGGTCGCGCGGGCAAGCCAGCCGACCCCCGGCCAGCGCCCGATCTCGGTCTTGGCGACGTAGTAGATCCGCTGCGAGGCGTTGAGCGTGAAGATGTCGAGCCAGGAGGCATGATTCGAGACCACCGCCCCGGCCCCCGCGAGGGGCCGGCCGCTGGCATGGTAGCCCATGCCGAGGACGCGGAAGGCATTGCGGCACACGAACTGGGTGATCCAGGGTGTCCACGGCCGCCGTGCCCCGTGGAGCGGCCGCTCGAGAAGCCGCAGGGCGAGGAGGAGGCCGAGGCAGCCGAAGGTCAGGACGATCAGCCCCGTCCCCCTCAGGGCCGCCCGCACCCAGCCCGCCGGGCCCACGGGCACCGCCGCCGGCACATCCTCCGACCGCCAGGTGTAGCTCACCCCGCCGGCTCCCGCTTCTGCCCCTGGCGGCGGGTGTAGTAGCCGCGGTGCTTCTCGGACATGCGGGCGGTGTCCATGAGCAGGAAGACATCGGTGGTGTTGAAGGCGCGATCGACGAAGGCGCCCTCGCCGACATAGCCGCCGAGCCGCAGGTAGGCCTTGATCAGCGCCGGCGTGGCGACGAGCGCGGCCCGGCGGTCGACCTCCTCGCGGGGGACGAGGTCCATGGTCTGGAAATGGTCGGCGAGCACGCGGACGCGCAGCTCCTCCGGGGCAAGGTGGAAATGGTGCAGGTAGGCGAGCGGCATCCGCAGGGCGCCGATGTCGGTGCCATGGAAGCTCGCGACCCCGAAGAGGACCTCGATGCCGCGGCCGAGGACATAGTCGGCGAGCCCGTTCCAGAGGTGATACATGGCCGTGCCGCCGCGGTAGTCGGGATGGACGCAGGACCGCCCGAGCTCGAGCAGCCGCCGGCCCGACCGCCGGAGGGGGCCGAGATCATATTCGCCCTCGGAGTAGAAGCGCCCGATCGCCGCCGCCCGCTCGCCCGGCAGGAGGCGGTAGACGCCGACGACATGGTTGCGGCGGGCGGCGCAGCGGCCGGGGTCGATGAGCAGGAGATGGTCGAAATGCTCGTCGAACTCGTCGCGCTCGAGCCGCCGGGCATGGTCGACCAGCGGCCCGTCGCCGCCGAGTTCGGCGACGAAGACGTCGTAGCGCAGCCGCTGGGCGGCGAGCAGGTCGGCCTCGTCTTCCGCCAGGCGGAGGATGAAATGCGGCTCGTCCGTCAGCATCCCGCGCGGCGGCCCCCGTCCCTTGGCGACTGGTCCGCGGTTCTATGCGCTGGCCCCCGCGCTGGCAACAGAAAGCAGGGGGACGGCGGTTGACGCACGCAGGGGTTGTGCTAGCGTTCGCGCCGGCCCTCCGCCGGTCAGGCGTCCGGCAGGGGTTCGAGGGCGACCGCGGTGGCGTCGATGACCTGCTTGCCGGCATGCTCGAAGTTCGCCGTGACGCGGTGGCCGATGACCGACTGCACCTGGCCCGTGCCCCAGTCGGGCCGCCCGGGATGGCGGACGAGGATGCCGGGGACGAGGAGCGTCACCCTCCGATCGGCTGCCATGGTCCCGCCCCGCCCGCCCCGCCGCCGATGACCGATCGCCCCGCCACCGCCCCGGGTGCCGACCTCGCCGCGCTGGTCGGATCGCGCATCTGCCATGACCTTGTGAACCCGCTCGGGGCGATCGGCAACGGCCTCGAACTCCTCGGGCTCGCCGGCGGGGCGGGCGCGGGGCGAGAGGCGGCGCTGATGGCCGAGAGCGTGGCGCTGGCGCGGGCGCGGCTGGTCCTCTTCCGCCTTGCCTTCGGGGCCGCGGCCGAGGGCCAGCGCACGGCCCGGGCCGAGCTTGTCGACGCCCTCGCCGCCGCGACCCGCGGCAGCCGGCTGGCGATCGACTGGGCGGTGGCGGGCGATCCGCCGCGGGCGCGGGCCAAGCTCGCCCTCCTGCTCGTGCAGTGCGCCGAGACGGCCCTGCCGCGCGGGGGCCGGATCCGCATCGCCGCCGCCGCCCCGGACCGGCCCGAGGGCCGCTGGACCCTTCACGCCGAGGGGCCGCGGCTGCGCATCCTCGCCCCCCGCTGGGAGGCCCTCGCCGAACCTGCCGCCCCCCCCGACATCACGCCGGCCGAGGTCCAGGTCCCGCTCGCGGCCCTCGAACTCCGCCGCCAGCGCCGCCCGCTCGCGGCCGAGCTTGGCCCCGAGCGGCTCGCGCTGGCCTTCTGAGGCGGTGCCCCCCCGGCGCGCGCGCGCGCGGCCCGGCCGGTTCAGGGACGCACGCTGCCGTCGCCGGTGACGAGATACTTGAAGCTCGTCAGCTGCTCGGCGCCGACCGGGCCGCGGGCATGCAGCTTGCCGGTGGCGATGCCGATCTCGGCCCCCATGCCGAACTCGCCCCCGTCGGCGAACTGGGTCGAGGCGTTGTGCATCAGGATGGCGCTGTCGAGGCGGGCGAAGAAGCGCCCGGCGGTGGCGTCGTTCTCGGTCAGGATGGCCTCGGTATGGCCCGAGCCGTGGCGGCGGATGTGCCCGATCGCGCCGTCGACGCCGTCGACGAGGCGGGCGGCGATGATCATGTCGAGGAACTCGCGGCCGAAGTCGTCGGGGGCGGCGGGGCGCGTGCCGGGCAGGCGGGCAAGCTCGCCCTCGGCCCGCACCTCGACCCCGGCGGCGACGAGGTCGGCGATCATCGGCGCCCCGTGGCGGGTGTAGAACTGCCAGTCGACCAGCAGGCATTCGGCCGCCCCGCAGATCCCCGGCCGCCGCGTCTTGGCGTTCAGGACCACCCGGCGGGCTTTCCCGACATCGGCGTCGCGGTCGACGTAGACGTGGCAGATGCCCTCGAGATGGGCAAAGACCGGCACCCGCGCCTCGGCCTGGACGAGGCCGACGAGGCCCTTGCCGCCGCGCGGCACGATGACGTCAAGCCAGCGCGTCGCCCGCAGCATCTCGGCCACCATGGCGCGGTCCTGGGTGGGGACAAGCTGGATCGCCGCCGCCGGCAGCCCGGCCGATTCGAGCCCGGCGGCGAGGCAGGCATGGATCGCCGCCGCCGAGGCCGCGCTTTCCGACCCCCCGCGCAGGATGGCGGCGTTGCCGGCCCAGAGGCAGAGCGCCCCCGCGTCGGCGGTGACGTTGGGCCGACTCTCGAAGATCACGCCGACGACCCCGAGGGGGGTGCGCACGCGCCGGATCGAGAGGCCCGAGGGCACCCGCCATTCGGCCATGACGGCGCCGACGGGATCGGCCTGCCCGGCGATCGCGCGCAGGGCATCGACGATGCCGCGCAGGCGCGCGGGCGTGAGCCGGAGGCGGTCGATCATGGCCGGGGCGAGCCCCCGCACCTCGGCCTCGGCCACGTCGCCGTCGTTCGCGGCGAGAATCGCCGCCGCCCGGTCCTCGACCGCATGGGCGGCCCCGATCAGCGCCGCGTGCTTGCGCTCGGCCGTGGCCTCGGCCAGCACGGCCGCCGCCGCCCGTGCCTTCGCCCCCATCCCCGCCATCAGCGCCGGGGCGTCCTGACCGTCGAGCATCTCCCGTTCCCCCTGCCGCTCCGGCCCCCGGGGCGATGGCCGCCCTCCCCGCCGCCCCACGGGGCGCGACCCTAGGCCAGTTCCGGCGCCGTGGGAACCGGCCCCGTGGCGGGGCCGGACCCCTTAGTGCCCGCCCGCCCCCGCGGCCAGCACGAAGCGCTTGTCGCAGTAGGGGCACTCGACCCAGCCCGTGCCGGGGTCGATCGAGAGCCAGACGCGGGGGTGGCCGAGCGGCCCCTGGCCGCCGTCGCAGGCGATGCGGACGGCATGGACGACCTCGGTCTCGGGGACGTCATCGGCGCGGGCGGCAGGGGCGGCGGCTGGCTTCATCGGCGGCTCCGGGCAACGGCCTGTCAGGGGCGCCATCATAGCGGGGCGGGCGGGGCCGGCAAGGCGGCCGCCGGGCGCCGCCGGGACCATCGACGCGGGCCGGTGATGGACCCGGCTGGGTCCGCGCCGGATTGCTCCCCGCGAGACCGCGGTCGCCGGGGCAATCGTCGGGCTGTCGAGCCGGTCACGGCGCTGCCCACGGCGCCGCGCGTTCCCCGGGGGGCGGATCGGGCATCCCGCGGACAATCGTGATCCGGGACGCCGGCGTCCACCCCTCGGTCCGATGTCCCTCGGGGAATCCGGATCACCCCCCCGCGCGCCCCCACTCCCCGCATGCGGTTCCGCCGGCAAAATCCTTCGTAAGAAGGAACTTGCCGGCGGATGAGGCATCTCGCGGGCAGTCGTGATCCCTGACGCCGGCGGACTCCTCGAGGTCCGGTGTCCCGCGGGGACACCGGATCGACCTGCCACGCCACGCTCATTCCTCGCTTGCGCTTCCCCTGGGCGGAAATCCCTCACGCGACGGATCTTGCCTCCCCCGCCGGTTCCGGCCCGTCCGGCCCCGTCTCCCCCGGGGTCGCCGCCCCGGGGCCCTCCGGGGCGGCGACCCCGGGGGCAGGACGGGGCGGTTCCCTCCGGCCGGCTTCTGCCCTAGGGTCGCGGCATGTGCGGGCGCTTCGTCATCACCCATCCGGCCGCGGCGCTCGCCGCGCTCTTCGAGGCCGTTCCCGCCAACGACCTGCCGGCCGTCCCCCGCTACAACGTCTGCCCGACGCAGCGGGTGGCGGCGGTCACGGCCGCGGACGGGGCGCGGCGGCTGGTCGTCCTGCGCTGGGGCTTCCTGCCCGCCTGGTACAAGGCCCCGGGCGACGGCCCCCTTCTCGTCAACGCCCGCGCCGAGACGGTGGCCGCCCGGCCCGCCTTCCGCACCGCGGCGCGCGAACGGCGCTGCCTGATCCCCGCCGACGGCTTCTACGAATGGCAGAAGGCCGCCGGCGGCGAGCGCCTGCCCTGGTTCGTCACCCGCCGCGACGGCGCCCCCATGGCCTTCGGCGGGCTCTGGCAGGCGTGGGAGGGGGCGGGCGAGCGCCTTCTCGCCTGCGCCATCGTCACCACCCCGGCGAACGCGGCCCTCGCCCCCGTCCACGACCGCATGCCGCTGATCCTCGAGCCCGCCGACTGGCCCCTCTGGCTCGGCGAGGCCGGCCACGGCGCGGCCCGGCTGATGCGGCCGGCCGATCCGGAGCGGGTCGCGCTCTGGCGGGTCGGGACGGCCGTCAACTCGAGCCGCGCCGAGGGCCCCGACCTCGTCGCCCCGCTCGCCGCCCCCGACCACGGCCTGCCGCCCCCATGCGGCCGATCCTGACCGTCACCCTCAACCCCGCGCTCGACCTCGCGACCGCGGCCGACGCGGTTCGCCCCGGCCCCAAGCTGCGCTGCGCCGCCCCGGTGACCGAGCCGGGCGGCGGCGGGGTCAACGTCGCGCGCGTCCTTCTCCGCCTCGGCGCGCCGGCGCGCGCGATCCTCTCCCTCGGCGGCCCGGTCGGGGCGACGCTCGCGGGGCTGCTCGCGGCCGAGGGGGTGGCGGCCGAGGTCGTGGCGGCGCCTGGCGACACGCGCCTCAGCCTCGCCGTCACCGACCGCGCGAGCGGGGCCCAGTGGCGCTTCGTCCTTCCCGGGCCGGAATGGTCGGCGGCGGCGGCGGCGGCCTTCCGCGCCCGCGTCGCCGCCGCCGCCCCGCCCGCGGCCCTCGTCGTCCTCTCGGGCAGCCAGCCGCCCGGCGTGCCCGAGGACTTCGCCCCGAGGCTCGCGGCCGACCTCGCCGCGGGCGGGGCGCGCCTCGTCGTCGACACCTCGGGGGCGGCCCTCGCCCGCCTCGCCGCCGGCCCCTCGGCGGTCGCGGTGCTGCGCCTCGATGAAGCCGAGGCCGAGGGGCTCGCCGGCCGGCCGCTCGCCGACCGCCGGGCGAGCCTTGCCTTCGCGCGCGAGCTCGTCGCGCGCGGGGTGGCAGCGACCGTCGTCCTCGCCCGCGGCGCCGAGGGCTCGGTCCTGGCTGCCGAAGGCCTGGCGCTGGCGGCGGTGCCGCCGGTCGTACCGGTGCAGAGCCGGATCGGCGCCGGCGACAGCTTCACCGCCGCCTTCACCCTCGCGCTCGCCCGCGGCGAGGGCGAGGCGGCCGCCCTCGTCCTTGGCACCGCCGCCGCCGCGGCGGCGGTGATGACGCCCGCCAGCGAGCTTTGCCACGCCGCGGACGTCGCCCGCCTGCGGCCGCTCGTGCGCCTCGAGGGCGACGCGGACGGGGCCTGAAGGCCCCGCCCTCCGGGCGCCCCCCGGGGCACCCCCGGGGACGCCGGCGCCGGCGGGACCGTGCCCCGCGGGCTCAGCCGTCGCGCCCGGCGCCCGGCGCGGCCTCCTCGTCCTCCTCCTCGGCGGCGGGGGGCAGGTTGAAGAAGCGCTCGGCGTCGGCGTAGTTCCCCGCGCCCTCGGACTTGTCGCGCCGGCCGAGGGTGAAGGTCTCGAGCCCCGCGATCGCCGAGGGGATGCGCGGCTCGGGCGCCATGCCGAGCGAGGCCTGGGTCGAGACGAGCTTGCGGCGCTCGTCGTCGGTCATCACCTGGCCCTCGGCCGCCTTCTTCTTCGCCGCCGCCTGGACCGCGGCGTCAAGCTCGGACTGCCGGCAGAGGCCGAGCGCCACCGGGTCGATGGGCGTGATCTGGGCGATGTTCCAGTGCGTGCGGCTGCGGATCGAATCGATCGTCGGCTTGGTCGTGCCGACGAGCTTGGAGATCTGCCCGTCCGAAAGCTCGGGGTGGAAGCGGACAAGCCACAGGATCGCCGCCGGCCGGTCCTGGCGCTTGGAGAGGGGGGTGTAGCGGGGGCCGCGCCGCTTCTCCTCGCCGACCGCGGCGGGGTTGAACTTGAGCTTCATGCGATAGGCGGGATCGGCGCGGGCGCGCTCGAGCTCGATGGGGTCGAGCTGGTTCGAGCCGACGGGATCGAAACCCTTGACGCCCTGGGCGACGTCGCCATCGGCGATGCCCTGCACCTCGAGCTCGTGCAGGCCGCAGAAATCGCCGATCTGGGCGAAGTTGAGGGTGGTGTTCTCGATCAGCCAGACGGCGGTCGCCTTGGCCATCAGCGGTCTCGACATGGGTTGCCTCCTGCGACGGTTCCCCGGCCGCGCGACCCGACGCCGGGACAACGGCTTGCGGCCCGCGGGGCCCCGGCAGTCGCGTTTTCGGGGAAGATGCACTATCCCATATAGTCGGGGCCGGCGCAGGGGGAAAGGGCGAATGCGGGCGATAGCGATCCTCTTCGCGGTCTGGCTTGCCGTGGCGGGGCCGGCGCGGGCCGAGGGCTTCGAGTCCTACGTTCTCGCCATGACCTGGATGCCGGGCTGGTGCACGCTCGACGGCAGCGGCCGCGACGACGACCGCTGCCGCGACGGGGGGGCGGGGTTTGCAACCCACGGGCTCTGGCCCCAGCACGAGGAGGGATGGCCGGAGTTCTGCCGCTCGTCCCATCCCGAGGCGACGCGGGCCGAGACGGCCGCCGCGGCCGTCATCTGGGGCAGCCCCGGGCTTGCCTGGTATCAGTGGCGCAAGCACGGCACCTGCTCGGGGTTGAGCGCGCGCGACTACTTCCGCACCGTGGCGCGGGCGCGCGGGCTCCTCCGCCTGCCGGGGACGCTCGGCGCCGGCGCGGGCGGGGGGCGCCTGACGGCGGCGGCCGTCGCCCGCACCGTCCTCGCCCTCAATCCCGGGATTGCCGCCGAAAGCCTCGTCGTCACCTGCCGGGCGGGATGGCTCGCCGAGCTGCGCCTCTGCCTGACGAAGGACCTTGCCCCCCGCCCCTGCTCGGCCGCGGTCCGCGCCCGCGACTGCGGCGGCCGCCTTCTCGCGACCGCCGGCGGTGGCTAGCACGGGGCCGGCCGGCGGGCTTGCGCCGGGGGGTCGGGGGTGCTTCCCTCGGGCGGCCATGGCCACCCCCCTCCCCGACGACGCCCCCGGACTGATCGCCGCCCTCCTGCGCTGGCAGATCGAGCTCGGCGTGACCGAGGCCATCGCCGAGGCCCCCCTCGCCCGCTACCGCGACCCCGGCCCCCCGGCCCCTGGCCCCGCTCCGCCGGCGGTCGGCCCGCCTTCCCCTTCCCCTTCCCCTTCCCCTTCCCCGCCCGCGGCCGCGGTCCTGCCCGCCCCCGCGGCCACCCCGGCCGCCGATGCCGCGGCCCTTCTCGCCCTCGCCCGGCGCGAGGCCGCGGCGGCCGCCGACCTCGCCGCGCTCGCCCGCGCCATGGCGGCCTTCGAGGGGCTCGAGATCCGCCGCGGCGCCCGCAACTTCGTCTTCGCCGACGGCAACGCGCGGGCGCGGGTGATGGTCGTGGGCGAGGCGCCCGGCCGCGAGGAGGACCTCGAGGGCCGCCCCTTCGTCGGCCGCGCCGGCCGGCTTCTCGACCGCATGTTCGCCGCCATCGGCCTTGCCCGCGATGCCGCCGACCCCGCCCGCGCGCTTTACATCGCCAACGTCCTGCCCTGGCGGCCGCCCGGCAACCGCACCCCGGCGGCGGCCGAGGTGGCGCTGATGACGCCCTTCCTCGAGCGCCACATCGACCTTGCCGGTCCCGAGGTCCTCGTCATCATGGGCAACACGCCGGCGCAGGCGCTGCTCGGGCGCAGCGGCATCCTCGGCCTGCGCGGGCGCTGGACGGCGGCGGCCGGGCGGCCGGCGCTGCCGATGACCCACCCCGCCTACCTCCTGCGCAATCCCGCCGCCAAGCGCGAGGCCTGGGCCGACCTCCTCACCCTCCGCGACCGGATGGCCGGGGGGGGGTGAGCGGGACCGCCGGGCAGGGGCGGCGAGCCCCGGGGGCGGGGGCGCTGGCCGGCGGATGGCGGCGCGAGCGGCCCGGCGAGGGTCCTGCGCCGGCGGGCGCGCGACCGGGAGCGCGGGCGGGCGCGCAGCCGGGCGGGGGCCCGGCGGCGCCGGCGGATGCACCGCCGGGAGCGCGGGCGGGAGTGCGGGCGGGAGTGCGGGCGGGCAGGGGCGGCGCGGGCGCGGGGTGTCGCCGCGGCGGGGGGCGCGGCGGCGGCGGCCGCGCCCGTCACGGCGAATTGGCTTTTCCGGCGGGCGGGCGCAGGCTAAGCCCGGGGGCGATGACGAC